>JBNKBG010000020.1:0-34899 GCA_050287105.1 Thiohalomonadaceae bacterium
CGTACCCGGCAAGGATGATCAGGGCGATCAGTACCCGCCGTCCCCACAGCAGCCAGCGATAGATATTGGTCTCCGGCGAGAGCCGCGGTGGGAAGCTGGCGGGCAGTACCAGATGGTTCATACACATCGCCGCCAGGGCCAGGGTGGTGACGATGATCATCGCACTGGCGGCGGAGATGCCGCCGATAAAGGTGAACATCGGCAACAGCACCGCGTCGTGGTGCAGGGTGATCCCCAAAACGTAGAAGTCGGGTGAGGTCTCGATATTCAGCTCGTGACCGGCCCAGAGGATCGGCGGGATCGCCAGGTTCAGCAGCAACAGAAAGAGGGGAAAGGCCCAACTGGCGGTGCGCAGGGCATTGGGGTCGAAGTTTTCGGTAAAGGCCATGTGAAACTGACGCGGCAGCAGGAAGGCGGCGGCGAATGCGAGCAGCAGCAATGAGCCCCAGCTCCCCTCACGCACCGGCTGGTAGAGGGCCTGCAACGCCTCCGGGTGAAGCGACAGCCAGCGCTCCATACCGCCAAAGCCGTGGAACACACCGAACACGGCGAAGAGTCCCACCGACAGCAGCGCCAGCAGCTTGATCAACGATTCAAAGGCGATGGCGGCGACCAGCCCTTCATGCTTCTCCCGTGCCGAGATGTGGCGTGCGCCGAAGAGGATGGCGAAGAGGGTAACGGTGACGCAGAAGCCAAGGGCGATCAGCCCTGGTGTCGACTCTCTCGTTAATACCTGCAACGACTCGGTGACCGCACGCACCTGCAGGGCGATGTAGGGCAGGGTACCGGCGAGCATGAACAGGGTAACCAGTACCCCGGCCAACTGGCTCTGGTAACGAAAGGCAAACAGGTCGGCCAGGGAGGAGAGTTGAAACTCGCGGGTCAGGCGCATCAACGGTTGCAGTAGCACCGGCGCCAGCATGAAGGCGAGGGTGACCCCGAGATAGATGGTGAGAAAGTTATAGCCCTGGTTCTGGGCGAAACCGACGCTGCCGTAGAAGCTCCAGGAGGTGGCGTAGACCCCCAGCGAGAGGGTATAGGTCAACGGATGGCTGATGACCTTTTGCGGTATCCAGCCACGCTCCGCGGCGAAGGCGATGAGAAACAGCAGCAGCAGATAGGCCACCCCGGCAAGGAAGAGTTGCCACAGTTCAAAGCTCATGGCGTTTCAGGTAGCGCTGCAGGCGGTAGGTGAGGAAGATCAGCAGTGCCCAGATCAGGTAGGGGGCATACCACGGGCTGTCGTCCGCTGCCCACCAGCCAACGATGGGCGAGAGGAGCAGAAACAGGGCCAGAATAAACAGCAGGATGACCCGGTCCAGGTGCTGTTCGTGTTCTTTGCTTCGCGGCATCGGCGAAGCATATCAACTGTTACGATTCGTAACAATAATATCTCACCGCAAAGGCGCAAAGAGCGCAAAGGGTATGAATAGGGGAAAGGTGGTATAGCAGGAGATTCCGGCTGCTCATTCATATCCTGACAAGGCAGAGTACGCTGTCATTAAGTCTCTCTTTGCGACCTCTGCGTCTTTGCGGTGAATAGCTTTTTTACCCAAACAGCTTCTGCCACCAGCGGCGGCGGCTGGCCGGGGGTGGGAAGGCGGCGTTCAGATCGGCAGGTTGCAGCAGTGAGAGGATCCAGCCGGGGAAGGGGGGGGGACCGAAGCCGGGGCCGCAGACGCTACCCAGATTATTCGGGTCGTAGATCTTGATGTATCCCGGGTTTTCCACGTCATCGACATAGACGATACCGCAGTAGTCCTCGTCGTGCTCCCGGCGCAGCAACTCGTCGATCTGGACGATGAACTGTTCCAGTTTTGCATGTTCTACCGGTTGCTGCGGCGGGGTTTCACCCACCGCATAGATATACCACTCCTTCTCCGGAGTCTGGCGCAGCGTTCTCCACAGGGCGTCCAGATCATCCCATCTGAGCATGCTGCGGAAATAGCCGCGATAGCGGGCGATAAAGGGGTGGCTGAGGTCGTTCATAGTTAGTTATTGTGGTGTGGAGATGGGAATCGCAAGTCTACGAGGAACCGCCTCACTCTGCCAATGGGTCAGTGACCAGCGCCAGAAGCTGTCGAGTTCTCCCTCCAGCAATACCTCTGGTGGTTGCTGCCCGAGAAACTGTAGTGCCTGCCACAGTGAGGGCAGGGGATTGGCCATCTCCAGCGCCGGGGCGAAGGTCTGTTTGCTCAGCTTGAGTCCTTCTCTGTTCACGGCGATGGGCAGGTGGCGGTAGTCGGGAGTGGGGTATCCCAGATAGCGCTGCAACAGGATTTGTCTTGGGGTGGAGTCGAGCAGATCGCTACCGCGTACCACTTCGGTGATCCCCTGCTCCGCATCATCGACCACCACCGCCAGTTGATAGGCAAAGAGTCCGTCGGCACGGCGCAATACAAAATCGCCCACCTCATCTTCCAGATTCTGTTTTTGCGGCCCCTGCAACGCATCGACAAACGTTACCGGTTCGCTTTCAGTGAGCAGGCGCAGTGCGTGTTGCTGATGCGTGTCGACCTGATGAGTACGGCAGGTGCCGGGGTAGACCCCAGCAGGCAGACCGAGCGCTTCGCCCCGTTCTGCAATCTCCTTGCGTGAGCAGCCGCAGCGATAGAGCAGGCTATGCCGTGACAGTTGATCCAGAGCGTTTAGATAGTATTCGTGGCGTCGGCTCTGGTAGAGCACTTCGCCGTCCCATTCGAAGCCGTAGCGTTCCAGGGTGTCGAGGATGAGTTTGTCTGCACCGGCGACCTCGCGTGGGGGATCGATATCCTCCATGCGTACCAGCCATTCGCCACCATGCCGACGCGCCTCAAGATAGCTGCCGACTGCGGCGATCAATGAGCCGAAATGGAGTGGTCCGGTCGGCGAGGGGGCGAAGCGACCACGGTAGGGTAGTTCGGATTCAGTCATACCAACTGGTGAAACTCTCGACCTCTTCACGGGTGGTACGGTAGTTGTTCACTGCAGCGGTCATATCAGCGTAACCGAGCGCGATACCACCGGCTAACGCCCAGTTATGTTCGATATTGAGGAGATCGCGTATTATGTTCGGGTAGTCGGCAACGGAGGCTTCAGGGCAGGTGGCAAGGCCCTGGTCCTGAGCGGCGAGCATCACACTTTGCATGAACATGCCAATGTCGATCAGGCTGCCCTGAGCAAGACGGCGATCGAGAAACACCAGTAGCCCGACCGGCGCGCCGAAGAAGTGATAGTTATCTTCCCATGCTTCCTGTCGTGCCTGTTTGTCGTCTTTACCGATGCCTAATGCCGAATAGAGCGCCAATCCGGTGGTTTTGCGGCGCCGGCCATAGGGTTCGAACCACTGTTCGGGGTAGTATTGGTAATCTGCCTGGTCGCTCTGGCCGCATTTGTGGGCTTTGATGATGGTGTCTGCGAAGCGCTGTTTGCTCTCGCCGCGCAGCACAGCAACACGCCACGGTTGCATATTGGCTCCGGAAGGTGACCAGCGGGCGGCGCTTAAGATTTCCGTAATGGTTAGTTGCGAGACTTCCCGGGAAAGATAGGCGCGGCAACTTTGACGTGAAGTGATTGCGTCCAGAGTATGCATGGTGTTCTCATGGGTTGCTTGTGGAGGAACAGGCCACACTATAGAAGAGATGCACGATGCTTGGAAGAAGGGCGATGTTGCAGGCCATTGCCCGAAGTCTATGTTTACTAATAACAATCAATCATGGTGGAAGGTATGGCAACCGAAGATGAAGAAAGCTGGGTAATCGAGAGCGTCAAGAATGATGGGCAGCAGTTCCGTCCCAGTGACTGGATTGAACGAATCTCGGCCAGCCTGGGCAGTTTTAAGGCCGATCATCGGTTGCACTATTCGAACGAAGTTCAGCCCTGCATCATCGAAGGCCGTAAGTGTCTGTTGGTGTCGAAGGGGTTAGCGAAGAAGAACCCGGCTGCGTACACCTACATTATGCGCTTCGCCGAGGAGAATAACCTCAGGGTACAGGAGGACCGGCGCAAACCGGCAGATCGATAATCTTCTCAGTGATGGGAAAGAAAAAAGGGAGCCGAGGCTCCCTTTTTTGTTTTGGCAATGCTGATTAACCGCGCTGTTTTTCCCGAATTTCGTCCAGGGTTTTGCAGTCGATACAGAGTGTAGCGGTGGGACGAGCTTCCAGGCGACGCAGTCCGATCTCGACACCACAGCTTTCGCAGTAGCCGTATTCGCCATCTTCCAGCAGATCCAGAGACTCGTTGATCTTCTTCAACAATTTGCGTTCGCGGTCGCGAGTACGCAGCTCCATAGTGAAGTCTGATTCCTGGCTGGCACGGTCATTGGGATCAGGGAAGTTGGCGGCCTCGTCCTGCATGTGATGCACGGTACGGTCCACTTCTTCCATTAACTCCATTTTCCAGTGCAGCAGAATCTTGCGGAAGTGCTCGCGCATCGCTGCGCTCATGTACTCCTCGCCTTTCTTCTCTACATAGGGTTCAACGTGGCCGACCCCTTCCAGATCACTGGTACGAACTTGTTTAACAGTAGTTGTTTTCTTGCTGGTTGATTTCACAGTGGCTTTCTTTGATGTTGGAACGGATTTCACTTTTGCTGCGGGCGCTTTTTTGACCGCCGCTTTCTTGGCCGGTGCTTTTTTAGCCGGGGCCTTTGGCGCTGGTGCTTTTTTGACCGGGGCCTTCTTCACCGCGGCTTTTTTTGCCACAGTCTTCTTCACGGCGGCTTTCTTAGGCGCGGCTTTTTTTACGATTTTCTTAGCCGGGGCTTTTTTTACCGCTTTCTTCGCGGCAGCCTTCTTGGGTGTAGCGGTTTTTTTTGCTGGCATACGCTTGAGTCTCCTGCGCAAAGCGTAACTCTATATAGGAAGGCCATACTACCGGGCCTTCCCACGGTCCAGGGAGTTCCCTCTGCCAATTCATACTAGAGTGGCTACAGAGGCTCCGCAAAATCAAGCGCGCATCTATACCAGATGTGGCCGGAGGGCGCAACTTTCGGCCCGCTGGAGCGGGTGCATTCAACCCCGATGTCGGTTAACCTACATCGCCTCAATAGCTTACAGATACGGGACAATGAGCACACTTTCAGCGTTGTTATTCGATGTGGACGGTACGTTGGCCGATACCGAACGTGACGGCCACCGGGTCGCCTTTAATCGCGCCTTTGCCGAGGCTGGGCTCGACTGGGAGTGGAGCGAAGAGCGCTACGGCGAGCTGCTGGCGGTGACCGGCGGCAAGGAGCGTATCCGCTACTATCTGGACAAATTCAATACCGCCTTCCAGCGTCCCACCGACCTGGATGACTTTATTGCCGGACTGCACCAGGCCAAGACCCGCCACTATGTGGAGATGCTGGGGGAGGGGCTGATCCCGTTACGCCCCGGGGTACGCCGTCTGCTGACCGAGGCTCGCCAGGCGGGGATGCGTCTGGCGGTGGCCACTACCACCACCCCGGAGAACGTCTCGGCGCTGCTACAGAATGCCCTGGCCCCCGACGCCATGACCTGGTTTGAGGTCATTGCCGCAGGAGATGTGGTACCGGCAAAAAAACCGGCTCCGGATATCTATCTCTATGCGATGGAGAAAATGGGCCTGAGTCCGGCACAATGTATCGCCTTTGAGGATTCCTACAACGGTATCCGCTCCTCCCTTGGCGCAGGTCTCAAAACCATTGTCGCAGTCAACGGTTACACCCGTGACGAGGACTTTAGCGGCGCTGCTATCGTGCTTAACCATTGGGGCGAGCCCGAGCAGCCGTTTACGGTGCTGAGCGGTGATGCCGCAGGTAACACCTGCCTTGATCTGGCCTTGGTGAAACGGCTGCATGGAAGCTGATAATCCCCACAAACTGCCTCCCATTTCCCGCCGCATGGAGGAGATTGAGCCGTTCCATGTGATGGATCTGCTGGCGCGAGCGCGCCAACTGGAGGCAGAGGGACGTTCCATCGTTCACATGGAGATCGGTGAGCCTGACTTCACTACCCCGGAGCCGGTCATCGAGGCGGCGCAGAAGGCACTAATCGCCGGTGAGACCCACTACACCCCGGCACTCGGTCTGCCCGCGCTGCGCCAGGCCATCTCCGATTTCTATCGTCAACGCTATGCGGTCGATGTTCCCGCACGACGTATCGTGATCACTCCCGGTGCCTCCGGGGCCTTGCTGCTGGTGCTCGGCGTGCTACTGGACCGGGACAGTGAAGTGCTGCTCGCGGATCCGGGCTATCCCTGTAACCGCCACTTCGTTCGTTTTCTGGAGGGGCAGAGCAGGGGCATAACGGTGGATGCCTCAACGGGCTATCAGCTTAGTGCAGCGTTGCTGCACCAGCATTGGGCGGATAACACTCGAGCCGTACTACTGGCGACCCCTTCCAATCCCACCGGCACCGTGATCGAGAAGGATGAACTGGCCTCAATGGCAACTATGGTGGCCGAGCGTGGCGGTGCGATGCTGGTCGATGAGATCTACCATGGCCTGATCTACGACGGTAATGACGATACCGCGTTGTCGGTCAGCGACGAACTATTTGTGATTAACAGCTTTTCCAAGTACTTCTGCATGACCGGTTGGCGTCTGGGGTGGTTGGTGGTACCGGAACGTTACATCCGTGACGTAGAGAAGCTGATGCAAAACCTCTTTATTGCCGCGCCCACCCTGGCACAATATGCCGCAGTGGCGGCGTTTAGTGCGGATAATCTGGCGATTCTGGAGCAGCGTCGGGAAGCGTTCCGTCAGAGGCGAGACTTCCTTCTGCCTGCACTGCGCGATCTTGGTTTTGACATTCCCGTTACACCTCAGGGTGCATTTTATCTCTACGCTGATTGCAGTCGCTTTAGCGATGACAGTTTTCAGTTTGCCAACGAACTGCTGGAACAGGCGGGTGTTGCCGTGACACCCGGTATCGACTTCGGTAGTTACCTGCCTCATAAGTATCTGCGCTTTGCCTACACCACCTCCATGGAACAACTGGAGGAGGGGATTCGTAGACTTGCCGTTCATCTGGGATAACCCGCTTTTCCTACTCTTCCTGTACATTTTTACTATGCTTACCGAGTAAGAATGGACGTAGCCACGAAAACAATACGGGTACTACGTCACTCAGGGATATACGTCGCGGCGTTTAAGGAGATGGTATGAGGATCTTGCTGGCGGAGGATAACGCCATTGTACGCAAGGCAGTTGCTGCGGGTCTGGTAGCGGATGGTTACGAGGTAGAACAGGCCGAGGATGGCGAGCTGGCACTCTCTCTCGCTCACAGCACTCACCCCGATCTGATTCTCTCCGATGTATTGATGCCTAACATGGACGGTTTCAGTCTATGCCAGGCCGTGCGTAGTGATCATGAGTTACATGATATTCCCGTGGTTTTCTACTCTGCCACCTTTCTCGAGCCAGAAGATGAAGAACTGGCACGTCAGGTCGGTGCGTCTGGATTTATTCTAAAGGACAGCGATCTCAAGAGTTTTCATGACAGGGTACACAATGTTATCGAGTCGGAAAGACAGCACAAACCACCATTGGTTGAGCAACACTCGGAACACCTCGGTGAGGAGAATCGGCTCTATCGCAAAGCACTAACCAGTAAACTATTAAAGAAGGTTACTGAACTGGAAGCAGAGAAGCGTGCTTTACGTGAAAGTCGTCAGTTTCTGGATTACATCGTTACCACCATTCCTGATGTTGTATTTGTACTGGGTCTTCCCGAAATGGAGATCAGTTATATTGCTCCTCAGGCTGAGCGACTGCTCGGCATTCCCGGTGATGAGTTAATGGGGAGCAGTGATAATTGGCGTGCACTCATCGATGATTCTGATCGTGAGAGGGTGGAACGAGAACTCAATCGTGCCGTGGAAACACAGAGTGGCACGATTATTACTTGCCGTATGCACCACAAGAAAGATGGTGTTCGCTGGATCGAAGGAAGGATATCGCCACGGCGAACCGATAACAAAATGGAACTGGTCGGTGCATTGACCGATGTGACGGAGCGTTTTGAGAAAGATGAGCAAATCCGACAAAGTGAAAGTCGCTTAAATACCCTTTTCAGCAATTTGCCTGGCATGGCTTATCGGTGTGATAACCAGCGTGACTGGAATATGGAGTTTGTTAGTAATGGTGTTATGGAACTTACCGGATATCGTCGCGATGAATTAGAGAACAGCCAGGTAGTCAGTTACGCCGACATTATTCACCCACAGGATCGGGAGATGGTTTGGGATGTGGTGCAACAGGCACTGCGCGAGGGCCGCCAGTTCAGCTTTGTCTATCGCATCCTGCATAAGGATGGCTCAGTCCGCTGGGTATGGGAGAGAGGTGTTGGTATCAAGGATGAAGAAGACGAAGATCAACATATCGAAGGCTTCATTAGTGACATTACCTTGCGTAAACAGGCCGAGGAGAAGCTGATAAGCAGTGAACAACGTTTTCGAAGTCTATTTGAGATGATGGAAAGCGGTATGGCAGTGCATGAACTGGTGTATGACGCGAATGGAAAAGCGAACGACTATCGTTTTCTTGAGGTCAATCCTGCGTTTGAGAGGATGACCGGACTGAAAGCAGGGAATGTTGTTGGTCGTACAGTGCGTGAAGCCTTGCCTGGTATTGAGGAGGAGTGGATTAATGATTATGTTCAGGTGGCGCAGAGCGGGGTGTCTGCAGGGTTTGTTAGGTATGCCGCAGCATTGGATAAATATTTCCAGGTAATCGCCTACCAGACAAAACAGGATCAATTCGCCACCATCTTTACCGATATTAGTGAGCAACGGAAGGCAGAGCAGGAGATACAAAGCCTGGCCAGGTTCCCGGCAGAGAATCCTAACCCTGTAATTCGTATCGCGGCATCGGGTGAAATTCTTTACCTGAATCCTGCAAGCGAAAAGCTATTGGTCGCGTATCGGGATGAATATGCCGGGCTGCGTGATGTGATGATTTTGATGGCTAAGAAGGCGTTAGAGATTAATGAGTTGGAAAAACTTGACTATGTTGTTGGTGCACGTCATTTCACCTTTGTTATCACGCCGTTCAAGGAATCAGGGTATGTCAACCTCTATGGGCGTGACGTAACCAAGCAGGTGCTGGCAACACAGCAACTGCAACATACCAATCGTGTGCTGCGTACCCTTAGTCAGGGCAATCGCACCATGATTCACGCCACCTCAGAGGTTGAACTATTACAGAATGTGTGTGATGTGCTCTCCAATGATGGCGATTATCTGTTCGTCTGGGCTGCATACAGTATCAACAATCGTCTTGTGCCACAGGTTCAATCCAGTAATACCACTGAACCGATGCAACGATGGTTGGGTGATCTTGAGCAGGTCGATCTGGATGATGATGTTTTTGCCGGGCTGTATGATGAGAGTGCAACCATATTGCTGACTGAATTCGAACATGGATCGTGGACTATGAATCAGGTGGACATTGCCCGTGAAATTGGCCTTTCGACCTTATTGTTGTTGCCAATTCGTTATCGCCAGAACATGTTTGGCGTGATCGGTATCTTTTCTGCCAGGCGCGAGATATTCGATGAGTCGGAACTGTCGCTATTGCAGGAGATGGCGGGCGATGTTGCCTATGGTATCGAGTCGCAGCGTACCCATGTCGCTCATGGCGAGAGCATGGAGCGCATCCAGAAAACCATGCTGCAAACCATTGAGGCAGTTTCACTGACGCTGGAAAAACGTGATCCCTACACCGCCGGTCACCAGCAACGGGTAGTGCAACTGGCTGTGGCAATTGCCCAGCAGCTGGAGCTGGATGCGCATCGCATTGAAGGGTTGCGTCTTGCAGCACTGGTGCACGATATCGGCAAGATCAATGTGCCTGCTGAGATCCTTAATCGTCCTGGAAGATTGAGCGAAAGTGAGTTCGGTATCATCAAGTCACATCCGCAGATCGGTTACGACATCCTTAAGGGGGTGGAGTTTGACTGGCCTATTGCAGACATTGTGTTACAGCACCACGAACGTTGCGATGGCAGTGGCTATCCCAGTGGATTGCAATGTGAAGAGATTGTTTTTGAAGCACGTATTCTTGCTGTGGCCGATGTGGTGGAGGCGATTACATCTCACCGCCCCTACCGTCCAGGGCTGGGTCTGGATGTTGCGCTGGATGAGATCAGGAGAGGCTGTGGCACGATCTACGATGAAACGATAGTCGACACCTGTCTGGAACTGTTCACCAAGAAAGGTTTCACTCTGGAGAGTGCACAGCAGTAGTGTATTCCCTAAGAGGCGGAGACGGTTCGACCCTCCGCCCACTGACGCAAACGTGCCATTTTCTCCCGCATAACCACCGACAGCGGTTTGGTCAGTAGAATCTCATCCAGTAACTGCTGAGTTTGCAGATCGTTGCCCAGTGTATGATTGGCATAGAGTGCAGAGACGATAACCTGTTCAATCTCGGCACCAGAAAATCCCTCACTCTGCGTCGCCAGTATGCGCGTATCGAAGCGAGTGGGCTCAAGCTGGCGCTTTTGCAGGTGGATGGCGAATATCTCCTGGCGTACGTTGGCATCGGGTAGATCGATGAAAAAGATTTCATCGAAGCGGCCTTTACGGATTAATTCTGGGGGTAACCGCTCGATCTCGTTGGCAGTGGCGACCATGAATACCTGAGTCTTCTTTTCCGCCATCCACGTTAGCAGGGTACCGAGCACCCGTTGCGAAGTGCCACCATCCATCTCATTACTACTGATCCCTTTTTCTATTTCATCAATCCACAGCACACAGGGTGCCATCGATTCCGCGGTCTTCAGTGACTCGCGCAGGTTGCGTTCGGTTTCACCGTGGTATTTGTTGTAAATGGTGGCAAAGTCGAGGCGCAATAGTGGTACGTTGTACATCGCCGCAGTGGCCTTCGCCGCCATACTCTTGCCGCCACCCTGGACGCCAAGTAGCAGGACACCTCTTGGCGGTTCCAGCGTGCTACTCTTCATTTCTCCGAGGAATGCAGGCTTGCGCTGCTCCAGCCACTGCTTGAGATTTTGCAGGCCGCCCACTTCGGCGAAGCGCGCGGTATCGAATTCGATGGTTAGCACATCATCGCCGCGCAACAGTCGATGCTTGGCCTTCATTAGCTGCGGCAGGTCATCGGCATTGATGACGCCATCATCAAAGATCGCCGTACGTGCCAGGCGTCGCGCATCCTCCGCAGTCATGCCGCTCAGATTTTGCAGCAGCATACGGAAACTCTCTGGATCGCTCTGTACCGATTGATGGCTCTTTTTGCGCCACTCATTGGCGATCTCCAGCACGATCTTTTCCAGCTCTTTCTGGTTCGGCAGTGCTAGCACGGCACTAGCACTGAGGCGTAACAGTTCTGGCGGTAGTTCAATCTTATGACTGAGCAGCACCAGCGTGATCTGATTTTCTTCGTGTCCCTGCGCGATATCCCGGAGCAGGCGTACGTGCAGCGGATTGTCCAGATAGGCGTGGTAATCACAGAGGATATAGATGCCGGCATTTTTCTCTTCACGGATCTGTCTTAGCACCTGTTCTTCATCGGCCTTGCTCAGAGGCGATGAGATGTCGATGTCCAGTCGGCGTAAACCCTCGGTAATGGTCCACTGGAAGACCGGTTTGTATTGTTGAATACCGATACGGCTGATCAATTGCAGCAGCCGCCTCTCTTCGTGACTCTCGATCACGATGATCGGGTGCTGGGATTTGAACAGAACTTCCAGGTCGTGATTATCCATCTGTGATTATCCCTGAGCGATGCGTTCCTGTTTAAGGTCGTTGACCCATAATGCGGTGGCACCGGCGACTGCAGCGGGCATTACCAGAAAGTTGACCACCGGGATCATGGTGCCAAGCAGGGTGGCGCCGCCAAAGCCGAGGCTGAGCAGTTTCCTGCGGCCCAACACGGAACGTTGCTCTTTAAAGCGCATGTTGTGATTACCCATCGGATAGTCGCAATACTGCACCGTCATCATCCAGGCGCTGAACAGCACCCAGAGGAACGGTGCGGCAAGATTGATCAGCGGGATCCAGAACAGGATCAACAGGGGCACCGCGCGCAGCAGAAAATAGAGCAGCTTGCGTAACTCATCGAAGATAGCCGCCGGGAAATCCTTGAATACAGTGATCAGGCTTCCATTCGGTGGTAGCGGTTGGCCGGTCAGGTGTTTTTCCACCGCTTCGGCCAGCAGACCGTTAAAGGGAGAGGCGATCAGATTGGCGAGTAGGGCGAAGGTATAGAAGATCAGCAGCACCGCGGCGATGGCGAATACCAGCCAGACCATACCCTCCAGCCAGGAGAGCCAACTCGGTAGATAACTGATCCACTTGTCCACCAACGGGGTGAACTGTTGCACCAATACCCAGATGGAGACACTGAATACCAGGATGTTGATCAGCAGTGGCAGGATGACAAAGCGGCGCAGGCCAGAGGTGGTGATCAGGGCAAAGCCCCTGAGTAGTCCGTTAGCGCCGATAAAAGGTTGTCCCAGCATGTTTGCTCCTTGGTCGTGTTCTTTTGCCGCCCATCCTACCAGATGCCTCAGTCGGGCTGCGAATCGAGTCCGCTTTGCGCCAGACGCGCTGCACCGTAACAGGCCTGTTGCTGTTCAGCGCTTACCATCATGACACCGAGCCGATTTCTCCGTATGCGCGTCCAGAGATCGTTCTTCGCGCCGCCACCACTGCTACGAATCGAATCTGGATAGGGCGCTCCCAGTTTTTGCAGCAACACATAACCCTGTTTTTCGATATTGGCGATCCCCTCCAGCATGCCGTGTAAGAAACGGACATCGTCGTCGGGTCGTGGTGCCAGGCGTGGTGGCAATTGTGGATCGTTGATCGGGAAACGTTCGCCTTCTGCGTTCAGGGGATAGTAGTCGAGGCCGCTGCTTTTCTCGGGATCGATCTGCGCCGAGAGTTGCGCCATCCTCTCATCGCTGAAAAAGCGTCGCAATACCGCGCCGCCGCTGTTGGAGCCGCCGCCCACCAGCCACAGTTTGCCCAGCGGCTGGCTGTAGACCCCATATTCCGGGGCGAAGACCGGCTTGGGTGAGAGCACCTTGAGCACCAACGTCGAGCCGAGGGTGGTGACTGCCTCGCCTGGCTGGGTGGCGCCAGAGGCGATAAATGCAGCGGTGCTGTCGGTGGTTCCGGCGCAGATCGTCACCGACGCACTCAATCCCCATCTCTCCGCCAGTTCAGGACGAAGCGTACCAACAGGCGTACCTGGCGCGATCACCCGTGCCAGCATTGCGGTTTCAATCCCCAGCTGTCCAAGCCACTCCGGCCATCTCCGGGCCACCGGGTCATAACCCAGTTTGAGTGCATTATTGGCATCGCAGGTGGAAAAGTCGTCGCAGAGTTGACCCGTCAGCCAGTCGGCCTGGGTGTGAATACGTGGGGAAGGGGAGCGGTTCTGTTGTAGCAGCCAGAGCGCCTTGGCAAGACCTGAACCCGTGCCATGGGCGGCGCTGTCGCGAGGCGCGAGTTCGGCGATACGTGTTGCCTGTTCTACAGCACGGTTGTCGTTGTACATCAGCGCCGGGGTGAGAGGGTCACCGGCCGGATCGGTGAGCAGCACGGTACCGGAGGTGCCGTCGAGGGCAATGGCGCGGATAGTGGCCGGATCGTACTGGCATAGCAGGGCGGGCAGCAGCAGTTCCAGCGTCTGCCACCAATCCTGCGGCGATTGCTCGACCTTGCTGCCACGAATGCGGCTCGGCGGTAGTGGCACCGCCGCTTCGGCCACAATAGCTCCTGCGGCGTTGATGACCATGCCACGACAACCAGAAGTGCCAATATCAATACCGATATACATGGACGAATTGTACAAGGTGGAAGAGACAAGATGTGTCATTTATTTTCTCAACCACTACATGCTGTCAAGAATGCAACCATGCACAATTTTGCCGTTTATCTGAATTAACCATTGCTAACTTTTGCTGACTTTTCCCAGCCTGTTTCTTTACTACTATTTTATCAGGAAGGCTTGTTTTGCACGGATGCTCTGAAACAGACAGGTTTTTTGTGGATAAACACTGCGGTGTTTAGGGGGTGTGTAATGAAAATTCTATTGGCGGAAGATAATGCCATTGTGCGCAAGGCAGTCGTCGCTGGTTTGGTTGCGGATGGTTATGAGGTGGAAGAGGCTGAGGATGGTGAGCAGGCGTTTTCTCTCGCTCATGCTGTCCATCCCGATATGATCATCTCCGATGTACTAATGCCAAACATGGATGGCTATAGTCTCTGCCAGGCAGTGCGTACCGATGAAGTATTGCATGATGTTCCTGTGGTTTTTTATTCGGCCACCTTCCTTGAACCAAATGATGAAGCGCTGGCACGTCTGGTTGGCGCTTCCGGCTTTATCATAAAAGACGGTGATTCTGGTGTTTTTCGGCAGAAATTGCATGATGTAATTGAGTCAGAGAGGGATCATAAACCACCACCATATGATAGTAATCCCGAGCATCATGATTTCGAGGATCGTCTAACTCGTAAAGCCCTTGCCAGCAAATTACTCAATAAAATTACCGAATTGGAAGTGGAGAAACGTGCCTTGCGCGCTAGCCGTCAGTTTCTCGATCACGTCGTTACTACTATTCCAGATGTTGTTTTTGTGTTGCGTTTTCCTGAACTGGAGATCAGTTATCTCGCGCCAAAGGCTGAGCGCCTGCTTGGCTATACCGATGAGGAATTGATGGGGGATAAGAGTCACTGGAAGCCTCTCGTCGATGACTTCGACCTGAAACGGGTGGAACAGGAAATTCTACAGGCAGTGGAGCATGGGGAAGATCTTACTTTTACCTGTCGTATGCGGCACAAGCAGGGCGGCATACGCTGGATTGAAGGGCGAGTGTCGCCGTTACGCAGCGCCACTGGTGAGACAGTGGAATTGTTCGGTGCGCTGACCGATGTAACAGAGCGTTTTGAGAACGAGGTGCTTATCAGGCAAAACGAGAGTCGTTTAAATACCCTTTTAGGTAATTTGCCTGGCATGGCTTATCGTCGTAAGAATTATCACGCCTGGGATATGGAATTTGTTAGTGATGGTGCCGAATTATTGACCGGATACACCAGAGATGAGTTGGAGGATGGCAAGGTCGTCAGCTATGTGGATCTGATTCACCCACAGGATCAGGCGAAAGTGTGGAGTGAGGTGCAAGAGGCACTTGATGCGGAGCGTCAGTTTAGTTTTGTCTACCGTATTATGCATAAGGATGGTTCAATCCGCTGGGTATGGGAGAGGGGAGTGGGTATCGATGATGATGAGGGAGAAGGGCGTTTTGTTGAAGGTTTTATCAGCGACATAACGCTGCGTAAAAAGACAGAAGATAAGCTCATAATAAGTGAGCAGCATCTTCGTACTCTGTTCGAGAAGATGGATAGCGGTCTGGCCGTGCATGAACTGATCTACGACGCCAACGGTAAGGCAGTGGACTACCGTTTCCTGGAGGTGAATCCGGCATTTGAGCGGTTGACAGGGCTGAATGCGGATCAGCTAATTGGTCATACTGTGCGTGAAGTATTGCCGGATACCAAGGATGAGTGGATCAGGGAATACCTCAAGGTTGCCCAAAGCGGCAAGTCGGCATCATTTATTCGCCACATCCCGGCACAGGATCGTTACTATCAGGTTAATGCTTATCAGAACCAGCAAGATCAGTTTGCGACGCTCGTTACCGATGTTAGTGAACAACACCAGGCGTAAAGGGAAGGTAGATATAGTTGAGATGTGATAGGCAGGGAATGCCAAAGGTCAGGAGTCAAAGGTGGTTAGGATCACCTATGACTCCTGGCCTTTTTTCATGCGCTCCCTTCAGGGGAGAGTAACTGGCACCGGCGGGGTCCAGCCGGGGGCGCGATGTTCCACCACCACGGTGGTGTAGATCCCGCCGCGGACGTTGAACTTGCCGGTCACCCGCATGAAGCGTGGCTGGCAGGCGGCGACGAAGTGCTCCAGCATGGTGTTGGTCACCTTCTCGTGAAAAGCGCCCTCGTCACGGTAGGACCACATGTACATCTTCAGCGACTTCAGCTCCAGGCACTTCTGCTCCGGCACATAATCGATGGCTATAGTGGCGAAGTCGGGCTGGCCGGTCTTGGGGCAGAGACAGGTAAACTCCGGCACATCGATATGGATGGTGTAATCACGCTCCGGCATCGGGTTGTCGAAGGTTTCCAGATCTCTGTTTGGTTGGCTAGGCATAATGTGGTCTTTCATGGTAGTTTTGTCGGCCCGGAATTGTAGCGGAAAAGCGGCTCGATACGAACAACTCCGGGGGACACAGGGATGCCCCGTGACGGCGCGGGTTCCGGTTTTCGTATGTCAGGCACGTCCAACATACTGATATATAAGGACTCGCCCCGGCCATCCCTTCAATTGACCGATTTGAATTTAGAGTGAAACCCAGACACGATGCGACTGAGCAAGATCAAACTCGCCGGCTTTAAGTCCTTTGTCGATCCGACAACCATCCCCCTGCCGACCAATCTGACCGGTATTGTCGGCCCTAACGGTTGCGGTAAATCGAACACTATCGATGCGGTACGCTGGGTGATGGGGGAGAGTTCCGCCAAGAACCTGCGCGGCGACTCCATGACCGACGTTATCTTCAACGGCTCCAATGCGCGCAAGCCGGTGGGTCAGGCCTCGATTGAACTGGTGTTCGACAACAGCGACGGCTCCCTGGGCGGGGAATACGCCGGCTTCAACGAAATCTCCATCAAGCGTACGGTAACCCGTGACGGCCAGTCGATCTTCCACCTCAACGGCTCCCGCTGCCGTCGCCGTGACATCACCGACATCTTCCTCGGCACTGGCCTGGGCCCACGTAGCTACGCCATCATCGAGCAGGGCACCATCTCGCGCATCATTGAGGCGCGTCCCGAAGACCTGCGGGTATTCCTTGAAGAGGCTGCCGGGATTTCCAAATACAAGGAGCGTCGCCGCGAGACCGAAACCCGTATTCGTCATACCCGCGACAACATGGACCGCCTCAACGACCTGCGTGAGGAGCTGGACAAACAGCTGGGTCACCTGCAGCGCCAGGCTGCCACTGCCGAAAAGTACAAGGAACTGAAGAAAGAGGAGCGCGTCTTCAAGGGGCAGCTCCAGGCCCTGCGCTGGCGTGAACTGGACGGCGAGGTCCACCGCCGCGAGCAGCAACTTCAGGAGCAGGAGATCGGCCTCGAGGCCCAGGTTGCCCGTCAGCGTAACGCCGAGGCCAACATCGAGAGCCGACGCGAGGCCCATGTGGAGGCCAGCGATCAGTTCAATACCATCCAGAGTGAGTACTACGGTGTCGGTGCCGACATCGCCCGTCTCGAGCAGACCATCCAGCATGAGCGCGAACGCTATCAGCAGCAGCGCCAGGACCTGGAACAACTGGAACGTAGCTGGAACGAGGCCCAGTCTCATCAGGACCACGACAAGCGCCGCATCGAAGAGCTGCAAAGTGTCATTATCGAACTTGAGCCGCAGCAGCAGGAGGCGAGCGCCGCCGGGGAACTCTCCAGCGCGGCGCTGACCGAGGCGGAAGAGGCGATGCAGGCATGGCAGGCCGAGTGGGATGCCTTCAACGAGGAGGCCAACGAGCCCTCACAGACCGCTCAGGTTGAACGTGCCCGCCAGCAGCACCTGGAGCAGCAGGCCGACCAGCTGAATACCCGCCTCAAGCGCATCGAAGATGAGCAGGCCAACCTTGCCGGTGCCGGCTCCGATGAGGAACTGGCCCTGTTGCGTGAACAGCTGGCCGAAGGGGAACTGAAAGAGGCCGAGCTCTCCGAACGTCTGCGTAGCTGCATGGAGCAGATTGGCCAGCAGCGTGAAAAGAATCACGACGATGCCCAGCAGCTGGATCAACAGCGTACCCAACTGCAGAATGCCCGTGGCCGCCACGCCTCTCTTGAGGCGCTGCAACAGGCGGCACTGGGCAAGCGCCAGGGCGCGGTGACCGAATGGCTCGGTGGTCAGGGGCTTGCCGAGGCCAAGCGTCTGGCCGAAGGGATCAGCGCCGAAGAGGGGTGGGAACGCGCCCTCGAGTGTGTCCTCGGTGAAAATCTGGAAGCGGTCTGCGTCGACGGCATGGACCCGGTTCTGGGTACCCTGGGTAGTCTGGAGCATGGCACGCTCTCCCTGTTCGATATCAGCAATCAGGTGACCGGCGCCACTACGGGTAGCGGCGAAACCCTGCTGTCGAAAGTGAGCTCCCCCTGGCCCCTCGACGCCATGCTTGGCGGGATCTATGTCGCCGACGACCTCTCCGCAGCCATTGCCCTGCACAACCGCCTGGCGCTGCATGAATCGGTGATCACCCGCGACGGTGTCTGGCTCGGCAAGGGCTGGCTGCGTGTCGCCCGCGATGCGGATGAACACGCCGGTGTGCTGCATCGGGAGCAGGAACTGAAGGAGCTGGGTGAGACCATTGCCACGCTGGAGCAGCAGAGCGATGCCCTGAAACAGCAAATGGAGCAGGGGCAGCAGCAACTGCGTGAACGTGAGCAGGAGCGGGAAAACCTGCAGAGCGAGCTCAACGAACTTAATCGTAGCCACTCCGAGAAACAGTCCCAACTCAGTGCCAAACAGGCCCGTCAGGAGCAGATCGCCACCCGCCGTGAGCGGTTACAGGGTGAGGCTACCGAGATCCGCCAGCAGCTGGACGACACCTCGAAGCAGATGGAGAACGCACGCAAAACCCTGCACGAGGCGCTGGATCGGATGGA
Organism: Thiohalomonadaceae bacterium; assembly: GCA_050287105.1. Classification (GTDB taxonomy): domain Bacteria; phylum Pseudomonadota; class Gammaproteobacteria; order Thiohalomonadales; family Thiohalomonadaceae; genus JAPHTQ01. The sequence goes on from JBNKBG010000020.1 coordinate 18,658, forward strand.
GACCCTGGCGCAGCAGCGTGAGTTGCTGAGTAGCCGACGTGACGCCCTGCGTTCCACCCTGGAACAGATGCGGCAGCAGGCCCGCGAAGCTCAGGCCGTGGCTCAGGAACTGACCGTTAAACTGCAAACCTTCAGGACCGAACTGGAGAGTACCCGTCAGGGGCTGGAGCGAATGAACCAGCAACTGGGGCAACTGGCCGAGCGTCGTGAAGAGCTGCTACAGGTGCAGACCGAAGGGGATGCCCCTATCAGGCTGAAAGAGGCCGAACTGGAGGCGATGCTGGAGCAACGCATGGGCGTGGAGAAGCGCCTGGCCGAGGCACGGCGTCTGGTGGGCGAGATCGAACACGCCATGCGTGAGCTGGAGAACGAGCGCCACAAGGCAGAGCAGGAGGCGCAAAGCATTCGTAGCGGCATGGAGCAGCAACGCATGGTCTGGCAGGAGCACAAGGTGCGTCGCCAAACGTTGCAGGAACGGGTTGCCGAGGCCGGTTTCGAGATCGAAACCCTGCTACAGGAGATGCCGGAAGAGGCCGACCCGGCCCAGTGGGAGAGCCAGCTCGACACCATCGGCCAGCGCATCTCGCGTCTTGGCGCGATCAACCTTGCCGCCATCGACGAGTTCGAGCAGCAGTCCGAGCGCAAGAAGTACCTCGATGCACAGAATGCCGACCTGACCGAGTCGCTGGATACGCTGGAGAATGCTATCCGCAAGATCGACCGCGAGACCCGTACCCGCTTCAAGGAGACCTTCGATCTGGTCAACAAGGGCCTGCAGGAGAAGTTCCCGTTACTGTTCGGTGGCGGCCATGCCTATCTGGAACTGACCGGCGACGATCTGCTCGATACCGGGGTCACCGTCATGGCCCGTCCACCCGGCAAACGCAACTCCACCATCCACCTGCTCTCGGGTGGGGAGAAGGCGCTCACCGCAGTGGCACTGGTCTTCTCCATCTTCGAGCTGAACCCCGCACCGTTCTGTATGCTCGACGAGGTGGATGCACCCCTGGATGAGGCCAATGTCGGCCGTTTCTGCAAACTGGTCGAAGAGATGTCGCGCCGGGTGCAGTTCATCTTCATTACCCACAACAAGACCACCATGGAGCTGGCTACCACCCTGACCGGCGTTACCATGCATGAGGCCGGCGTTTCCCGAATCGTCGCTGTAGATGTAGACGAGGCGGTGGAACTGGCTGCGGTCTAGGCCTACTATCCAGCAGAATGGATACGCTGCGCATCATACTCATCCTCTTTGGTGCACTGCTGGTGGCCGGGATTTACCTGGTCGATCGGCTGCGTCAGCGCAAGGCGGATGAGGCGCGGCGAACCATTGTGGAGCCGCCGCTTGCCGATGAACTGGGCAATTTTCAGGTCAATGAAAGCGACATCCCCCCCGAAGCATGGCTGGGTATGACCTTCAAGGCGCAACGCCACGGCATTATCAATGACGACGAACTAAGTGGTCTCAAGGGACTCGGCGACGAAAAGGAAGCTGGCGAACCACCGACAGCAACCACCGCGCCATCTGCGGAGAGTGAAGCCGAGCCTCAGCAGGACAAAACCAGCGAAGTCATCGTTCTCACCCTGCTAGCGCAAAAGGGCAAACAGATCCGTGGCCCGGTGATGTTGCGTGCACTGAAGGATGCCGGATTCTTTTACGGCGACATGGATATCTTTCATTACGTCGAGAGAGAAGGGGATGAACCCCTGTTTAGCGTGGCCAATATTCTTGAGCCGGGTCGTTTCATCATGAGCGAACTGGCTGAGTTCCAGACCCCCGGTATCGCCATCTTCATGGGGCTACCGACCAGCCAGCCCGGTGGTGAGGCGTTACATATTATGCTGACCAAAGCGCGCCAGCTTGGGGCTCAACTCAACGCCACCCTCTGCGACGGGCAACGCCAGCCATTGAGTGCCGAGATGCTGGGGTGGCTGGAGAAAAGAGCGAAGCAGGCTGATTAATTCACGGCAACGCTAAAGCGGTGTCTCTGTGACTCCACAACAAATTGAGTGCAAGTAATGAAAGCGTTACTGAGAAAACTGTTTTCCCCTGTTCTGAACCTGTTTGAATCGGGTGAGGCAGAGTATGTTTACAAACCTTCGCACCGGAAAATCCTCATTGCCGTTGGCTTGCTGTTTCTTATCCTCTCCTCAGGTTCTATCTATGCCTCGATTGTGGCAGCCACCTGGGGAGGTATTGTCCCAATCTCGGTATTCCTGCTGATAGGAATTGTTTGCTGCATAGTCGGGTTCCTGGGGAGTGATCATGCCGTGGCAACGATGTGGAAGAGTAAGTAAGTATCCTGAAGTAAGGGCGGCCACGCCTTGGCGTTGTAAATGATGCCGAGCCAGATATCTCAAGAAAAAGGCAATTCTGTCTGATTAGGGCTATACTCGCCCGTGATAGGATGCCTCACAGGTTGTAGGGTGTTGTTACAAGTCACATTCTGTACGTATGCGCTGCTTTATAGTTTCCTGCCTTTGTAGAAGCCTGTCGCTTTATATTCGAACCGGTGAATTCGATATAACTCTTTTTATTTCACCAACAAGATGAGTAACGAATAATGAGTAAAGGTACCGTTAAGTGGTTCAACGCCGATAAAGGCTTTGGTTTTATTACCCCTGAAGATGGCGGCAAAGATCTGTTTGTACATCATTCTGCAATCCAGGCAGGCGGCGGTTACGCCACCCTGAATGAAGGTCAGACCGTTGAGTTTGAAGAAGGCCAGGGCCAGAAAGGTCCATGTGCCAACAATGTTCGCGCCCTGTAACTAAAGGGTAAGCACATTGCAGGTTAGAGGGGGCGGGGTGTTATCACTCCGCCCCCTTTTCTATTCAGGGCGCCGGTCAGGAAAGCGGGCAAGTAAGCGATATTCACTCACATTGGGCACCAGAGCCATCCTGTCTTTGTGTCTGCCCATGGTAGAATTCGGCATAACCATTTGTTATCCGATAGTCAGGCGTTAAATGAGCAACGAGTCGAACATCCCTGCCAGAACTGCCCAGCGTGCCGTGGAGCTACGTAAGCAGCTCGCCCACCACAATTACCAATACTACGTACTCGATAACCCCGAGATACCGGATATCGAGTACGACCGACTGTTCCGTGAACTGCAACAGCTAGAGGCTGACCATCCCGAACTGGTAACCCCCGATTCACCCACCCAGCGGGTCGGTGGTGCACCGCTTAAAGGGTTCGATGAGGTGCGTCATGCTATCCCTATGCTCTCGCTGGGCAACGTCTTCTCCGAGGAGGAGTTGACCGATTTCGACCGTCGGGTGCGTGAGGGACTGGGTCTCAATGATGTGACCTATTGTGCCGAACCCAAGCTGGATGGTCTGGCGATCTCTATCCGTTATGAAGAGGGTGTGCTGGTGCGCGCTGCCACTCGCGGCGATGGTACGACTGGTGAGGATGTGACCCAGAATGTGCGCACCATCGATGCGGTGCCGCTCAAGCTCTACGGCGATGACTACCCGAAAGTGCTGGAGGTGCGAGGTGAGGTCTATATGCCTCGCGACGGTTTCGCTCAGCTCAACGAACGCCAGCGTGAGAAGGGCGATAAGACCTTTGCCAACCCGCGCAATGCAGCCGCCGGATCGCTGCGCCAACTCGATTCACGCATTACCGCCGAGCGACCTCTTACCATGTATTGCTATGGCGTTGGTGTGGTGGAGGGGGCTGATTTGCCCACTACCCATAGCGCCATCCTGGAAAGACTGAAGGATTGGGGTCTGCGGGTCAGCCCTGAGATCCGGGTAGTAAAGGGGATGCGCGGCTGTCTCGATTACTACCAGCAGATCGGTGAGCGTCGTGACAGTCTGCCCTACGATATCGACGGTGTGGTCTATAAAGTGGACAGCCTGGCGCAGCAGGATGAACTCGGCTTTGTCTCCCGTGCACCGCGCTGGGCTACCGCACACAAGTTTCCAGCGCAGGAGGAGATGACGATCCTCAATGACGTGGATTGGCAGGTAGGCCGCACCGGTGCGTTGACTCCGGTGGCACGGCTGGAGCCGGTGCATGTGGGCGGAGTGATGGTGAGCAATGCCACCCTGCACAACCCGGACGAGATCAGACGCAAAGATGTGCACATTGGCGATACGGTAATCGTGCGCCGCGCCGGGGATGTGATCCCCGAGGTGGTGAGTGTGGTGCTGGCGAAGCGTCCGGCCAATGCCCCCAGCGTGGTCACACCAGGCCGTTGTCCGGTCTGCGATTCTGAGGTGGTGCAGGACGAGGGTGAAGCGGTGCCGCGTTGCAGCGGCGGTCTCTACTGCTCGGCCCAACGCAAAAATGCGATCAAGCACTTCGCCTCGCGCCGCGCGCTGGATATTGAAGGGCTGGGCGACAAGCTGGTGGAGCAACTGGTGGATGAAGGGTTGATCCACGACGTGGCGGATCTCTTCACGCTGACGGCGGCACAACTGACCGGAATGGAGCGGATGGGCGACAAGTCCGCCGCCAATCTGGTGGCCGCGCTGGAGAAGAGTCGCAGCACCACCCTGGAGCGCTTTCTCTACGCCCTCGGTATCCGCGAGGTGGGGGAGAGCACGGCGCGCACCCTGGCTAACCACTTTGGTAACCTGGAGTCGGTGGAGCAGGCGGAGGAGGCACAACTGCTGGAAGTGGCGGATGTGGGTCCTATCGTGGCGCACCATATCCATACCTTTTTCCGTCAACCGCATAACATGGAAGTGATCGAAAAGTTGCGCAAGGCGGGGATCCATTGGCCTGACATTGAGGTGGTGGAGAAAGGCGAGCAGCCGCTGGCGGGGCAGACCTTTGTCCTGACAGGAACACTGAACAGTCTGTCCCGTGACGAGGCCAAGGCCAAATTGCTGGCACTGGGTGCCAAGGTGGCGGGCAGCGTGTCGAAGAAGACCAGTGTGGTGGTGGCCGGTGCAGAGGCTGGTTCGAAACTGGCCAAAGCCGAAGAATTAGGTGTTGAAGTGTGGGATGAGGTGAGGCTGCTTCGGCTGCTTGACCAGGCGTAAGGATGTGCGAACTCTGGCACATTTTGCCGGTAAAATGCTCTATATGGCCCTGAAATAGCCGCATTGAGGTGCAGATTGCACAGGAAGTGTGCCGAAATCGAAGTTTTCGACTCACGGAATGTGGTCTGATGTGTCCAGTTGTTCTAAGTGCAAGGTTTTTACTATGTCACGACTGTTGTATGGCTTATTAGTGATTGCACTTCTATTTACCGTCTCTGCGGAGTCGGCGGAAGTGTCCCGGGAGCAGATTAAGGGTATCGACGAGCAGGTTCAGGAGATTAAGAAGGATGTCCTCTCAATCTCCACCGAACTACAGTTGCTCGAAGAGAAACTGCTCTACCCCTCCAATACGCAGGTCTCCCTCTTCGTCTCCCTTACTGGTAAGGATGGTTTCCGTCTCGACTCGGTTGAGGTGATGCTTGACGGCAAACTGGTCGCCAGCCACATCTACTCCTTCAAGGAACTGGAAGCCCTGCAGGCGGGCGGAATGCAGCGCATCTACACCGGCAACGCAAAGAGCGGTGAACATCAGCTCAAGGTAGGTATGTTGGGTAAGGACTCCGGCGGCAAACAACAAAAACAGACCGCGGATTATCAATTTAAAAAAGGGATAGGGCCGGGACTGGTGGAGATCACTCTGTCCGGTGGTAGCGGAATCGAATTTAAAGATTGGTGACATGAGCAGCAAAGCCCTTAGCCTGGTTGTGCTGTTGCTGGTTTCCGGTTTCTCGCTGGCGGGAGTCACTGCATCCACCGAATTGAAAGACCCCTTCTTCGGCGAAGCGATCTATTACGCCCTGCAGCAACGGCACTTCGACGCCATCTCACGACTCGATGCAGAACTGAGTCAGTACTACGGTGTCGACGAACCGCAACTCGACTCCCTTAACTTTCATATTAATCAGGCGGAATTCTCCGTCGGCGATTTTGAGCTGGGTTACCGTATGCACCAGCGCGCAGGTCGGGCGATAAGCGCGGTGATTGAAGGTAATGTTCCCGCACCTGTGCGAAATGAGGCGATCTATCGTCTGTCACGTCTGCTATTCCAAACCCAGGATACAGTGAACGCTCTGCATGCCATTGAACGCATCGACGGCGAACTTCCGGCGGGAATGGAAAATGACATCGCCTTCCTCAAGGGGCAGATCTATCTCGCCAATGGTCGTTTCAGTGAGGCCGAGCAGATCTTTGCCAGACTGGAAGGCAAGGATAAATACGCAGGTTTTGCCGCCTATAACCGTGGCGTGTCGTTGTTCCTTCAGGGCAGGGATGAGGAGGGTCTTCAGGCCATGGACCGTGCCGGTAGTGTTTCCGGTAGCGAGCGGGAAACCGATGCGATCCGTGACAAGGCCAATCTGGTACTCGGCAGTCGCTTGCTGGAGAAAGGCGAGGCGCAACTGGCGGGAAAATATCTGGAACGGGTACGCCTTGATGGTCCGTTTTCCAATCGAGCTCTGCTCGGTGCGGGTTGGGCCGACATCAAGCGGGAAAATTACAAACACGCGCTGGTGCCATGGAGCATTCTGTTCAACCGCAACGTTACCGATCCCTCGGTGCAGGAGGCGCTACTCGGTGTGCCTCACGCCTATGCGCAGATCGGCTTTTATGGCAAGTCGGCACTACTCTATGGCAGCGCTCTGCAGAAGATCGATACCGAACTGGAGAAGCTTGATGCCTCTCTTGAGAGCATCAAGGCGGGCCGGTTCCTGCAGGCACTGGTGCGTGAAGAGGGGCGCAAGGACAAGGATTGGGTGATCCGCCTGCGTGAACTGCCGCAGGCACCGGAAACCTTCTATCTGATGACGTTGATGGCCTCCAACGACTTTCAATCGATGTTGCAGAACTATCTCGATCTGGAAGCGTTGCGCCAACGCCTCAGTTCGTGGAATACCAATTACATCGCCTACAACGACATCATTGAACGTCGACGTCGCTACTATGAACCGCTGTTGCCAACTATCGATGCCCAGTTTCGTAAACTCGATTCGGTGATCCGTCTGCGCATGGAACAGCGTCAGCGACTGGATAAGAAACTGAAGAAGATGTTGGTGGCACCGCAGCCTGAATTTCTCGCCACGGTATCGGAGCGGATCGCCAAGCAGCGCATCGCAGCGATGGAAAAGAGGCTAAATGGCAAGCGTGTTGACGCCAGAACTCGTCACCGTATTGAGCGGCTCAAGGGTGCCATCCTCTGGAATATCCAGACCGAATACCAGAAACGCCTTACCGAGGCCTTCGATCACCTGGCGGCACTGGATAAGGATATTGCCGCCCTGCAGGAGCATTACGCCTCCTTCGTGCGTACCCGTCAGGCGGCAACCCAGAGCTATCAGGGTTACGACGAATCGATCCGGCGTCTCGGTATCAAGACCGATAACGCCCTGACCACAGTGAATACCTTGATGGCTCGACAGGGTCATCTGCTTGAAGTGATGGCGGTCGATGAGCTGGTGAAGCGGCGGCAGAAACTGGAGGAGTATCAGGTTCAGGCGCGCTTTGCCATGGCGGAGAATTATGACCGCGCTACCAAGGCCAAGACTAAGGCGCAGGAAGAGGCGGCACGCGCAGAAGCGGAGCAGCGTAATGCCGAACAGTTAAAGTCTGCTGCCGAACCTGTACCCACTGAATCGGCCCCGACAGAAGGGGAGGTGAAGCCGTAATGCGCCTGCTTTTCGCCATACTGCTGCCACTGCTGCTCTCTGCCTGTGTCGGTGGGCGTGCCACCCTGGCGGATCTGCGTAATGAGGAACCTGAACTCAAGGATGTGGAGATCGACGATGGTCTGGAAAAGGCGATGCAGAGTTATCGCCGTTTCCTGGAACAGACCCCGGAATCGATGATGACACCGGAAGCGTTGCGTCGTCTGGCCGACCTTAAACTCGAACAGGAATACGGCTACGTACAGCAGAGCGCAGAGAGCAAACCGAGCAATACTGCTGTAGCCAGGGTTCCCAAGCCTGCGCTGGACAAGCCGCAAACCGGTGGCACCCCGATCGATTTTGGCGATGACGGCAAGAGTGTGACGGAAACGGGTGTGATAGCCGCCAGTGGTGCAGAGTCGGAGAGGGAGTTCGAAAAGCGCATCACCAAAGGTGAAAAACTGGCGACAAAAAAGGATAAAGACATCGTCGCGCCGACTGCGGAAGCCGCTGCCGATCTGGAAAATGCCAACGCCCGTCAGGCGGTGAATCTCTACAAAAAATTGCTGATCAAGTATCCACTCTACGAGCGCAACGATCAGGTGCTCTATCAGTTGTCCCGTGCCTATGAGGAGCTGGGTGAGGTGGAGAAGGCGATGGATGTGATGAATCGTTTCATCAAAGCCTATCCTAACTCACGCTATATGGACGAAGTGCAGTTCCGTCGCGCCGAATACTTTTTTACCCGCAAGAAGTTCCTGGATGCAGAAGATGCCTATAAATCCATCGTCACTATGGGGAAAAGCTCTTCTTACTACGAGCTGGCGCTCTACAAACTGGGATGGGCCTTCTACAAACAGGAACTCTACGACGAAGGTGTAGATCGCTTCTTTGCCCTTCTCGACTATAAGGTTTCCATCGGTTACGACTTCGATCAGGAACACGACAAGACCGAGAGCAAGCGGGTTGAGGATACCTTCCGTGTTATCAGCCTTAGCTTCTCCAACCTGGGTGGTGCTGAGTCAGTGACCGACTTCTTCCGGCGTTACGGTAAGCGCAGTTATGAGCAGCGCGTCTATAGTCACCTGGCTGAGTATTATCTGGACAAGCGCCGTTATAACGATGCAGCGACCACCTACAAGACCTTTATCGCTCTCTATCCCTTCCACGAGGTAGCACCGCATTTTCACATGCGCATGATCGAAATCTATAAAAAGGGTGATTTCGGCAAGCTGGTGGTAGAGCAGAAGAAAGAGTTCGCCAAGAACTACGCCCTGAATGCTGAGTACTGGCGTTACTTTGATGTCAAGAAGCGGGCGGATGTAGTCGGTTTTCTTAAACAGAATCTCAAGGACCTGGCCAACTTCTATCATGCCAACTACCAGAAGACCTGGCGCGACGACGAAAAGCGTGAGAACTACCGCGAGGCGCTACTCTGGTATCGCAATTTCCTGGCCTCTTTCCCTATGGAGCCGGAGTCCTCCGCACTCAACTTCCAGATGGCAGAACTGATGCTGGAGAACAAAGATTTTCGTGGTGCTGCCGAGAGCTATGAACATACCGCCTACGATTACCCCGCCCATGAAAAATCTTCCGCGGCGGCCTATGCAGCGGTCTATGCCTGGCGTGAGCTGCTTAAGGCGACCAAGGAGGGGCAGCGCGGTGAAATCATTCAGCGTTCGATCCAGAGTTCACTCAAGTTTGCCGATACCTTCCCTCAGCATGAGAAGGTACCTGCAGTACTCAGTGCCACCTCGGATGAACTCTATGAGATGCGCAACTATGAGCTGGCGAGCAAGACGGCACACAAGCTGATCGACAACTTCCCCAAGGCTGAGAAGGAGTTGATCCGTTCTGCCTGGCTGGTGGTGGGCCATGCCGCGCTGGATCAGAAGCAATATGCCGAGGCCGAGGTGGGTTACAACCATGTACTGGAGTTGAGTGCCCCGGGCGACAAGTTACGGGTCAAGGTGCTGGATAATCTGGCCGCTGCGATCTACAAACAGGGTGAACAGGCCAATCTGGCCGGGGATTTCAAGACCGCCGCCGATCACTTCCTGCGCGTGGGAGAACGTGCACCAGCATCGTCTATCCGGGTGACAGCCGAATACGACGCATCCGCCGCGCTGATCAAGCTGGAGGATTGGCGTCGTGCAGCCACCGTGCTGGAAAATTTCCGCAAGAACTTTCCTGGGAACACATTGCAGTTTGACGTAACCAAAAAAATCGCCTTCGTTTACCGCTCCGACGGACGGTTGGATGATGCGGCTACTGAGTACGAGCGCATTGGCCGTGAAGCCAAAGAGGATGATGTGCGGCGTGGCTCTCTGGATATTGCCGCCGAACTCTATCGCCAGACCGGTGCCGCCGATAAGGAGCTGGCACTCTATAACCGCTATGTGAAACTGTTCCCCAAACCGCTGGATCAGGCGATGGATATCTACTATCGCATGGCCGGGGTCTACAAAAAACTGGGTAAACAGAGCCAATACAAGAGCACCCTTAAGCAGTTAATTAAAATGGATTCTTCAGCTGGAAGCGCTCGTAACGAGCGGACCAAATACCTGGCAGCACAGGCCGCGCTGGTCTTTACCGGGGATGCCTATGAAAAAGTAGTGGCGGTGAAGCTGGTTAAACCGTTCAAGAAGAATTTGAAGAAGAAGCAGCAGTATATGAAAGAGGCGATTAAGGCCTACACCAGACTGGTCGATTTTCAGGTGGCCGATGTGACGGCGGCAGCGACCTACTACATCGCCGAGATCTACTACGACTTTAGTCGTGCTTTAGTGAATTCCGAACGGCCAAAGAATCTTAGCGCCATGGAGCTGGAGCAGTATGAGTTGGCACTGGAAGATCAGATTTTCCCCTTCGAGGAGAAGGCGATTGCAACCCACAAAAAGAACCTGGAACTGATCCAGTTGGGTGTATTTAGCAGCTGGATTGACCGCAGTATCGGCAAGTTGGCGCTGCTGGTGCCTGCCGCCTATGCGCGTAATGAGGAGAGTACGGGTTATATCGACACCATCGACAGCTTCCGCTATGAGAGCGGGCAGGCGACAAATAAACTGCATATAGACGACAAGAGCATGGCGGCGGTGCAATGATGATAGCTAATTGGAGAATATGGCTGGTTTTGTCTTTGCCGGTGTTGCTGGCCGGATGTGCCGGTTCGGGTGGTGTTCGCAGCGGTGGTGGCGGCAGTGACTCGATCTCCTTCTATGAGAATCGCAGCGTTGATGCTGCAGTGCGTGACGATTTTGATAAGGCGCTGGAACTGTTGCGTAAGGAAAAATATGCCGAGGCGATCAGGTTATTACAAGAAGTCATACAAAAATCACAAAACAATTCCGCGCCATACATTAATATTGCATTAGCCTACGAAAAGCAGGGTGAAATGGGTCTCGCCGAGGACAATCTCAAACGAGCCCTGGCGATTAACCCAGATCACCCGGCTGCGATGAATGAGTATGCGCTACTCTATAGGCGAACTGGTCGTTTTGCCGAGGCAAAGAAGCTGTATGAAACGTTATTGGATAAATATCCCTCCTTTATGCCTGCGCATAAAAATCTTGGGGTTCTTTGTGAACTCTATCTCAAGGATTTGCGCTGTGCCCTCGACCAATATGAAGTCTACAGTAGTGCTTTCCCCGATGATGAAGAGGTTAAGTTATGGATAGTCGGAGTGAAACAAAAACCTGGCGGCTAATTGCCGCAATGGCGGGAGTTCTGCTCCTGGCATTGGCGTTTTTCTCCGTACAGGCGATTGCTGCGGAGAAGGGTGATGCCGAGGGTGGTAAGGCCAAGACCCTTTCCGGGATATCGATCGTCGGTAATAATGAAGCGCCCAAGTCGCTGTTCATTGTCCCCTGGAAGAGCTCCGAGATCGGTTCCGATTCGGGCCTGCAGTCTGGCCTGATGGACGACTCTATGAAACCGGTGGACCGGGATGTGTTTATGCGTGAAATCGATTTTTATGAGATTCGTAGCGCGAAATAGGTTTATCAAAATGAGGACGGAATAATGGGTTTCATCGATAAAATAGTCAGTTTCTTTTTAGAGGGTGGCTTCTGGATGTATCCGATCCTGCTCGCTGGCTCCATCGGCGTCGCCATCGGTATTGAGCGTTTCATCAAGCTCTCCAATGTGGAACGCGCCAATCGCAAGATGTGGAGTCAACTCCATCCGGTGCTGGTCGACGGAGATTTTGATGCTGCGCGAGAGATGATCGCCAACGACAACAGCTCGACGGTAAGTCAGTTGCTGGAGGCGGGACTGGAACGACAGGGTACAGTACGGCGTCGCGACGATATCGAGATAGCCATGGAGGAGGGGATGATGGAGATCATTCCACAACTGGAGAAGCGCATTAACTACATTGCGCTTTATGCCAATCTCTCCACCCTGCTGGGTCTGCTCGGTACCATTATCGGGCTGATTGCCGCGTTTAACGCGGTGGCCAATGCCAATCCGGCAGAAAAAGCCGACCTGCTTTCCGCCAGTATCTCGGTAGCGATGAACACCACGGCCTTCGGTCTGATCTCGGCGATCCCGCTATTGATTATTCACTCCTACCTCAATTCCAAGGCGGGTGCCATTGTTGACAGCCTGGAGATGGCTTCGGTAAAGACCCTGAACATCATCTCTTCCGCAGCACGCAAGGCAGCGCAACAGCTGTAGGCAGGAGCCGTCATGGCCAGAAACTCACGACATCACTACCGCAGGGAAGATCAACAGGCGGAGCTGGACATCACCACCTTTCTCAATCTGATGGTGGTGCTGATTCCGTTTCTGCTGGTTACGGCGGTGTTTTCACGTATCACCATTCAGGAGCTGAATCTGCCCACTGAAGCGGCGGGTGGTGCCAAGGCAGATCGGCCACAAATTTCCGTTGAAGTAATCGTGCGTAAGGATCGTATACAACTCAGTGATGGTACGAAAATTACCGCCACAATTAAGAATGCAGGCGACAAATACGATATCAAGGCCCTTTCAACAATGCTGCAAGGCCTTAAAAGCAAACATCAGGAGATCAAGGAAGCGACATTATTGATCGAACCCAATATTGAATATGAAACTCTTATCCACATCATGGATGCGGTAAAGGTCGCTGAGGTTAAGAAGAAAGATAGTGAAGAGATCGAGCGCGTGATTCTATTCCCGCAGATATCGCTGGGGGATGCGCCATGAAGAATACCCGCCGTCTGAAACGCATGGCGAGAGCCAAACGCAATCGCATGGGGGCGCTCAACCTGACATCGTTGATGGACGTATTTACCATTCTGGTGTTGTACCTGCTGGTCAACCAGTCATCGGTGGAAGTGGTCGAACCGCCGAAAGATATCAAACTCCCCGATTCGGTAGTGGAGGCCAAGCCCAGGCAGACCGTAATAATGATGGTCAGTGAGCAACAGATCCTGATCCAGGGCCAGCCCGTGGCAAGTTATGAAGATGTATTGAACAACAAAAGCGGTGTCATTGAACCGATTCGTTCAACCCTGCAAAGGCTGAAGGAGAGTGTGATCGGGTTAAACACAGAGGCCGTTGCCAAGAGCAATGAAGTGACCATTATGGCTCATCGTACTGTGCCGTTTAAGGTGCTGAAGACCCTGATGTCCTCCTGCACCAGTGCAGGCTACTCAACCATCTCCCTTGCGGTAAACCAGAAAGCCTCGCAGAACTAACGTGATCCTGTGAATACTTATATCTCACCAGAGCAGCAAGCACTGCTTGCCGAAATTGCCGATGCCAAAACGGCACTAGAGGTATTGCATGGCAAGCTCGACGCTATCGATCAGCAGGTAAATAACCTGTCTGATCAGCGTCGTCAATATCAGTTGCTGGAGAGTGTGGAAGCATCGCTTCGCGAGTTGGATGAACTGGGTAGTGCGGAACTCTTCTGGGGAAAGCGGATCGATGAAGCGCAGCGGACACAGCACCTGGGGCGGATACGTGAAGCAGTCTCCATCTTTCAGGCCAAGCTTGACGATATCGACAAGCTCAAGGAACCGCTCTATCGGCAGATACGTGAACAGACCAACATTATCGGCGATCTTAATGAAGACCTTGCCGAACTACGCGAAAGAGAAGAAGCCGCCAAGTTCGAATACCCGGTAACCCGTAAGCCTCGTCAGTTGCCCTATCGTCCCATGCTCATGCCCTGGTCGCGTGTCGGTGAGGATGAGACGCGTTTCCGCAAAACCCTGGCGGCTGTTTTTCTTTTTATCATTTGCTTCAGCGGCCTGATCAATTTCTGGGTGTTGCCGGAACCCGATGAGAATGAAGTGGTGGAGATCCCTGAAAATCTGGTCAAGCTGGTGCAAAAAGAGCAGCAGATCCCCAAACCACCGGAGAACCGCCCTGAAGAGAAGCCTCGTGAGACTGCCGAGGAGAAACCCGCTGACGGTAAGCCAAAACCATCGGAGAAAGATAAGGCGCGTAAGAAGGCCGAGAGCAGCGGGGTGCTGGCCTTCAAGGACAGCTTTAACGATCTGCTTGGCGACGACGCTACGGCGAAGCTGGGCAGTGCCGCACGCATAAGCAACAAGGGCGCCAAGGCCGCGGGTGATTCCAATCGCAACCTGGTTATGGCGCAGGCGACCAGTAGTAGTAGTGGTATCAATACTGCAGGTCTAAGTCGTCAGGTCGGTGGTGGTGGAGGCAACAAAATTGGTGGTGTCAGCTTCTCCCGCGTGACCAGCGATATTGGCACGGGTGGGAGTGGAAGTGACCGGCCGCTCAGTGATGGTCCAGGCCCGTCGCGTACCGACGAAGAGATCCAGATTGTCTTTGACCGTTACAAGGCGTCGCTCTACCGTATCTACAACCGGGAGCTACGCAAGAACCCGGTGCTCAAGGGCAAGATGATGTTGCGTATTACCATCAAGCCTGATGGTTCGGTCTCCGCCTGCAAGCTGGAGTCGACCGATATGGATGCCCCGGAATTGGTGAAAGAGGTGGTTGCCCGGGTCAAACGCTTCAATTTCGGTCCCAAAAAGGGGGTTCCGACCATTACCATCCTTTACCCCATCGATTTCCTGCCCGCCACCTGATTTTTGGAGGGATATACTCGTACTTTCTGCTGGAAATGTCACGTTTTTGGAGTACGCAGGTCGCTTCGAGGGCAATAAATATTGTCTTGGATCACGTTATGAGTCACTAACCCGCAACCCCTTGTCTCTTATGCGTTTTTGTTCACATTATTTATACCTTCTGGAGCTTACTGTGGGGTCCTATAGGGTGCGCCCTTAACCGGACTTTTTAGTTGTAACGAATATGGTAGTTCCACAAATAGCATCGGGTCTTGCTGGAGGTGCTGTGCGATACATAAAAATTGCACTGCTGGCCTTGCTGACTTCACTGTTTGGAGGAACCCTTTCTGCGGCACCGGTGACGACCAGCTGTAACAACGCCCCCTTCGCCAATGTCATTAGTCACGACCTCACTTTCAGCTACTGCGAACTGTGCGGTATCGGCCAGGTTAGCATCCTGCTGAGCAACCCCTCCAACATCACCCTCGACAACATGACAGTCACCGAAAACCTCGGTGCCTCCGGTCTGACTCATGTTGCCGGTTCCACCACGGTTTCAATCAATGGCGGTGGTTTTGCCGCCACCGGTGATCCGGTAGTCAGTGGTGGCAGCAACCAGATCCTCACCTGGACCTCGGCACAGATCCCGGCGTTGGCCAGCATGGCTGCCTGGGTGAATGATGTGAATCCTCAGCCGACCATCGAGATCCGCTTCCAGGTGCAGCGTGACGTCGCATTCAACGAAGAGGGATTGTTGACTGCCAGTCGCCTGATCAGTGCGACCGTCGATTACAGCCTCAACAGCTGTATGACAACAGGACCCTATAGCGATACCACGGGCAATAACACCCTGCCGCTGCGTGAACCTAACCCTGTGGTCGGTAAGTTGGGACGTAACGTCGATGCGGCGCAGGGTACCGGCAACTACTCCGCTACGGTTTACGGTAATACCAACGACGATGTGATCTGGCGGGTTCAGGTACAGAACACCGGTAGTGCCGCACTACAGGATCTCCACTTTGACGACCTGATGACCGCAGGCAACTTCACCATCAACTACGCCTGTCCATCAGAAACCCAGGCCACCAATCTGGCGAACAACGACGGTGTGTTACCGGGCGGTTCCACCTGCATTGCTTCAAGCAACACCATCACCAGCTTCGATGTCGACGATCCCTTCGGCAATCCAGGTAACGACGAGCCGACTACGTTCGTTGATGTGGTCAACGGCGGCAGCGCCTACATCTACCTGGTGGGCAAGATCACCAACTCCTGTAACGCCAACACCACCAACACCGTATCCAACATCAACTGGGGCTGTGAAGGAGACCCGACGGTCAATACAACTACCACCTCCACCGGTGCTTCACCGGGTAGTGCTGCTACTACCCTCAGTTCACTGGTGAGCAATAACGGCCTCAATGTGACCCGAGCGCTGACCGGCACCAACCTGGCCCAGCCGGTGGGCAGCAAGGGCACCATGACTATCACCATCACCAACAACACCGGTGGTACGGTGAAGAACATTCAGCTGACCGACGTGTTACCAACGCAGTATGTGGTCGACCCGACATTCA
>JBNKBG010000021.1:0-34305 GCA_050287105.1 Thiohalomonadaceae bacterium
ATGATGGGGGAGATCAATGTGGTCCCCTACATCGACGTCATGCTGGTGCTGCTGGTGATCTTCATGATCACCGCGCCGATGCTCAGCCAGGGGGTCAAGGTGGATCTGCCCCAGGCCGATTCGCAGCCGATCCCGCAGGAGGATGTCGCGCCGCTGGTAGTGACGGTGGATGCAAAGGGTCGTTACTTCTTCAGTCTGGCCAAGGACCCGCGCAGTTCGCTGCAGTCCACCGCGTTGCTGCAACAACTGGCCGGGGTGCTGAAAAAACAGCCGGGACGGCCGGTCTACGTCAAGGGCGATCGCCACGTGGCCTACGGTAAGGTGGTGGAACTGATGGCGCTGATTCAGGGGGCGGGGGTTGCCAGTGTTGGTCTGATGACCGAATCCCCCGAGGATGAGAATGGTCGCTGATTCGGATCGCTGGAGTGCGTTGGGCTGGGCGATCGGGATTCACCTGCTGCTGTTTGCCCTGATCACCTTTGGTCTGAACAGCCGCAAACATGTCACCGTCTCGGCGCCGTCGATCATTCAGGCTACCGCGGTAAGCGAAGAGCAGGTGATGGAACCGCAGCGCCGTCGCCAGGCGGAAGAGGCGGCGCGCAAAAAACGGATCGCAGAAGAGAAGCGTCAGGCGGCATTGAAGAAAAAAGAGGCGGCGGAGAAGGCGCGTTTGGCGGCGATTGAGAAGAAACGTAAGATAGAAGCCGAGCGCAAGGCCGCCGAGGAGCGCAAACAGGCCGAAGCGGCGAAGCGCAAGGCCGAGGAAGAGAAAAAACAGGCCGAAGCGGAAGAGGCGAAAAAACGCCAGCAGGCAGAAGAGCAGCTTAAGGCGCAGATGGCTGCCGAGGCGGAGCGTCTTGCGGCGGAGGCGAAACGCCTCGACAGCGCCCGGCTCAATCGCCTGCAGGATCAGTACGTGGCGGACATTACCAACAAGGTACAGCGTAACTGGCTGCGTCCACCCGATAGTCGCGGTAGTCACTGTAGCGTTGTGATCGCGCAGATCCCCGGTGGTGAGATCGTTGGCACCCGGGTCACCGACTGCGACGGCGATGTCGCCTTCCAGCGCTCGGTGGAGGCGGCGGTACAGAAGTCCTCGCCACTGCCGTTGCCGAAGGAGCCGGAACTGTTTCAGCGCGAGATCGAATTTGTTTTCAGACCGGGTCAATCCCGCTGATGGATGGATAGCCATGTTGAAGAGAGTTGTTATTGCCCTGTTGTTGATGAGCGCCGCGCTGCAGGCCCAGGCGCGACTGGTGATCGAGATCACCGAGGGGATCGAAGGGGCGCTGCCTATTGCGGTGGTGCCTTTCGCTGATGAGGCGGTGAGCGAGGATCGGGTATCGCAGATCGTCGGCGCCGATCTGGCGCGCAGTGGTCACTTTGCCCCCATCGCCGCGAGCAAAATGCCCAGCCAGCCTCACGAAGGGCGCGATATCGACTTTGCCGCCTGGCGTAAGCTCGGGGTGGAACATCTGGTGGTGGGCAAGGTTGGCAAGCGTGGCGATAGTGCCTTGCAGGTGCAGTTTCAGCTGTTCGATGTGGTGCGTGGGGTACAACTGGCCGGTTACAGCATTCCCACCGTGGCCTCGCGGCTGCGCCGCGTCTCGCACCAGGTCAGCGATCTGGTGTTCGAAAAGCTGACCGGACAGAAGGGGGCCTTCAATACCCATGTGGCCTATGTCACCGTGGAGCAGGAGGGCGGCAGGCCGGTACACCGCCTGGCGGTGGCCGATGCGGACGGTTTCAACGAACAGATCATCCTCACCTCGAAACAGCCGCTGATCTCCCCGGCGTGGGCACCGGACGGCAAGCGTCTGGCCTATGTCTCCTTTGAGGGAGGCCGTTCCGAGCTCTTCGTCCAGGACATCACTACCGGCAAGCGCGACAAGCTCGCCAGTTTCCGCGGTCTCAACAGCGCCCCGGCCTGGTCGCCGGACGGCCGCCGTCTGGCAATGACCCTCTCCCGTGACGGTAACCCGGAGATCTACCTGTTCGACGTTGCCAGTCGCGCCCTCAGCCGTGTTACCCACAGCCGCACCATCGATACCGAGGCGGCCTGGTCACCGGATGGTCGTTCGCTGATCTTTACCTCGGACCGTGGCGGCAAGCCGCAGATCTACAAAGTGGAGCTGGACGGCAATCGCGCCAAGGGACGGCCGCAGCGCCTCACCTTTGAGAGCGACTACAGCGCCCGCGCCAGCTTCTCGCCGGATGGACGGAGACTGGTTTTTGTCAGTGGTGAAGGCAATCGCTTTCGCATCGCGGTACAGGATATGGAAAACGGGGCGATGCAGTTGCTCACCGGTAACCGCCTCGATGAGTCGCCCAGCTTCGCCCCCAACGGCAGCATGATTATTTACGCTACGGAACATAACGGTCGTGGCATTCTTGAAGCAGTCTCAGTCGATGGCCGCTCGCATCAACGTCTTGGTTCCAGCCAGGGCGACGTGCGCGAGCCGGCCTGGTCACCGTTTATCGCACAATAGGGGATAAGTCATGAAAAGGGTTCACAGCGGATGGGTACTGGTTGCAATGGCACTGCTGCTGTTGCAGGGTTGTAGTGGCGGCGCGGTACGCGAGGGCGAGGATGCGCCGGTGGATGAACAGAGCGTTGGTGCGGAGACAGAAGGTGCACAGGTTGGCGTCGGTACCTTTGACGGTGTGCCGATTGCCGAGGCGCTGAACGATCCCAATAGCGTGCTTTCGCGCCGGGTCTTCTACTTCGACTTCAACAGCAGTGAACTCTCAGAGGAAGATCGCGATGCGCTGACCACTCATGCCCGTCTGCTCAGTGCCAACACCGGCCTGGCAGTGGTACTTGAGGGACATGCGGATGAGCGCGGTTCACGCGAATACAACCTGGCGCTGGGTGAACGCCGTGCCAAGGCTATTGAACAGGTGCTGAACCTGCAGGGCGTGGATCGGGAGCAGATCCAGGTGATTAGTTTTGGCGAGGAGCGCCCGGTGGCGATGGGTCACGACGAACAGGCATGGCGACTGAACCGCCGTGTGGAACTGCTTTATTCAGGGTATTGATATGCGAGTGATGAATTTGTGTCTGGCTACCGCCGTGGTGGCGGTATTGTCCGCACCGTTATATGCGGAGAGCGTGGACGCGCGTCTGGAGCGAGTGGAAAAACTGGTCAATAGCCAGTCGTTGCTGGATATGGTCGAACGTCTCGATGCGATGCAGGCAGAGATGCAGCAGATGCGCGGCATGGTGGAGGAGCAACAGCACACCATCGAAGGGTTGAAGGAGCGGCAGCGCGAACTCTACCTCGACATCGACCGTCGTCTGTCACGCTTTGAACGCGAGGGTGGTGGCGCGAGCATGCCAGCACCGACGACAACGGCTCCTGCTGCGCCCAGTACTGCTCAGCCGTTGACCTCTGCGGTGGCAGCGCCAAAGGCTCCCCCCGTGGCGACGGCCCCTGTTGCGGCGCCAGCCGATAGCGGCAACCAGCTTCAACAGGAGCGTGAGGCCTATCAGAAGGCCTTCGATACCCTGCGTGAGCTGCGTTACTCTCAGGCGACCCAGGAATTCCGCGCCTTTCTCAAGCAGTATCCCAATGGACGCTATGGCCATATCGCCCAGTACTGGCTGGGGGAGGCGAGCTATGCCCAGCGCAACTTCAAGCAGGCGATCATCGACTATCAGGCATTGCTGCAAAACTATCCCAGCAGTCCCAAGCGGGCCGAGGCGATGCTCAAGATCGGCTACAGCCAGCATGAGCTGAAGCAGGATGGCGAGGCGAACAAGACACTGGATCAACTGATCAAGCTCTACCCCGACTCTACCGAGGCGGGGCAGGCACGCAACCTGCTCAAGCAGATCCGCAAACAGGCGGGCTGAGTTGGCGCAGTTGGAGCGTGACGGGGCCGGTCGGCTCCGTATCAGCGAGATATTCCTCTCTCTACAGGGAGAGTCAGACACCGTTGGTTGGCCCACGGTCTTCGTCCGTCTCACTGGCTGTCCGCTGCGTTGTCACTACTGCGATACGGCGTATGCCTTTAGCGGTGGCGAGTGGATGAGTCTCGATGAGGTGCTGGCGCAGGTCGCGGAGTACCGTATCCGCCACGTCTGCGTCACCGGTGGCGAGCCGCTGGTACAGAAGGGTTGCCTGGAACTGCTGAGTCGCCTCTGCGAAGCGGGGCACGAGGTCTCGCTGGAGACCAGCGGCGCACTCGATATTGCCCGGGTCGATCCGCAGGTGAGCCGGGTAATGGACATCAAAACCCCGGTCTCCGGCGAGGCGGCGCAAAACCGCTATGAGAACATCGAGCACCTCACCCCCCGTGATCAGGTAAAGTTCGTTATCGGTAGTCGCGACGACTACGACTGGTCGCTGGCGGTGATAGAAAAGTATTCCCTGACAGAACGTTGCATGGTCTTCTTTTCCCCCTGTTTCGGCCAGGTTGAGGCGACCGAACTGGCGGAGTGGATCCTCGCCGATCGACTGGAGGTGCGGCTGCAGTTACAACTGCACAAGATCCTCTGGGGCGATGAGCGCGGGCGCTAAGGTATTCAGGTAGAGATTTATGACAGAGAATAATGCGGTAGTACTGGTCTCCGGCGGTCTCGACTCCGCCACCACCCTGGCGATGGCACGGCGACAGGGGTTTGACTGCTACGCCCTGAGTTTCGATTACGACCAGCGCCACCGCTGTGAACTGACGGCGGCGGATGCGGTGGCCGCCAGTCTGGGGGCGAAGGAGCATCGGGTCTTCTCCCTCAATTTGCGCCAGTTTGGCGGTTCGGCGTTGACCGATGACGCCATCGAAGTGCCGGAGCACGGTGGCGAGGGGATCCCGGTCACCTATGTCCCCGCACGCAACACGGTGTTCCTCTCCCTGGCGCTGGCCTGGGCCGAGGTGCTGGATGCCCGCGACATCTTTATCGGCGTCAACGCGGTGGATTACTCCGGCTATCCCGACTGTCGTCCTGAATTCATCCACTCCTTCGAGCAGACCGCCAATCTGGCGACCAAAGCCGGGGTGGAGGGCAGGGAGTTCACCATCCACGCACCGCTTATTGATATGAGCAAGGCGGAGATCATTGAGATGGGGGTTACTCTGGGGGTCGATTACGGTCTGACCGTCTCCTGCTATAACCCGGATGCAGAGGGTCTCGCCTGTGGTCGCTGCGACTCCTGTCGTCTGCGTGCGGAGGGGTTTGAGAAGGCCGGGGTGGCAGATCCGACTCGCTATAGGGGTAATCCCGTCTGGAAAGCCCCTCTCTCCTGAGATATTCTTGAGCACTTTACAGGGTGTTAAACTCCTGTCTGCATTAGAAATATAACCACACTCCCACAGAGAAAAACCGTACGAGAGGTTCCTTGTAATGGTATTTGAAAGCTTCTCCCAGGCTAATTCCTTCATGTTATGGACCACCTTCGCCATCGCTGTCGTGATGGGCGCCGTGGTCAACAAGACCAACTTCTGCACCATGGGTGCAGTTTCCGATGCCGTGAACATGGGTGACTGGGGCCGCATACGCGCCTGGTTCCTGGCCATCGCCGTGGCCATGCTCGGGGTTGCCGTGCTGGAGTTCCTCGGCATGGTCCAGCCCGATACAGCCTTCCCGCCCTACCGAATGGGGCAGTTGATCTGGGCCGAGAACCTGCTCGGCGGTATTACCTTCGGTATCGGTATGACCCTCGCCTCCGGCTGTGGCAACAAGACCCTGATCCGGATCGGCGGCGGTAATCTCAAGTCGCTGGTGGTCTTCGCCATCATCGGCGTGATCGCCTACTTCATGGTCAATCCATTGCCCGGTTCAGACCAGACCCTGATGTCGCTGCTTTTTTACAACTGGATCCGTCCACTGGCCATCGACATGGGCCCCTACCAGGACCTCGGTAGTGTCATCGCCGGTGGTGACGCAACAGCGATGGCCCGCCTGGTTATTGGCATCGTACTGAGTGCTGTACTGTTGGGTTTTGTCTTCAAATCAGCTGAATTCCGTGGCAGTTTCGATAATCTCCTTGCGGGTATCGTTGTCGGTCTGGCGGTGCTGGCGGCCTGGTATGCCACCTCCAACATGCTGCTCAGCTATGAATCCGACTTTGACGGTGCGGTCACTGTCACTGCGCGTGAGTTCCTCGATCCGGTCTCTTCCCAGTGGGATATGGCCGAAGGGGTGCGCGAAAACTGGCCGAGCGACAAGCCGGATATGACCAGTATGAGCCCGCAGTCCTTCACCTTTATCAACCCCATGGGCCAGACGCTTGGCTACGCAGGCAGCGGTCTCGACCGCGCCAATCTCACCTTCGGGGTGATGGCGGTGTTCGGGGTGATCCTCGGTTCTTTCCTCTGGGCCATGATCAGCAAGGGTTTTCGTATCGAGTGGTTCAGCTCCGTGCGCGATTTCGTTACCCACTTCATCGGTGCGATTCTGATGGGTTTCGGCGGTGTGCTGGCGATGGGGTGCACCATCGGGCAGGGGATTACCGGCACCTCTACTCTGGCCATCGGTTCGATCATCACCCTGTTTTCCATCATCCTCGGCAGCGCCCTTACCATGAAGGTGCAGTATTACCGTATAGTCTATGAAGAGGAAGCGAGCTTCGCCAAAGCACTGGTTGCAGGGCTTTGTGATCTCAAATTACTCCCCGATGGTCTGCGTAAACTCGACAAGGTGTAATTAACTGACCCTTATCAGGTAAAAAGTCCCTATTGGGTCTTGAGATTTTCGGCGTATCGGGTAGGATATGCCGCTCTTTTGGGGCCGTTAGCTCAGTCGGTAGAGCAGTTGACTTTTAATCAATTGGTCGCAGGTTCGAATCCTGCACGGCCCACCATCATTCCGGGGTTACGTCGCAAGACGTAACCCTTTTTTCTTTGTCGGTGCACTGGCTGTAAAATGCCGGTCCCGATAACCTGGCAAACCGGAAACCCCTATGGCCCTGCTAACCCTGCGCAATGTCTCTCTCTCCTTCGGCGGCCCACCGCTGCTGGATGGCATCGATCTGCAGATCGAGCCGGGGGAGAGACTCTGTCTGGTGGGGCGTAACGGTGCCGGCAAGTCGACCCTGATGAAGTTACTCAATAACGAACTGAGTGCCGATAGCGGTGAGGTGGTGCGTCGTCAGAGCCTGCGCGTGGCGCGTCTGACCCAGGAGGTGCCGCGTGAGATCAGTGGCACGGTTTTCGATGTGGTGGCAGACGGGCTGGGTGAAGTGGGAAAACTGCTGGCCGACTATCACCACGTCATCCAGCAATTGGCCACTGGTGATGAGAAGCTGATGGCAAAGCTGGAACATATTCAGCACGAGCTTGAGTCCTGCGACGGCTGGCAACTCAATCAGCGAGTGGATGCCGTGATCTCGCGGCTCAAGCTGCCAGCGGAGAGCAACTTTGGTGAACTCTCTGGCGGGATGAAGCGACGTGTGCTGCTGGCGCGGGAACTGGTGCGTGAACCGGATCTGCTGCTGCTCGACGAACCGACCAACCACCTCGATATCGAAGCGATCGGCTGGCTGGAGGAGTTTCTGCTCAATTGGCCCGGTACCCTGCTGTTCATCACCCACGACCGCATGTTCCTGCAAAACCTGGCGACCCGGATTATCGAGCTGGATCGGGGGCGTCTCACCTCGTGGCCCGGTGACTACAGCACCTACCTGCGGCGCAAGGAGGAGATGCTGGAGGCCGAGGCCCAGCAGAATGCCCTGTTCGACAAAAGACTGGCCCAGGAAGAGGTGTGGATCCGCCAGGGCATTAAGGCACGGCGCACCCGAAATGAAGGCAGGGTAAGGGCACTTAAGGCGCTGCGCGAGGAGCGCGGTGACCGGCGTGAGCGCGGCGGCAAGGTGAAGATGGAACTGGGTGCGGGGGAGCGTTCCGGCAAACTGGTGAACGAGGTGGAGGATATCGGTATGGCCTACGCGGGTCGTACCCTGTTCGAGCACTTCTCTACCACCATCATGCGTGGCGACAAGGTAGGGATTCTTGGACCCAACGGTTCTGGCAAGAGTACCTTGCTCAAGATCCTGCTGGGCAGACTGGAGCCACAACAGGGGCGGATCAAGTTGGGTACCAATCTGGAGATCGCCTGGTTCGACCAGCATCGGGAGCAGCTCGATGAAGACGCGACGGTGCTGGACAACGTTGCCGGGGGCAGCGACAAGGTGACGGTCAATGGTCGTGACAAGCATGTGATGGGCTATTTGCAGGATTTCCTCTTCTCTCCTGACAGGGCACGCAGCCCGGTGCGCTCCCTCTCCGGTGGTGAACGTAATCGCCTGTTACTGGCGAAACTGTTCAGTCGTCCGGCCAACCTGCTGGTGATGGACGAACCGACCAATGATCTGGATGTAGAGACCCTGGAGTTGCTGGAGGAGCTGTTGCTTGACTATCAGGGTACCCTGTTGCTGGTTAGCCACGATCGTGCCTTTATCAATAACGTGGTGACCTCCACCATCGCCTTCGAAGGGAACGGCGAGTTGAATGAGTATGTCGGTGGCTACGACGACTGGCTACGCCAATCTCAGGAAGCGAGTGCACGGCGTCAGGCGCAGAAGCCAGTCGCCAGGGGCGAGGCAAAAAAGGCTACCCCTGCTCGCAGCAAGTTGAGCTACAAGGATCAGCGCGAACTGGACGCCCTGCCGCAGCAGATCGAGCAGTTGGAGTCAGAGCTGGCGGCGATGCAGCAGCGGATGGCGGAGCCGGACTATTTCAAGCAGGACGGTGCGGTCATCGCCGAAGCTCGTGAGCGGCAGGAAAAAATGGCGCAAGAACTGGCGCTTGCCTATGCGCGTTGGGAGGCGCTGGAGGCATTGCGTGATGGACTCTCCTGAGCCAGGTTTGGAGTAATTTCCTTCTCAAGGGTCTATGGACAAGACCTTCTCTGCTACAGCCTTATCCCCGATAAGATCAGCTTTTCTTCGTAGCAAATGCAATCCTTTGTTACAGATGTGTTGAGTTGCTTGCAGCTCAGGGCACCCTCACCAATACTCAAGCGAGTGACTCTTTAAGGGTAGAGGGGAGCCACACGAAAAGGGGGAGTCGGTAATTTGCATCCAGGTAAGGTGGCATACCGATGATTTGAGTTATTCTGCCTGTGGCCGATATGCGTATTGGTCAGCATACGGAAATGTAATGGGAAATTATTACTCTTTAGATACCCCTGTGTCGGGTGCCGTGAACGCTCAATTTCAGATGCCTGTACTGCTTTCTGTACTCTGGTGTCTGCTCTGCTTTTTTTCCGATAACCACACTATTTTGTTTTCCTTTGCTTTAACCGATACGGGTTCGATGCCTGTCGATAGCCTGCTGTGGCTGGCTATGGGTACTGTCGGTACATCGCGCCGCAGTGGTGCTGCAAAGGATAAAGGCAAATCCGTGACAGGCTCGGTGGGCCATGGGAGTCAAATTGGGGAACGGATCGCTGTTGCCTCTCAGGGCGCAATAATCACTATCGATAAACAGGGGTGTGTTGTTAAGTGGGGCGAATCTGCGCAACTGCTGTTTGGCTGGAGTAATGGCGAGGTCACTGGGGTAACGCTGGGAGAATTGCTGTTACACGGTAAGGCGAGGTCCGGGAATGGCGCAGAATTGTTGCTGGACCTCAACGGTATTACCAACCTTGAATTACGCGACCAGTCCGGTCGGATTTTGAAAGCGGAAATCCACGTCGTAAAACAGGATGAAGATGGCGTTGAGCTATTTATCCGTGACATCACCTGTCTTATCCGGGAGGAGCAGCGACTGCGCAAGGAACTGGGCTTTCAACGCGCGAGCGCACGCATTCTGGAGCTCTCTACCCTGACGTTGCCATTTGAAGAGATCATGCGTCGGGTTCTTGATGCCATCCTCTCCTCGCCCTGGCTGTCACAGCAGACCACTGGGGCGATATTCCTTGCCGACGGTGACAGCATGCTGATGCTGGTGGAGCTGGGGCTGAGCGACGCGGTAAAAAACAACTGCTTTGAGATAAAAAAGGGTCAATGCCTCTGTGGTCTGGCGGCACAGACGGAACAGCTGATCTTTTCTTCTCACGACGATCAACGACGCAATGTTCCTCATCCGGATGTCGAACCTCACGGCCACTATTGTGTGCCGATTATGCATGAAGGGTCGCTCAAGGGGTTGCTGGTGCTCTACCTTGATGTGGGGCATGAACGTAATGAGGGTGAGATCGGGTTTCTGGAAACAGTGAGCAAGACACTGGGTTACATCATTCGGAAACATGAGTACGAACAGGAGCAGCACCACAATGCCAACTTTGATCAGTTGACCAACTTACCAAATCGCAAGGTGATGGCAGAACGGGTCAATCTGGCGACCAGTAAGTATGGGCGTAATCCCAATCGTCTCTATGCGGTACTGTTTCTCGATCTTAATCGCTTCAAAAATATTAACGATACCCTGGGGCACGCAGCCGGGGACCAGGTGCTGATCGAGTTCAGTCGACGCATTGCAAAGGAGTTGCGCTGTTCAGATTCAGTGGGGCGTTTGGGGGGCGACGAGTTTGTGGTCTTGCTGGAGGAGGCAAAAAGTTTCTCCTCGATCTGCCATGTCGCGGAGCGCCTGCATGAGGTGACCCGCGGACCAATTAGCATTAACGGCTATGACATCTCTGTCACCATGAGTATCGGTGTTGCCTTTTGTGATAGCCATTACACCAGCTTTGAAGAGATCTTGCGCGACGCGGATACCGCAATGTATCAGGCCAAGACCCTGAGCGGCTCCGCCACCATCATCTTTGATGAGGGCATGCGTAATCGTGCTTGGTCATTCCTGGATATGGAGACCAAATTACGCAACGCGCTATCGGCTGGTGAACTGAGTGTCAGCTACCAGCCGGTTTTTTCGCAACGTGACAATCGTTATGTCGGTGCTGAAGCACTATTACGTTGGCAACAGCTTGATGGTACCGCGGTACCTCCGACGGAGTTTGTCCCGGTTGCCGAGGAGTCAGGGCTGATCTTTGAACTGGGGGAATATGTGTTGCGTAGGGCGTGTCTGCTGGTAACACAGATGCATCGGGAAGGCCTGGACGATTTTTATATTAGTGTTAACGTTTCTACCAAACAGATCCTCAATCGTGCCTTTGTGGATATGCTGGATACGGTACTTTCAGAGACTCAGGTCAACACCCGACACCTCCACCTGGAGATTACCGAAAGTGTGTTTGCTGCCGATCTGGAACACGTCAACCGTCAACTTACCGAGATCAAACGTCGTGGCATTAAACTGTTGATCGATGATTTTGGTACCGGCTATTCATCGCTTAGCTATTTAAGTAACTTCCCGTTCGACGCACTCAAGGTCGACAAGTCATTTGTTGACGAAATCGGGCGCGATGGGGGAACCACCATGGTAAATACGATTGTCGACCTGGCGGTCAATCTCGGTATGGATATCGTTGTCGAGGGGGTCGAGACGGAGGAGCAACTACGCTACGTTCTGGCGCTGGGTTGCCATTTGATGCAGGGTTACTATTTCGCCTATCCGCAGACAGAAGATGCTTTTCGGAAAATGATGATTCAAGTTGTCTGAACAGGTGGAGCGAGAGAGGATTAAGCCTTGAGTCGCTGCTGCGCAAACAGGCGGATCGCTTCAGGGTAGATTTTGTGTTCCTGTTCCAGTACACGCGCCGCCAGTGTCTCTGCTGTGTCCTCTGCCAACACCGGTACCCGTGCCTGAAGTAAGATCGGCCCGGCATCCAGCTCCGGGGTTACATAGTGCACGGTGCAGCCGGCCACCTTGTCGCCCGCCTCCAGCGCCCGTGCATGGGTGTGCAAACCACGATATTTCGGCAGTAGTGAAGGATGGATATTCATCATCCTCCCTTCATAATGGCGTACAAAGTCGTCGCTCAATATGCGCATGAAGCCAGCCAGCACCACCAGTTCCGGTGTGTAGCTGTCGATCAGTTCCCGAAGTGCTGCATCGTAACTTTCGCGCTCGGAAAAATGCCCATTCTCCAGTACGGCGGTAGCAATCCCGGCCTCACGGGCGCGGGTCAGGCCGTAGGCATCGGGACGATTGCTGATCACCGCACGAATATCCACCGGCAGGTCACTTGCTGCCGCGTCGATAATCGACTGCAGATTACTGCCGCTGCCGGAGATCAGGACAACAATGGGGAGTCTGGCAGCAGGCATTAGTTAATAACTACCCGTGCGCCGTCGTTGTAATGCTCGATGATGCCGATCTGCGAGACCTCTTCGCCAGCACTGCGTAGTTCTGCCATGGCGGCCTCCGCCTGAGCAGCGGCGATGACCAACGCCATACCGATACCGCAGTTGAAGGTGCGGTACATTTCGCTGTCGGCAATATTGCCCTGCTGTTGTAGCCAGTCGAAGATCGCTGGGCGCTGCCATGCACTGCTGTCGATCACCGCGCGGCAATCTTCAGGCAGCACCCGTGGCAGATTTTCCGGTAGGCCGCCGCCGGTGATGTGGGCCAGGGCGTGAACTTCCACTTTTTTGAACAACTTAAGCAGGGGTTTGACGTAGATCCGGGTTGGGGTCAACAGTACTTCGCCCAGGGGACGGCCGTGGAAGTCGTCGCTCAAGTTGGCGCCGCTCACTTCCACTACCTTGCGTACCAGGGAGTAGCCGTTGGAGTGTGGGCCGGAAGAGGCGATGCCGAGGATAGCGTCCCCCGCTCGTACCTTGCTGCCATCGATTATTTGCGCCTTCTCCACCACGCCGACACAGAACCCGGCCAGATCGTAGTCGCCGTGCTGGTACATGCCGGGCATCTCCGCGGTTTCGCCGCCGGAGAGGGCGCAGCCAGAGAGTTCGCAGCCGTCGGCAATGCCCTTGATCACATCAGTGGCCGCATCGACTTCCAGATGACCCGTGGCGTAATAATCCAGGAAGAACAGGGGTTCCGCACCGCCGACGATCAGGTCGTTGACGCACATTGCTACCAGGTCGATGCCGATGGTGTCGTGTTTGTTCATCTCCATCGCCAGCTTCAGCTTGGTGCCGACGCCATCCGTGCCGGAGACCAGTACCGGTTGTTTGTAGCGATCCAGTGGCAGTTCGAACAGGGCGCCGAAGCCACCCAGGCCTCCCATTACACCGGGACGCATGGTGCGCTTTGCATGGGGTTTGATGCGTTCGATCAGGTTGTTGCCCGCGTCGATATCCACGCCCGCATCACGATAGCTAAGGCCGCTGCCGCTGGTTTTCTGCTTGTTACTCACGGAACTTTCTCCCAAATGGTGACGTCTTCGAGGTACGCCCTGACGAAGCGCGATATTCTACCAGCGCACGGGGCCTGCGTCTTGCTATCATAATGGCGTTCCCTTACCTTGAACTTCCCGTTGAGACCGATTGCGATCACATGAAATATTCGACGATTTGTACTTTGTTACTCTCTCTCCTCTCGGCACCGCTGTTTGCCGCAGATAACCTGGGTCTCTACCAGGATGAGGTCATTGTTCCCGACCAGAGCGAACAGGCCCGGGTGGATGGTATGCAGCAGGCCATGGGTGACGTCTTGCTCAAAGTCACAGGTACCGAACAGGTACTGGAAAACGAGTGGTTGCTGACCGCGATGAGCACTGCCGGTCAGTTTGTGCAGCAATATCGCTACCGTAGCGAGGCGATCCCTGCGGAAGAGCAGCAGCCCGATGAGAACGGTAAGGTCGCCCGGGAGCGGCTCTACCTCTCCGTGCGTTTCGATACCAACAGCATCGACGAACTGCTGCGCCAGCACGGTTTTACCATTTGGGGCGAAACCCGTCCCGCTACCCTGATCTGGCTGGGGGTGGAGCAGGGTGGCGGCCGGGTGCTGGTGGGTGCCAACGACAGTGGCCTGGTGCGGGAGCTGATTGATAAGGAGGCCGCGCGTCGCGCCCTGCCGGTGAAACTGCCGCTGCTGGACCTGACCGACCAGTCGGCGATCAACATGGCCGATATCTGGGGCGATTTTCTCGACAGTATCCAGTCCGCCTCTCTGCGCTACCACCCGCAGGCGATTCTGGTTGGGCGGATCTATCCGGTTGCCGGTGGGCAGTGGGGTGTCCGTTGGACCCTGATCTATCAGGGTGAGGTGTTCCGCTGGTTGCAGCAGTCCAGCGAGGTGGGGCCACTGTTGGCCGAGGGCATCGGCAATACTGCAGAGAAGCTGGTGCAACGCTTCGCCGAAAGTTCGGTTACTGGTAGTGACGAGATTTTGCTGGAGATCAGTGATGTCAAAGGCCTCACCGCCTATAGCCGGGTGATGGAATATCTTGGTGGCCTGCCGGGAGTCAAGGAGGTGAAGGTTAACAAGATGATGCCCACCGCCCTGAGTATCAGGATTCGTACCGAAGGGGGCAGTGATGCGGTAGTGCAGACCATTGCCCTGGGCGATGTGCTTGAGGTGCAGGCGTCGCCACTGGAACTGGTGCCTACTGCTGCACCAGCGGAGAAGGGCGATGTTTCTGATGAGTCAGGTGAAACACCCAAACAACCACTAAAAACCCTTTACTATCATATGGTTCCGTGATTAAACGACAGATACCGAATGCCATTACCCTGCTGCGGATTCTGCTGGTGATCCCAATTATGGTGTTGCTGGCCAGGCGGGAATATGGCCCGGTGTTGCTGTTATTCGTCGTGGCGGGCTTGAGCGATGGCCTGGATGGTTACCTGGCCCGACGGTTCCGCTGGCATACCTGGCTGGGCTCGGTACTCGATCCATTGGCGGACAAAATACTGCTAGTCGGTACCTATCTGGTGCTGGGCTGGAACGGCCTGTTGGCATGGTGGCTGGTGGGGCTGGTGATCCTGCGTGATGTGGTGATTGTTGGTGGCGCAACCGCCTACCATCACTTTTGCCAGAGTCTGATCATGGAGCCAACCCGGATCAGTAAGCTCAATACCGTGTTGCAGATCCTGTTGGGGCTGTTGATTATCGCGGCGGCGATATGGGCGTGGATACCGTCCTGGCTGCTCACCCTGATGGTTGTCCTGGTGGCGATCTCCACGGTATGGAGCGGTACCGATTACGTCTTGCGCTGGGGCCGGCGCGCCTACCGATGCTACTACTCCGGGAGGGAGGAATGAGCGATTCGCAGAAGTGGTTTGTGCTGGCGGGGGTTACCTTCGGCGGCATCCTGATCTATCTGTTGGCCCCGGTACTGACCCCTTTCATGGCGGCAGCGGTGCTTGCCTATATCGGTGATCCGCTGGTGGATCGCCTGGAGGCTCGCAAGCTTTCCCGTACCCTCTCGGTGACCCTGGTCTTCCTGATCCTCTCCCTGGTGGCTCTGGCCCTGCTATTGATCCTGGTGCCGATGCTGGAGCGGCAATTTATCCTGCTGGGCAGCAAACTGCCGCTCTATCTGGATACGCTGCAACAGAAGGTTTTACCCTCTTTGAGTGCCTATCTGGGGGTCGATAACGCCACCTTCGACCTTGCCACACTGAAGAATCTGGTGCGTGAGCAGTGGGGCGGTACGGTCAAGGGGGCCTTCGCCCTACTCTCCCGTTCCGGTATGACCGTGCTGGCCTGGGGGGCCAACCTGATGTTGATCCCCGTGGTGACCTTCTATCTGCTGCGTGACTGGGACATCCTGGTCGCACGTATCCACGAACTGATCCCGCGTCGCGCTGAAGCCGTAGTGGCACGGCTGGCCAGGGCCTCCGATGAGGTTCTGGGCGCCTTCCTGCGTGGTCAACTGCTGGTGATGCTGGCGCTTGGGAGCATCTATTCAGTGGGTCTGTCACTGGTGGGACTGGAGCTTGCGTTGTTGATCGGTATGCTTGCCGGTCTGGTCAGTTTTGTTCCCTACCTCGGTTTTATCGTCGGCATTGTCGCGGCCGGTGTTGCCGCACTGATGCAGTATCAGGAACTGATGCCGCTGCTCTACATCGCCGGGGTCTTCATGGTGGGGCAGGCAGCAGAGGGGATGTTGCTGACCCCGTTACTGGTGGGGGACAAGATCGGCCTGCACCCGGTGGCGGTGATCTTCGCCGTGCTTGCGGGCGGGCAACTGTTTGGCTTCGTCGGCATCTTGCTGGCCCTGCCTGTGGCAGCGGTGGTGATGGTGCTGCTCCGCTATACCCACGAACAATACGTCGGCAGCAGCCTCTACGGGGCGCGGGAAGAGCCACCCGCATGAGTATTCATCCGCAGCTGCCGCTACGAATCGGTTTGCGCGACAGTGCCACTTTCAGCAATTTCTATCCCGGTGCCAATGCGGCGGCTGGTCATGCCCTGGAGCAGGGCAGTGAGCCCTTCATCTACCTCTGGGGTGCTGCAGGCAGCGGCAAGAGCCATTTGTTGCAGTCGGCCTGTCACGCGGTGACCGAGCAGGGTGGGGTGGCTATCTATCTGCCGCTGGACGAGGCGGGAATCGCCCCCTCCATGCTGGAGGGACTGGAAGGGATGACGCTGGTCTGTCTGGATGGTATCGAGGCAGTTGCAGGCGATGAGGAGTGGGAAACGGCCCTGTTTCATCTCTACAACCGCCTGCGTGACAGCGGCAGTCGTCTTCTGGCCGCTGGCAATGCCGCCCCGGCGATGCTGGGATTGGAGCTTCCCGATCTGCTTTCGCGTCTTGGTTGGGGTCCGGTATTTCAACTGCAGCCGCTGGATGATGAGGGCAAGGCAGCGGCACTGAGGCAGCGCGCCACCAACCGAGGGATGCAGATGCCCAGCGAGGTGGCGGCCTACCTGCTACAGCGCGCCCCACGGGATATGCATGCCCTGTTTGCCCTGCTGGAACGTCTTGACGAAGGGTCGCTGGCCGCTCAACGCAAGCTGACCATCCCCTTCGTTCGTCAACTGCTAACCTCTTAGTTCCCTGCTACGAAAGCGGGCGTAGAACATGCTGCCGCTGTAGAAGGCGATACTTAAAGCAATCTCCAATAGAGCCAACCAGCGATCCGACGGAGTGCTATAGGCCTCGACCACCCCGTGGATAAAGTAGAACAGGGCGAGAAAACTGGCCCAGGCGAAGGTATAGGGACGCCCGTGCAGGATACCGCGTAACGGGAACAGTAGCGGCACCAACATCAGAAACATGGCGACGGAGATCGGTATGCTCTGTGGCGGCGAGAGCCAGCTTAACCAGGCGAGTAGCAGGGTAATCAGGCCGAAGTAACCGCTAACTGCACTAATGTAACTAAGGCGGGTTTTATTCATTTTTCAATAACTTGGCTGTGCTTGCCAGGCGGCGGCCAAGAGCGATGCAGAGTCTCTTTTCCTCATCGCTCAGCGGCAGGTTGTTATCCGGTCCTGCATGGTGGCTGGCACCGTAGGGAGTGCCACCACCGGTTGTATGTAGTAGCCCGGACTCGCTGTAAGGTATGCCGCATAGCAGCATGCCGTGGTGCAGCAGTGGCAGCATCATCGACAGCAGGGTGCTCTCCTGTCCGCCGTGCAGACTGGAGCTGGAGGTGAACACCGCCGCCGGTTTACCCATCAGACTGCCAGAGAGCCAGAGTGGGCTGGTAGTGTCGAGGAAGTATTTTAGCGGTGCCGCCATGTTGCCGAAGTGGCAGGGGCTGCCCAGTGCCACGCCATCACACTCTTTGATATCCGTCAATTCCGCGTAGGGCGCACCGGCATCCGGTATCGACTTCGCGCTGGCTTCACAAACAGTAGAGACCTCCGGAACGGTGCGTAACCGTGCCTGCATTTCTGGTATTTCTTCAATACCGCGGGCGATCAGCCGGGCCATTTCTGCAATGGCGCCATGGCGGCTGTAATAAAGCACAAGGATTTCACTCATAAATGATCATCATTTCCAGTGTAACGTCCAGAAGGCATTCTACAGGCACATTCCTTGACAGCCCATAGGGGCAGTGATAGCTTGAAAATCTTTTCAATTCAGAGTCACCACATTGTCTCTAATGACTTCATTTCAAACGCATTTTTCAGCTAAACGCATGATAGCTCTCGCGCTGTTGTTATTGCTCGGTGCATGCGCGGTGATGCCACCGGTGCAGGAGATGAGTGATGCACGTCAGGCGATCAAAGCTGCACACGAAGCGAAAGCCGATCAATATGCGCCACAAAAATTGCGCAGCGCAGAGGACTCAATGGAACTTGCAACAAGGACACTTGAGCAGGGTGAGTACGAAGCGGCGAGAATGGCTGCCAGTGTAGCGAAGGTCCTGGCGATCAAGGCGCGTGACGAGGCAATCGCTGCGGCACCATGAAAACAGGAGCCAGTCTAGTTGCGGAGTCTGTCACACTCTAACTCCTTGACGCTTATATAGCTGGGTGCTAACGTGGTCGCAGCATGAACGTGTAGTTTTTAGCGTGTTAATTAAGAAACGACAACGGCGGAGTGTCTCTTCATGAAACTGTTCAATGGTATGAAATTTATGGCGCTTATCGCGATTGTATTAAGTCTCGCGGTAGGTTGTGCAAGTACTCCGGAAGGAGAAGATCCAGTAGCCATGGCACAAGCAGCTATTGCCGATGCAAAGGCCGCTAATGAAGAGGCCAAAGCTGCTGGTGCTGAGTGGCGTGATACCGATGCACTGATTCAAGAGGCCGAAGCGGCACTTGAAGCTGGTGATACCGGTAAAGCGATTCAGCTGGCCGAGCAAGCTCGTCGTCAGGCGGAGAATGCTCTTGCACAAATGCGTGACCAGCAGAATGCGATGGGTCAATACACCGTGGTAGCGGGTGACAATCTCTGGAATATTTCCGGTAAGAGCGAAGTTTACGGTAACCCGTATCAGTGGCCGCTGATTTACAAGGCCAACCGCGACAAGATCAAGGACGCTGACCTGATCTATCCCGGTCAGGAGTTCGACATCGACCAGTCTGCTTCTGCTTCTGATATCGATGCAGCAGTGAACCATGCCAAGACTCGTGGTGCCTGGTCACTGGGTGCTGCTGAAGAGTCAGACATGGCGTACCTGAATCGGTAAGCTTCATTACTGAAAAGCAGTAATCTGAAAGGGGCTCTTGCAGAGCCCCTTTCTTTCGTCAGGAGTATGAGGTAGCAGCGTTTTTGTGGGGCAGGGTATGAAAAAAATTGAAAGTATCTTTGAAGGGTTTATGTGGAATAGCCGCTTTGTGGTGATCTTTGCGGTCATCGCCAGCCTGCTATCTGCCTTTGCCATGTTCTTTATGACGACGGTGGATGCTATCTATATGTGGAGTCATCTACTGGAGTACGCCTCTCCCGCGATGGATGCCACGGCACGCATGGCCCTGCGCAGCAGTACCATCACCCATGTAGTCGAGATCGTAGATGGTTATCTTCTGGCGACGGTGTTACTGATCTTTGCCCTTGGTCTGTATGAATTGTTTATCAGCAAGATCGATATGGCAGAAGGCACCGAGACATCATCAAACGTTATGCTGATCAACAGTCTTGATGATCTGAAGGCGCGTCTGGCGAAGGTGATTCTAATGATTCTCATCGTCAAGTTCTTCGAGCATGCGATCAGTCTCAGCTTCAATACAGCGATTGACCTGTTGTCACTTTCCGGAGGTATCGCCCTGATCGGTCTGGCACTCTATCTCTCTCATGCAGGCGATCATCCTTCATCGAAAAAGCATTAATTGGCGTTCATCCCTTGAATACACGGTATGTTAATAAAATGTTAAGGGTTATCGGCGCAGTATCTTTGCTACTCTGCGTAATGTTACTTCCTGACACGCTTGTGGCTGCCAACAACGAGCAACGCTTCATTGATATCAATGGCGCAGCGGTTGATCTACAGAGCTATCGTGGTAAATGGGTTGTGGTCAATTATTGGGCGACTTGGTGTCCTCCCTGTCAGGAGGAGATACCGGAACTGGTGCTTTTCCATGAAAATCATAAGGACCGCGATGCGGTGGTTGTTGGCATCAGTATGGAAGAGACCCCGCTGGCAGCATTGAGCCGGTTTGTGGAAGAGAATATGATGAGCTATCCGATAATACCGATGCGCAGTGATATGCCGATGATTGGAAATGTTCCCGGACTGCCGACAACTTATATGATTGACCCGGCAGGCAGTATCGTAGCGAAGAAGGTGGGACAGGTCACCACGGAAATGCTTGAAAGCTTTATAAAGAAAAATAGCAAAAATTAGCACCAGAATATCTGGGAACCACACCCCCTGGAGGAATGTCAATGCAAAAATTAATCAGCGTTGCCCTCTTTGCCGCACTCACTCTGTTAGCCACGACGGCGGTGGCAGTAGAGGGTTCTCGCGATCCCCACACCTATTTCTTTAATGAAACCTTCGGTGATTTTTCCGAAGAGTTACAGAATGCCCGTGATGCCAACAAGAAGGGCATCATGATTTTTTTCGAGATGGATGAATGCCCGTTCTGTCACTGGATGAAAATCAATGTACTGAACCGTCCGGATATCCAGAACTACTATCGTGAAAACTTTCTGATTTTTACGGTGGACATTGAAGGTGATGTGCAGATTACCGATTTCAGTGGTAAGGCAATGAGCCAGAAGGACTTCGCCTTTAAGGAGTTCCGCGTGCGTGCCACACCGATGCTCGCGTTTTTTGATCTGGATGGAAAGTTGGTGCACCGACATACGGGGAGAACCAGTGATGCCGCTGAGTTCATGTTAATGGGACGCTTTGTGGCTGAGGGAAAGTACAAGGAAACGAAATTTGCCCGTTACAAGCGTGAGCAGAGAAAGTAAGCCTGAGTCATCACGGATGAGTTCGGCTACGCGATGTCATCTGCTATGGCTGCCGTTGTTGCTGGCGGGGAGTGTTATGGCGGTCGAGCCATTACCCGAACCGTTGACACTGGAATACGCCCTGTCGCTTGCCGAAGCAACTCACCCGGATCTATTGTTACAGCGCTCCGCGCTGGCACGCACTGAAGCAGAGCTGCAGGGTGCCGAGGCCGATACAGCCGTTTCACTTAGTATAGAGGGACGCGCACGCTGGATTCAGCCACCCGATATCGCTCCCGAAAATGATGTTACCGACGACCACAAAGTCAGTCTGTTTCTGCGTAAACCCCTCTACGACTTTGGTCAATCTTCTTCGCGTTATCAGGCTGCGTTACAGGCCAATCTTGGTTCAGAACAACGATACCAGGCGTTGTTGCTGCAACGCCGCGTCACTATCATGCGTAGTTATTTTGATGTACTCCTGGCTGATATGGAGTTTGCGCGGGACAATGAGGCATTGGCAACAGCCTTTATTGCTTTTGATCGTTTACGGACCCGCCAGGAATTGGGTCAGGCATCGGATATTGCGGTTGCGGAGCTGGAAAGCGCCTATCAGCGGGCGCGTATTCAACTCAATTTAAGTGAAACACGCCAGCGGGCCACGCGGGCGAGACTTGCGAATGTGCTTGGACATCCGGGTATGCTCTCTTCTGAGTTGAGTCGGCCGATGTTGGACTACCATACACGCACACTTCCCGATTATGAAAAATTGCTGGGCCAGGCGATGACGCTCAGTCCGCGACTGAAAGCATTGCAGGCCGAATTGACGGCAACCCAGCAACGTCTTGAGGCGGCGCGGGCCAGTGGCCGACCGCGTCTGGATGCGGAGTTGGAGGCCTCAGATTACAGTCGCGAGCTGGGGAGTAGTGACCATTGGCGTGCCGGGATAAATTTGAGTGTGCCGCTCTATACTGGCGGCAGGGTCGACGCGGTTGAGGCGCAACAGCAGGCAGAGCTCTATCGGATTCAGGCCACTCTGGAACAGGTACGATACGATTTGCGGCAACAAGTGCTGGATCTGTGGCTTGAACTGAATACCCTCAAGTTACGTCGTGAGGGTGCCAGTACACAGCAGGATTTTCGTGAGCTCTATCTCGACCAGAGTCGAGCCAACTACGAAATGGAGTTCAAGTCGGATCTTGGTGATGCCATGGTGCGTCTTTCTGAAGCCCAACTGGAGTTGGCAAAAAACAATTTTGATTTCGCTATCGCCTGGGAACAACTGGCAGCGTTGGTTGGTGCACCGATAAACGAAATCACCGCCAATACTCCCCCGGCGGAGAGCCCGCAAAGGAGCGAATAGATGAGAACCGGTGCTAAAAGCTGTCTGCTGATCTGCATGTTATTTTGCTCAACGGCTGTATCCGCCGGTTGGGATGGAACACTCGACTGGGCGCGACGCACTGAGATGAGCACTACGGCGAATGGAGTGGTCGCCAGGGTGTTGGTACGAGCTGGTGAGCGGGTCAAGGAGAATACCGTATTGCTGCAACTGGAACAGACAACCCTGAAAGCCAGGGTAGAGCAGACCAGGGCGGTATTACATCACGCCACTTTACTGCGAGAAGAGGCCGAGCGTGAACTCAATCGTTCGCAGGAACTGTATGATCGTACATTGCTGGCGGACCATGATCTCAAGCTTGCTCAGCTAGCGTTTGCCGAAGCCGATGCCACCTACCAACGTGGTCGTGCCGACTTGCAGGCAGCGGAAGATGAGTTGGATGACAGTGAACTCCATGCACCGTTCGACGCCATCGTGCTGGATCGTCGAGTGCAACCAGCACAGACGGTAGCTAACCAGCTGCGCGTTGAGCCACAGATAGTAGTGGCCTCCGCAAAAGAGATGTTGGTTAGGTTTGTTGTCCAGGCTGATGAACTGGCGGAATTGTCTCCGGGTACAAAAGTGGGCGTGACGTGTGAAGGCGAGCGCTATCAGGGTGTGATCGAATCCGTTCGTCTGGATGCGAGCGGTGGCTATGGTAGTTCCTCCGCCAAAGGTTTTACGGTGGAGGTGCTGTTCCCTGTCGATAAGTCGCTGCTTCCCGGAACTGCGGCGAGCGTTATGCTGCCGTGAGTGCCTGCATACGTTGTTACGTATCCGGGCGTGTGCAAGGCGTCTGGTTTCGCGGGTCGACAAAACGCCAGGCAGAGCAGTTAGGCGTGACAGGTTACGCCAGGAACCTGCCGGACGGTCGCGTGGAAGTACTGGCCTGTGGTGAAGCCGATGCACTGGGGAGTTTGGCCAAGTGGTTATGGCAGGGGCCACCAGCGGCAGAGGTGACGGATGTAGCGTGTGCAGGGAGCGAGGTACCGCAACCGCGACCTGAGATATTTACGACGAACTGATTTAGCGATACCAACGGGTGCGCAGCGCGGAATAGACCAGATTGGGATATTTAAAACTGTTGAGACTACCGTTGTAGCGCGCCAGAGCCCGAGTGCGGTTACCTTTCTCCTTATCCAGGTAGTAGCGCAGAATGGTGCAGCCAAAACGCAGATTGGTTTCGATGTTGAACAGGTTTGCATCAGGCTGCTTAAGTTCCTTTAGCCAGAATGGCATCACCTGCATCAGGCCCCGTGCCCCGGCGTTGGAGATGGCAAAGCGATCGAAATTGCTCTCGACCTGGATCACTGCCAGCACAAGTTCTACCGGAAGCTTGGAGCGACTTGCTTCAGCGTGGATATGGCGCAGCATATTCAGCCGCTTATTTTCGTTGGGGATGGTGTCACTGAGCCGTTTTGACATATCAGTCAGCCAGACTTCGGCATCATAGCGATCGGCAAAACTCTCATGCTCCGCCAGGGCCTGAATCAGACGCTGTTTGAGCATAGGATCAACCACCTGCTCTGCGCGAGCCGGTACCTGCCAGGCAAGGCTGGCTAGCAGGCAGAGCATAATGACGGGTTGACGAGACATCCGCTTTTATCCATGACACGATCGAACAGGTAAATCTTTGCCGTTTGGGAGAGCTAATGCAAGTTTTTTGGCGACTGATTGCGACGGGTTGGGGTTTGCCTCTACTGCTGGCACTCTGTCTCATTCTCATCATGCTGGGAGGAGATAATGCTGCACAGTGGCTGCGCTATGATCGTTCGGCGATCATGGAAGGTGAATATTGGCGCCTGTTGACAGCCCATCTTACCCATCTTGGCTGGTCGCATCTGCTACTGAATCTTGCGGGATTATTTCTGCTTTGGGCCCTCGTGGGCGACCGGTTGAATAGCACAGGCTGGCTGTTACTTATGTTTTTCTCCGCGTTATCGATCTGTGCCGGATTGTGGCTGTTCGATCCGCAGCTGCGCTGGTACGTCGGTCTCTCAGGTGTATTGCACGGGGTGTTGCTGGGTGGTGCGTTACTGCTCGCCCTGAGTGGTAGTCGTGAAGGGATCTATTTGATCCTCATTACTGCGGGCAAGCTGTTGTGGGAGCAACTGATGGGACCCATGCCCGGCAGCGAAGTGACTGCCGGTGGCAAGGTTATCGTCAATGCCCATCTCTACGGGGCGTTAAGTGGTGGTGTGGTCGTGATGTTGCTATGGTCCCGACGGGAGTGGCGACAGCACGTTATCCGAAATTCCTAGTCGATCTTTTCCCGCAACGCCTGGAGTAGTCCATCCAACGGCAGGTTTACACTCTCCGTATCGCGACGACCTTTATACTCCACACAACCTTCGTTCAGTGCGCGTTCGCCGATAACGATACGGTGCGGGATACCGATCAGTTCCATGTTGGCAAACATCACCCCAGCGCGTTCATTGCGATCGTCGAACAGTACTTCATAACCGGCTTCGGTTAATTCGTTATATAGGTGCTCGGCAGTTTCACGCACTGCATCAGATTTCTGCATGTTCATGGGCAGGAGGGCGATCTGGAACGGGGCGATGGGAGTAGGCCAGATGATCCCCTTATCATCATGGTTCTGTTCGATAGCGGCGGCGACAACGCGGGAGACGCCGATGCCGTAGCAGCCCATGGTCATTACCTTGGCCTTGCCGTTTTCGTCCAGTACCGTCGCCTTCATCGCCTCACTGTATTTATTCCCCAGTTGGAAGATGTGTCCCACTTCGATGCCGCGCTTGATAGTGAGGGTTCCTTTACCGTCGGGACTGGCGTCACCTTCAACCACATTGCGCAGGTCGGCGGTTTGTGGCTCCGGCAGGTCGCGTCCCCAGTTGACCCCGCTGAGGTGTTTGCCGTCTTCATTGGCACCGCAGACGAAGTCGGACTGATGCGCCGCGTCACGGTCAGCAATCAATGGGATCTTGAGTCCCACTGGACCGATGGAGCCAGGGTTGCAGCCGATGGCTGCGAGTATTTCTTCATCACTGGCGAGAGTCAGCGGGCTAAAGACGCCAGGCAGGTTGGCCGCCTTGATCTCGTTCAGTTCGTGATCACCACGTAGAGCCAGGGCAACCACTCCTTCGGCTTCGCCCTCGTTGTTGGCACCGAGTACCACCAGAGTTTTCATTGTCTGCTGCGGTGAAATCTTGAGAAAGGTGGAGACTTCCTCAATGCTGCGTTGGTCAGGTGTGTCCACCATTGTCATGGTTGCGGTGGCATCAGGGCGTGGGCCCTGTGGCGCCAGCGCCTCGGCCTTCTCCACGTTAGCCGCATAGTCGCTGTCGCTGGAGAAGGCGATGGCATCCTCGCCTGAGTCGGCCATGACGTGGAACTCATGGGAGCCACTGCCGCCGATGGCACCGGTGTCGGCCAGTACCGGACGGAAATCAAGGCCAAGACGGGTGAAGATGCGAGTATAGGTGTCGTGCATCACCTGGTAAGTCTGTTGCAGCGAGGCGTCGTCTAGGTGGAAGGAGTAGGCGTCCTTCATCAGGAATTCGCGGGCGCGCATCACACCGAAGCGGGGACGGCGCTCGTCACGGAATTTGGTCTGGATCTGATAGAAGTTGGCGGGAAGCTGTTTGTAGCTCTGCAACTCGTTACGGATCAGATCGGTGATGATCTCTTCGTGGGTTGGACCGAAGCAGAATTCACGGTTGTGGCGGTCAGTCATGCGTAACATCTCCGCTCCCATGACATCCCAACGGCCCGACTCCTGCCACAGTTCGGCCGGTTGCACCGCCGGCATCAGTACCTCCTGAGCACCTGCGCGATCCATCTCCTCGCGTACGATCTTTTCCACCTTACGCAATACCCGAAGCCCCAGCGGTAGCCAGGTGTAGAGTCCGGCCGCAAGCTTGCGGATCATACCGGCACGCAGCATCAACTGGTGGCTGACGATCTCGGCGTCAGAGGGTGTTTCTTTGAGGGTGGCGATCAGGTATTGAGAGGCGCGCATAAGGGTTTAGTGTCCAGTTCGGTGCAAGTAGCGAAAGGCGACATTGTAGACAAAGCAGCCCCCGCCAGTACAGCGCGCGCGGACATGTAAATGGAGCAGAATCAGAAGGTGGCGCCGTTCCAGCCCCACATATGCCGCGGAGCGTCGACAAATTCGATATATATCCGCTCACCGGGTATCGCCAGTTCCTCTGTGATTAGCTGGCAAAGGGACTGTGACAGTGCACTGGTCTTGTCGCCGGGGAGGCCGATACTTTTCAGCTCCAGATAGGCGCAGGGGTCATCACTGGCAGCAAACCGCATCGCTATTTCGCTTTCAATTGAAGTCATGACGTAGCGTTCCGGTTTTCCCAGAGTTTGGGCAACCAGGGCGGAGCCTTTATTGAGAAGGCTATGCTTTTCCTCTTCGGTAAGCGGCTTGCTGGTGCGGATCAACAGGTAGGGCATTGGTGGAATGCTTCTCAGTTACAGTATGCATTCACCTGAGCTTGCATCTCCTTGATTTTAGATGCGCGCATTTCATCGCTTAGAGTAATGATGGTACCGTCTGGTTGCTGCACACGTTCCGAAGTTTTGTAGGTCTCCATATTTTTTCTGGCGATTTCGCAATTCATCTTGCGGGTTTCTACCACCTGAGCCCCCTGCTCGCTTGTAGTGGGTTTGTTCTCGTCCGTTCCTTCCTGGGAGTCTGCCTGGTAGGGTTTGCTGTCCTTTACCTGCATCTTTTCGCTCTGGGCGGAGGATTTTTCCGGAGGGGTCTGGCTGTAGTGGACGCGTCCGCTATCATCGACCCATTTGTAGAGGGATACTGCCTGCACCGGGCCTGTAAATGCGAGACCGAGCAGGGCTGTGATCAAGAAAATCCTTCTAAAATTTACGTCTATTTCCATGGACAGAGCACCATTTATGTTGCTTGGGTGAACGGGCGGACAACCTACTGTGCCAATTATGAGGAATTTGTCCCGAAGTACAAGAGCCGAGAAGGTGAGAATCGCCGTAAAACCCTGTTATTGCTTGACCTTTGGGCTGATTGCAAGTAGTTTTCCCCTTTTTTACAGCACAATTCACATACGCCCGTACCCACGGGTGTTTTTTTCGTTTTGAGCCGACGGGAGGCCCTCTCAGGTGGAATTGACCGGTGCCGAAATAATCGCACGTTTTCTTCAGGACGAGGGGGTAAAGCACCTCTTTGGCTATCCTGGTGGGGCCGTTCTGCACATTTACGACGCGCTTTACAAGCAGGATAAGGTGCAGCACATCCTGGTGCGTCATGAGCAGGCCGCTACCCACGCCGCAGACGGTTACGCCCGTTCCACAGGTAAACCCGGCGTGGTACTGGTGACCTCCGGTCCCGGTGCGACCAATGCCGTCACGGGTATCGCCACCGCTTATATGGATTCCATCCCGATGGTCGTGATTACCGGTCAGGTGAACTCCACCCTGATCGGCAACGACGCCTTCCAGGAGGTCGACTCGGTCGGCATCACCCGCCCCTGCGTCAAACACAACTTCCTGGTGAAGAACGTTGACGATCTGGCGGTTACCCTGAAAAAGGCCTTTTATATTGCGACTACCGGCCGTCCCGGCCCGGTGGTTGTCGACATCCCCAAGGATGTCACCGCCGAGCGCACCCGTTACGTCTATCCGAAGAAGGTCTCCATGCGTTCCTATAACCCGGTGGTGAAGGGGCACAGCGGACAGATCAAGAAAGCGGTCAACATGATGCTCGCCGCCAAGCGCCCGATGATCTACAGCGGTGGTGGCGTGGTTCAGGGCAACGCCGCTGGGGCGCTGACCGAACTGGCGCGCAAACTGGGTTTCCCGGTGACCAGTACCTCGATGGGTCTGGGTGGCTATCCTGCGAGCGACAAGCTGTTCCTCGGCATGTTGGGCATGCATGGCACCTATGAAGCCAATATGGCGATCTCTCACTGCGACCTGCTGCTCGCGGTGGGTGCCCGTTTTGATGATCGGGTGACCGGTAAGATCGAAAAGTTCGCACCCGGTGCGCGCATCATTCACATCGATATCGACCCGGCTTCCATCTCCAAGAACGTCAAGGTGGATGTCCCCATCGTCGGCGACGTGGACGATGTACTGAAGTCTATGCTGGCGATGATTGATGAGGCGTCGCGTAGTGTGGACAGCGAGGCGCTGGGCAAATGGACCCAGCAGATCGAGCAGTGGCGTGGCAAGGATTGCCTGAAATTCGATCGTAATGCCAAGCGGATCAAACCACAGTACGTGATCGAGACCCTGCACAAGGTGACCAAGGGCGATGCCTTTGTCACCTCCGACGTGGGTCAACATCAGATGTGGGCGGCGCAGTTCTACGGCTTCGACAAGCCGCGACGCTGGATCAACTCCGGCGGCCTCGGCACCATGGGCTTCGGTATGCCAGCGGCGATGGGTGTGCAACTGGCCCATCCCAAGGCGCAGGTGGCCTGCATTACTGGCGAGGGTTCTATCCAGATGAA
Source organism: Thiohalomonadaceae bacterium (assembly GCA_050287105.1). GTDB lineage: Bacteria > Pseudomonadota > Gammaproteobacteria > Thiohalomonadales > Thiohalomonadaceae > JAPHTQ01. The sequence goes on from JBNKBG010000021.1 coordinate 28,382, forward strand.
CATTCAGGAACTCTCGACCTGCTTGCAGTACAATCTGCCGCTGAAGATCCTCTGCCTCAACAACGGCTTTCTCGGTATGGTGCGTCAGTGGCAGGAGTTCTTCTACGAGGAGCGCTACTCCCAGTCCTACATGGAATCACTGCCCGACTTCGTTAAACTGGCCGAGGCCTATGGCCACATCGGTATGCAGATCGAAAGGCCGGAGGACGTGGAAGGCGCGATCCGCGAGGCGTTCAAACATAAGGACCGCATGGTCTTTATGAACTTCCTGACTGATCCGAAGGAAAATGTCTATCCCATGGTACCTGCCGGTGCAGGACTCGATGAGATGATCCTGATATGAGACACATTATCTCCATTCTGATGGAAAACGAAGCGGGTGCGCTCTCTCGTGTAGCCGGGTTGTTCTCTGCCCGCGGCTATAACATTGAGTCGCTCAGCGTGGCACCGACCGAGGATGCCTCGCTGTCGCGTCTGACGCTGGTTACCCGTGGTTCCGACGAGATCATTGAACAGATCACCAAGCAGTTGAACAAGCTGATCGACGTGGTCAAGTTGCTCGATCTGACCGAAGGGCCGCATATCGAGCGGGAGATGATGCTGATTAAGGTCAAGGCGGGAACTGCGAACCAACGTGAGGAGTTGAAGCGGTTGGCCGACATCTTCCGTGGCAACATCATCGACGTGACCGACACCACCTACACTATCGAATTGACCGGTGATGTACAGAAACTCGACGCCTTCATTCACGCACTCAAGGAGAGCGATATCCTGGAGACGGTCCGTTCCGGGGTCACCGGGATCTCCCGCGGGGCGAAGGCGCTCACCATTTAAACCACTATTAAATCTAAGTATTGTGTAAAGGAAGCTGCTCATGGCACTGAATATGTATTACGACAAAGATTGCGACCTCTCCATCATCCAGGGCATGAAGGTTGCCATCATCGGCTACGGCTCACAGGGCCACGCTCACGCCAACAACCTGAAGGATTCTGGTGTCGATGTCACCGTTGGCCTGCGCAAGGGTTCCAGCACTGCAGCCAAAGCGGAAAAGGCAGGCCTGACCGTGAAGGATACCGCCGAGGCGGTGAAGGGTGCCGACCTGGTCATGATCCTGACTCCGGATGAGTTCCAGTCGCATCTTTACAAAAACGAGATCGAACCGAACATCAAACAGGGCGGCGTACTGGCCTTTGCCCACGGCTTCGCCATCCACTACAATCAGGTGGTACCGCGCGCCGATCTGGACGTGATCATGATCGCCCCCAAGGCCCCCGGCCACACCGTACGTTCCGAGTTCGTCAAGGGTGGCGGTATTCCTGACCTGATCGCCGTGTTCCAGGATGCCTCTGGTAAGGCGAAAGATATCGCCCTCTCATACGCCTCCGGCGTTGGTGGTGGTCGTACCGGTATCATTGAAACCACCTTCAAGGACGAGACTGAAACCGACCTGTTCGGTGAGCAGGCGGTTCTCTGTGGTGGTGCGGTGGAGCTGGTCAAGGCCGGTTTCGAAACTCTGGTCGATGCCGGTTATGCGCCGGAGATGGCCTACTTCGAGTGCCTGCACGAGCTGAAGCTGATCGTCGACCTGATGTACGAAGGCGGCATCGCCAACATGAACTACTCCATCTCCAACAACGCTGAGTATGGTGAGTATGTTACCGGCCCGCAGGTGATCAACGACGAATCCCGTTGGGCGATGCGCGAAGCGCTGACCAACATCCAGAACGGTGAGTACGCCAAGAAATTCATCCTTGAGGGTATGTCCAATTACCCCGAGATGACCGCCTGGCGTCGTAACAACGCGGCTCACCAGATCGAAGTTGTGGGCGGCAAACTGCGCTCCATGATGCCGTGGATCACCGCCAACAAGCTGGTGGACAAGGACAAGAACTGATCCCGTTCCAGCCCTTTATGAAAAGCCGGGCCCTGTGCCCGGCTTTTTTGTCGTCAGGGAATGGATGCAACGAAGCAGGGGAGGCTTTATTATGTTCCCCTCTCCTGTGACTCGAATGAGTGCAACTGAATGAACAAAGAGACAAACGGCGAAGTCACCAAACCGCATCGCGGGATCTACCTGCTGCCCAACCTGTTTACCACGGCGGCGCTTTTTGCGGGCTTCTATGCCATCGTCGCCGCGATGAAGGGGCAGTTCGATGCGGCTGCTGCTGCGGTGTTCATCGCCATGGTGCTGGATGGACTCGACGGCCGGGTGGCACGCCTGACCAATACCCAGAGTGAATTCGGCGCCGAGTATGACTCGCTCTCGGACATGGTATCGTTTGGCGTGGCACCGGCATTGGTGATGTATGAGTGGGCGCTGCACTCCATGGGACGTCTGGGCTGGTTGGCCGCCTTCATTTACACCGTTGGCGCGGCGCTGCGCCTGGCCCGTTTCAACACCCAGATCGGTAAGGTCGACAAGCGTTACTTCGTCGGTCTGGCCAGTCCTGCCTCGGCGGCGGTGGTGGTCGGGTTTGTCTGGATCGCCGGCGATTTCGGCCTGAGTCCTAAGGCAGGCGACTGGGCCGCCTGGGCCATTACCGTCACCTGCGGTCTGTTGATGGTGAGTAACGTGCGTTACTACAGCTTCAAGACCATCGATTTCAAGGGTAAGGTTCCCTTCTTCTTCCTCCTGGTGGCGGTACTGATCATCGTCTTGATCACCTATGACCCGCCCAAGGTGTTGTTCGTGGTTTTCGCTGGTTACGCCCTCTCGGGTCTGGTGATCACGCTCTGGCTGCTGCTGCGTCGACGCCGCCAACGTAAGGCGGGTGCGCTGGTCGAGAGTGACGACACCGAGGATGGTGGTTGAGGCCAGTTCTGCAGCCTGGCCGGGTTAATCTGACCACCATATTTTCTACGGCCTCCTCAGGGAGGCCGGTTTCGTTTTTCCGGCCTCTTTTGGTTAAGATGTCGTGACAGTACAGAGAGACCTCTACCCATGAGCGACAAGCTGTTTATATTTGACACCACCCTGCGCGACGGCGAGCAGAGCCCCGGCGCCTCCATGACCAAAGAAGAGAAGGTGCGCATCGCCAAGGCGCTGGAGCGGATGAAGGTCGACATCATCGAAGCCGGTTTTCCCATCGCCTCGGTGGGTGACTTCGAGGCGGTGCAGGCAGTGGCCCGCAGCATCAAGGACTCCACAGTCTGCGGTCTGGCGCGGGCGCTGGACAAGGACATTGACCGCGCTGGCGAGGCACTGAAAGAGGCCAACTCAGGGCGTATCCACACCTTCATTGCCACCTCGCCGATCCACATGGAACGCAAGCTGCGCATGAATCCTGATCAGGTGGTGGAGCAGGCGGTGCATGCGGTCAAACGTGCCCGCCAATACACCGATAACGTGGAGTTCTCCGCCGAGGACGCAGGGCGTTCCGACATCGACTTTCTCTGTCGCATCTTCGAGGCGGTGATCGCCGCAGGGGCGACCACCCTCAACGTCCCCGATACTGTCGGCTATAACCTGCCTGAACAGTTCGGCAACACCATCCGCCTGCTGCGCGAAAAGATGCCCAATTCGGACAAGGCTATCTTCTCGGTGCACTGCCATAACGACCTGGGACTGGCGGTAGCCAACTCCCTCGCTGCGGTGAGCAATGGCGCACGCCAGGTGGAGTGCACCATCAACGGTCTCGGCGAACGGGCCGGCAACGCCTCGCTGGAGGAGGTGGTGATGACGGTGAAGACCCGCAGGGATGTCTTCGCCTGCAATGTGGATCACATCGATACCACCCAGATTGTCGCCACTTCACGACTGGTTTCCGGCATTACCGGTTTTGCGGTACAGCCGAACAAGGCCATTGTCGGCGCCAATGCCTTTGCCCACGAATCGGGCATCCATCAGGACGGCGTACTCAAGCATCGTGAAACCTACGAGATCATGCGTGCCGAGGATGTGGGCTGGAGCGCTAACCGCATGGTGATGGGCAAACACTCGGGGCGGAATGCCTTCAAAACCCGACTGGCCGATCTCGGTATCGAATTCGAATCGGAGCAGGCGCTCAACGATGCCTTCGCCCGTTTCAAGGAACTGGCAGACAAGAAACACGAGATCTTTGATGAAGACCTGCAGGCGCTGGTTACCGAAACGAATATTGAGAGCGGGGTCAACGAGCGGATCAAACTGGTGGCACTCAAGGTCTGTTCCGCCACCGGTGAAACCCCTGAGGCTTGCGTTACCCTGAGCGTTGATGGCGAGGAGCAGCAGAGCTGCGCCAGCGGTGGCGGCCCGGTCGACGCCAGCCTCAAGGCAATCGACAGCGTGGTTAACAGCGGCACCGAGCTACAGCTCTACTCAGTCAACAACATTACCTCCGGCACCGACTCCCAGGGCGAGGTGACCGTACGCCTGGAAAAGAGCGGACGCATTGTTAACGGCCAGGGTGCCGATACCGACATCGTCATCGCCTCGGCCAAGGCCTACATCAACGGTCTGAACAAGATCCTCGCGCCGCTGGAGCGCGCTCATCCCCAGGGCGGCGACGTCTGAGCCCGATGGACTCGCAGAAACGCCACTACCTTGAGGTCATGGGGATCGACGTGTGGGAACAGCGACAGGCCGTTCCGGCTGTCGCTGAGGTTAAAGGTGAAAGTTTAAAGGTTAAAGGTGATGAACCTGTCGAGAAGATCATCGAGCCCCCAGACAACCTTGAACCTTTAACCTTTGACCTTTCACCTGCCGAACTCGACTGGCCAGCGCTTCAGCAAAAGGTTTCTGCCTGTACCCTCTGCGATGAACTGGTTGCCAACCGCACCCAGACCGTTTTTGGTGTCGGTAACCGTAATGCCGACTGGTTGATCATCGGCGAAGCACCGGGTGCCGACGAGGACAAGCAGGGCGAACCCTTCGTCGGCCGCGCCGGACAACTGCTCAACGCCATGTTGCGCGGCATCGGCCTGCAACGTGAGCAGGTCTACATCGCCAATGTCCTCAAGTGTCGTCCGCCCAATAACCGTGACCCGAAGCCTGATGAAGCGGCGGCCTGCCACGCCTTCCTGCAGCGGCAAATGGCCCTGATCCAGCCCACGCTGGTTCTGGCTGTCGGCCGTATCGCCGCGCAAAACCTGCTCCACTGCGACACCCCTATCGGCAAGCTGCGCGGTCAGGTTCATCGCCTGGAGAACGGTCTGCCGATGGTGGTGACCTATCACCCCGCCTATCTGCTGCGTTCTCCGCTGGAGAAGCGTAAGGCGTGGGCCGATCTCTGTCTGGCGCGCAACACGGTGCGCGAATTGAGCGGAAAAGCGCAGTGAGTGTTGCCAGTAACAGGGCGGTGCCAAGCATCCGTCCCATGCTCGATAGTGATCTCAAGCAGGTCATGGCGATCGAAGAGGCGGTCTATCCGTTTGGCTGGAGCGAAGGGATCTTCCGCGACTGTCTGCGGGTGCAATACTCCTGCTGGACGATGTGGCTGGGTGAGGAATTGATCGGCTATGCGGTGATGTCGGTAGCGGTGGGTGAGGCGCATATTCTCAACGTGGCCATCGCCGGGGAGCATCAGGGTCAGGGGCATGGGCGTAGTTTCATGCGCTATCTGCTGGAGACCGCGCGACACCACCATGCCGATACCGCATTTCTCGAGGTGCGCCCCTCCAACAAGGCGGCGATCCATCTCTACGATACGCTGGGTTTCAATCAGGTCGGTCTGCGACGCGACTACTACCCGTCGGAAGTGGGTAAGGAGGACGCGGTTATCATGGCATGTTCGCTGGAAGGGCTGGAACTATAGAGACGTTCTATCGGTTGTGGTCTGCCGATGCAGTAGCCCTGGGCAAAGTCGATACCGATCTCCTGCAACCGCAGTAGTATGTCGGTGTTTTCGACGAATTCCGCTACGGTCTTGATCCCCATCTCCTTACCGATACTGTTGATGGCAACGACCATTGAGGCATCGATGGGATCGTCAAGAATATCCTTG
>JBNKBG010000022.1:0-33785 GCA_050287105.1 Thiohalomonadaceae bacterium
GGTGAGAGTGCAGAGACCCCGGCAACAGCCGTTACAGCGGAAAAGAGCGCAGAGAAGGGTCGCCTGCTGGGCAAACTCTTTGCCCGTGAGGAGAAGGGACAAAAGGCGGAAGTCGCCGAGGTCGATAATCTTAATGTGGCGCGCAACCTGCTGCAGGAGATGATTGAGGGGCTGATCCGCCCCGCCGATCGGCGTGAATTGATGCTGCAACGGAACGAGCGTGGTAACAGCGAAAGCCAGCTCTATGCCCTGGGGCGTGAACTGGTCCATACACTCAAACCGCTACTGGGCGACAGCGTAACGCAGATCACCACGGAAAATCTGCCGTCGCACGAGATCCTGCTACGCCTGCTGGAACGCATTGATGTGCCTGCGCTGTTGGCGGAGAAGGTGGTGGCGATCAAGGAGCTGCTGGCGGCTGCCGACGAGGCACATACTGAGCGGGCGATCCGCGCTATCGCCGATCTGATTGGCGAAATGCGCCATCAGGTGCAGGATGAGAAGAGTGAGATCGAAGCATTCCTCAAGCAGATGAGTGAACAGCTGCAGGAGATCGATAGCACCTTCCAGCAGAACGTCTCGACCCAACGTGAATCCTTTGCCGAAGGGCGTGATCTGGATAGTGCCGTGAAGGAGCAGGTACAGGGTATCGAAGAGTCGGTGAGTCTGGCTCAGGATTTGCTGTCACTAAAAGAGGCCCTGCACCAACGGGTAGAGGCGATCCGTAGCCACATGCAGGAGTTCCGTGTTGCTGAAGAGCGGCGTAGCGTCGAGGCGGAACAACAGGTTAAGCATCTGACCAACAGACTTAAAAGTGCGCAGAAGGAGTCGGATACCCTGCGTCAGCGGGTCAAGCAGGAGCGCGATCTGGCGATGATCGATCCGTTGACCGGTATTCCCAATCGTTTTGCCTACAACGAAAGGTTGGGACAGGAGGTGGCGCGCTGGAAACGCTACCAGCATCCACTGGTGCTGTCGGTATGGGATGTGGATAACTTCAAGCGGATCAACGATAACTATGGGCACCAGGCCGGGGACAAGGTGTTGACGGTGATTGCCAGACTGCTCCAGGATCAGGTGCGCGAGACCGATTTTGCCGCGCGCTTCGGAGGTGAGGAGTTTGTTCTGCTACTGCCGGAGACCGATCTGGAACAGGCCAGCGTGGTGGCAGAACACATTCGTCAGCGTGTCGAGGCGTGCGAATTTCACTACCGCGGCGAACGGGTACCGATCACCATTTCATGTGGTCTGAGCCAGTTTCGTGATGAGGATACGGCGGAGCAGGTATTTGCCCGTGCGGACGCGGCGCTATATAAAGCAAAAGAGAGTGGACGTAATCAGTGCCGCAGTGCCTGAGCATCTTGGGAACCACCTAACCGATTAAAGCGTCTGGATAAGAATGGAAAAAATACTAATAAGACCGCTATTGCTACCCAATCCCTTTGATCGGGGTAGTAACGACTTCTGGCGAGTGCGCCTGTTCAACACTTATCTGGTGTTGACGCTGCTGGTGTTCGGTTTCTTTGCCGTCTTCAATTTCACTGTGGTGAACTTGTATGCAAACGGCATTGCGGATGTAGTTGGTCTGCTGCTCGGCTTAATCACCATCGCAGATTACCGTGCCAATCAGAAGGTGGAGCGCACCTCGTGGTTTGTGGTGCTGAACGTTATGTTGTTGACCCTGACGATCATCATGATCTCGCCCAAAAACTTCGGCATATTGATGTGGTCGGTCTTTACTCCCATATTCGCCTTCTTCCTGCTTGGTCTGCGACGCGGCCTGCAAGTCACGCTGTTCTTCTACGCATTGTTGATGGCGCACCTGTTCAGCGTACTGGGTACCCAGCTGAATTCACACATGCTGGTGGAGTTTGTCGCAGTGTCACTGGCGCTGGGTGGTGTGATCTATTACTACGAACTGAATCGCGAAGTGACTTACGACCTGATCCGTCGCGCCTCCCTGGAAGATGCACTGACCGGTCTCTACAATCGTCGCTGGTTCAATGCCCGCTTTGAGAAGGAGTACCTGCGGACCCTGCGCGATCAGCGACCGTTCTACTTCTTCATTATGGATATCGATCACTTCAAGCGTTACAACGATACCAACGGCCACGACAAGGGGGATGAGGTGCTACGCCAGGTGGCGGAGGTTCTTGCAGACCATATGCGTCGTGCCGGTGACGAGGCCTTTCGCCTGGGTGGTGAAGAGTTCGGCGGCATCATTAGCAGTGGTACCCTGCCGGAGGTAACCGCGCAGGTGGAGAAGATCCGCCGTGATATCGAAGCGCTGGATATTGAAATCGCGCCGGGCAGTGGCATGGTGGTGACCGCCAGCTTCGGGCTCTCAGAAACGAGCCCCGATGAGCGGATTCGCGCTACCGAGGTCTACCGCCTCACCGATCAGGCACTCTATCGCGCCAAGGAGCTCGGTCGAAACCGGGTGGAACTGGAGCATATAGCGCTTGGATTTTCAGCGGATTAGTCGCGTTAACGCATAGGGGGCAAATCAAGGCCTCAAACCCCCCATATAAATAAGGCCCCTCCAGAGAGGGGCCTTTTTATATGGCGCGCCCGACAGGATTCGAACCTGTGACCTTCGGTGTCGGAGACCGATATTCTATCCAGCTGAACTACGGGCGCGTGAGGGGCACAAGGATACCGGTCATTCCGTTTTGCGTCCATCTCTCCATCCCGGCCCATTTTCCCGCAGCGGCGATGTGGAATTTACCCTGCGCGGAACTTAAGGATATACTCATCCGCTTCTGACCCGCCGTACTTCGCCGGTTGCCCCCACGAAACCGAGAAGTGGTTTCGAATGACCGGCTGATGGAATGGGCGGGCAAGGTTTCCCCTCAATCATTCAGGAGTTCACTGTGGACAAACTCAAAACCCAAACAGGCAGGCGTGCGATTAAGGCGCTATCCATGGCAATCGTACTGGTAGGTATGGCCGGATGCTCCGGCAACGATGGCGCCGAGACGATGAGCGCGGCTGATATCGACAAACTGATTGCACCGGTTGGTCAACTGAATACCGGTGCCCCGATTACCATGGATACTCCTGCCGCCGCACCCGCAGAGGGCGGAGCCTCCTCACCTGCCCCAGCTGAGACCCCGGCGGCGACTCCCGCTCCTGCCGCACCCGCAGTCCCCGCCGCTGCTCGAAGCGGTAAGCAGGTCTACGACACCACCTGCTTCGCCTGCCATGCGATTGGCGCCGCGGGCGCCCCCAAGTTTGCTGACAAGGCCGCCTGGGCATCGCGTATCGCTCAGGGCAATGCAACCCTGTTTACTCATGCCATTAACGGTTTCCAGGGTGCCACTGGCGTGATGCCGCCACGCGGCACCTGTGGCAACTGCTCCGATGACGAGCTGAAGGCTGCCGTTGAGTACATGGTAGAAAACGCCCGATAGTAAACGGGGATAAAAAAAGGGCAGCGAGAGCTGCCCTTTTTTTTGATCCCGAGAACGTTCAGGCGTAAGTATCGACGCCACCACCCTGCTGCGGCTGGTTGTTATCGGTACGCGCCTGCGCCTGTTCGTTGCTGCCCTCTTTGGTGTCTTCGACCGGGTTTTCGGTCTCGGCGGCACTGCGCGATTCACTCTTAAGCTGCTGCTGTGTTTGCGGATAGAGCGGCGCGAGCCCGGACTGGGCAATTGACTGGTTGTTGACGTCCATAATGTTTCTCCCCATCTGAGGGGTTAGTTCGACCCTCAAATTCTAGCAGAAAAGGGGGTTTTCAACCTATTGCCACTGGTCGGTCGGTATAAAGCGAAGAATCACGTGCCTGGCGGGGTATGCGAGTACTTACCTATTTTTGGCAATGGGGACAGAAGTAGCTGGCCCGCTGCCCCAGTACCACCTGTTTTACCGGCCTGCCACAACCGGGGCAGGGCTCACCTTCACGTCCGTAGACCTTGAGTTGCTGGGCAAAATAACCGGGTTTGCCGTCACCACCGACAAAATCACGCAGGGTAGTGCCGCCCTGTTTGATGGCTGCTGTCAGCACCTGTTTGATCATCTCGACCAGTCGGGCGTAGCGATCACGGCTGATCTTTCCTGCCGCACTTTTCGGATTGATCCCGGCGAGGTAGAGCGCTTCGCTGGCGTAGATGTTGCCGACACCGACGACGATCTTGCCGTCCATGATGAACTGTTTGATCGTGGTTTTGCGACCACGGGAACGCTGAAACAGATAGTCAGCATCGAATGTCTGCTCCAGCGGCTCCGGGCCGAGTGATTTCAGGAGTTCGTGCTCGTTCGGATCGGCGCTGGTCCAGAGTACCGCGCCAAAACGACGTGGGTCGGTGAGACGTAAGGCCTTGCCGGAGTCAAAAACGAGATCAAAGTGGTCGTGTTTCTCCGCTGTACTACTCGCCTTGACGATGCGCAGACTGCCGGACATGCCAAGGTGCAGAATCAGTGTGCCGTGATCAAACTTGAGTAGTAGATATTTTGCACGTCGCGTCACGCTATCGATCCTGTGACCGACAAGCTTCTGTTTTATTCCGCGCGGAATGGGCCAGCGCAATTTGCTCTGGCGCACGATGACATCATTCACAGCATGCCTGGTGACATGCGGCGCAATACCGCGGCGGGTGGTTTCGACTTCGGGTAATTCAGGCATGGATAATTATCTATGAGCCACGGAAAAACATACTCAGTTGTTTTCCGTGGCTTGATTCTCTTTTTGTTTGCCTGGGAGATTAAGTAGCTTGTCGGCTAACTCCGCAGGAAAGTGGTATTCGATACCGAGCTCAGGTCGGGCCAGGATCAGATCCGGTTCGCGTGCAGTGATAAGGAATTGCACGGGTTTTTCTTCACCTTTGAACTGAACCGTGATCTTGTCTCCCTGCTTCCCGTCGTAGACCTTGACCGAGGTGGCGGCGGCAAATTTCCAGGCGTCGAGCAGTGCGGTGATGTTATCGGCGCTGCCGGTCTGCTGTGGAGGTTCCAGTTGCCAGCGATTTTCCTGCCACTGAAGTTTGAGCTCAGGCAGCTGTAGCGCACGGATGCTGCCCTTCTCCGGCAGCGGGATCATGCTGACGAAGGTGGGCCAGCTACTGATCATGAAGTAGTAGAGGTTGTCGGTGATCAGGTGCACCTGATTGTCGAGCAGCACATAGCGGCGCTGGTCCAGCGGTGTGGCGGCACCAAAGGCAAGTTTTACCGTGTCATTGAGGAGCAACTCCGCGCTGGGTTTGTCCAGTTTGTATCCCGCCAGTTTCGCGGGTTCGGCGACAAAGCGGTTGAGGCTTTTGCTCTCGGTGATACGTAGCAACGAGTCGATGCGGAAACTGCTGGCTTCAATATTGACCGGCTGTAACAGTTGCCATTTACCGTCTTCGCCTTTTGCCAGCTCCACCGTCTCCTGGCCGTCGCGTTTGATCAGAATGTGCTTCACATCCTCGCGTTTTAGCGAGAGCAACAACGGTGCCTCGGGCGGCTTTTCGATACCCGGCTCGTAGACGGTCAGCAGCACAAGAACACCGATAACAATCAACAACGACAAATTGACTAACGTGTTTCGTTTCATAACAGGTGTACAACCGCTTTAGCATTCATGACTCTTTGCGCCCTTTGCGTCTTTGCGGTGAAAATTATCTTTTCCGCCGCTTCCACCAGATAGCGAAGCCACTACCCAGCAGCAGTCCCGGAATCAGTAACAGGAAGCCGGTACCGATAAACAGCGACAACATCGGGGTGATGGTGAGCTGGGTATCCGGTGCGGCACGCGGCGGGATCTTGATGAAACTGTCGTCGTTGCTCAACCAGTTAAGCAGGCGTGAGCCGAGTTCCTGATTGGCGCCGTTGCCGATAAAGCTGTTGGCGAGAAAGTCACCATCACCGATCACCGCAACACGCTGCTGCTGTTTGCTGTCACCTTCGCCGTGGTCGCGGGTGAGTAACATGCCGATGGTCAGTGGGCCGGGGATATCCTTGCCCTCATCGAAGGAGACACTGCCCTGCATCGGTCCGGTCTCGGACCAGCTACGGCCGAGGCTACGCAGCAGCGGCGTACTTTGCCACTTCTCATCCACCACGTTGATGGCGTGCGCCTCCGGGAAGAGGGTCAGCGTGGTCAGTTCGTCGGTAACGGGATGGCGAGGGTATTCGGCCACCACAATGAAGGCGGCATTATTGATCCCCAGCATCTGCCCGGTGGGATCGACCAGGGTACCAGGGACGAAGCCGATGCCCAGTTGCGCTGCCAGGGGCTGCAATCCGTCCTCATCGGCAGGTTCGTTGAGCCAGAGCAGGCTGCCGCCCTGTTCCACATAGGCCTGGATCAGCTTCACTTCACCGTCCAGCAGTTTGACCTGTGGAGAGGCGATAACCAGTACCGCGGTATCTTCAGGAATTTTGGGATCGACAGAGAGATTAAGCGCTTCCATCTTGAAGCCCTTGGTGATCATCTGTTTGCCCCATTCGCCCATGTCGTGGTTAGCCTGGCCGTCGAAGCGACGCTCACCGTGACCGCTGAGGAACAGTACCTTGCGTGCACCGCTTCGCAGCAGTCGTTGCAGGGCATTGGTCAGCGACTGTTCGCCGATACGTTTGAGGTTTTCACCGCGCCCGGCGTATTCCACACGCAGCTCACCATCCGCGGTGATCCCCAGTTGCCGTACCTGCTCCGGGTGCTGATCCGGATCGACGTAGTTAAGGACGATGTCGGGTTTGATGCGCTGATAGCGATTGATCAGTTCCCGGGTGCGTTTACGCAATCCGGAGAGATCATCCTCTCGACTAAAGGAGGTGAGGGTCACCGGACCATCCAGCGTTTGCAGCACGGTGAGCGAGGCCTCGGAGAGGGTATGACGCCCGCTGGCGGTCCAGTCTGACTGGAAGTGGTAACGGATGCTGAGCCAGGCGAGCAGACCGATGGCGACGAGGAAAAGGAGCACAAAGGTCGCGCTTTCGAGGCGCAGTTTGCGGTGGATCTGTTGGCTGATTTGCATCGTCGTCTCCCTACAGCCGTTCCGCGTCGAGACGGCGGATACTGAGTGTGAGGAAGGAGCCGATGAACAGCAGGTAGTAGATCACGTCGCTGCTATCGAACAGTCCCTTGAGCAGTGCCGCATAGTGGCTCTGCAGAGAGAGATAGGTGAGCACCGAACCCTCACCCATGCTCTGGCCGGTCCAGTTGATGATCCAGAGCAGCAGTAGCAGGCCGAAGGTGCTGATCGCCGCCACCGTCGGTTGCGCGGTGAGGGTCGACATGAACAGTCCCGCGGCGGCGAAGGCCGCCAGCATCAGGCCGATACCGAGCAGGTTGGAGGCGAGCAGGCCGAAGTCGAGGGTGCCAAGAGTGAGCAGCGACAGCGGCATCAGCGTGACCAGCCCCAGCATGATGCCGAGGAAGCCGAGCAGGCCAAGGTATTTGCCGAGTACGATCTCGGTCATGGAGAGCGGCGCAGAGAGGAGCAGCGGCAGGGTACGCGATCGACGCTCTTCACTGACGCTGCGCATGGTCAAAAGCGGGATCACCAGCAATAGAATGATGGTGGCGCTGGAGAACATCGGTGCCACGATGATCTCTGTCGCGCCCGGTGGGCTCTCCATCATCGCGATCTGCGACTGGTAGGAGACATAGACATCGAGTTGCCCCAGGAACATAAAGGCGAGGATGATCTGCACCACGGCAAGGATCGACCAGGCCAGCGGTGAGAGAAACAGGCTGCGCAGTTCGCGTGCGGCGATGGTGGCGATCATGCGGCGTCCTCCTCTGTCTCTTCATTTTCTTCGGTAGTGATGTTGACGAAGACGTCTTCCAGCGAGAGTCGTTCCGGGGTCAGTTCAAACAGGCCCCAGCCTTCGGCCACGGCGCGTTCTGCCAGCGTCTCGGCGGGACTGCTCTCTGGTGTATGACTGATCCGCAGGCGACCGTTGTCGAGGGGGATGACCGCCTCAACGCCGGCAATCTGTTGAAGCACGGAAGCATCCGGTGCGCGACGCAGCCCCAGCAGCAGGCTGGAGCTCTGCATCCGTTGGCCCAGCCCTTCGATGGTGTCGCTCAACACCAGTTGTCCTCTATTGATGATCTGCACCCGGTCGCAGGTGGCCTGTACTTCGGGAAGAATATGGGTGGAGAGGATCACGCTGTGCTCGCCGCCCAGCTCGCGGATGAGGTTGCGGATCTCGCGGATCTGGATCGGGTCGAGACCGACGGTGGGCTCGTCGAGGATCACTACCTCCGGCGAGTGGATGATCGCCTGAGCGATACCAACCCGTTGCTGGTAACCCTTGGAGAGATTGTTGATCAGGCGCTTGCCCACTTCGGTGAGGCCGCAGCGCTGCTTGGCGTAGTCGACGGCACTGGCCTGTTTGGCGCGCGGGATGCGATTCAGCCGGGCGCAGAATTGCAGGAATTCGTCGACGCTCAGTTCGCGGTAGAGCGGGGGTTGCTCCGGCAGGAAGCCGAGGGCCTGTTTGGCCTCCTTCGGATTCTCCAGAATATCGATGCCATTGATACGGATGCTGCCGGTGGTTGGTGCGAGATTGCCGGTAAGCATCTGCATGGTGGTCGATTTGCCTGCGCCGTTGGGGCCGAGGAATCCGAGCACTTCGCCGCGCTGGACCTCAAAGCTCACATCATTGACGGCCAGGTTGTCACCGTAGCGACGTGAAAGATGTTCAACCTGTATAAGACTGTTGTTTTCCATGTCACCCTGTTCTTGCTGTGGTTGAGGAAGGGCGCGTCACCGCAGAGTTCGGTATGATACCGCGCTCATCATGATACAGAAAAACAGGGTATGGGAGTGGTGACCAGTTCGAAAAGTTCCGCTGCTAAACCTGTGTAGAAGGAGTAGAGATGCTGCTTGGCGTAGATACCGGAGGTACCTTCACCGACTTCGTCCTTTATCAGGGTGAGCGGCTGCGCGTACACAAGGTGCTCTCAACGCCGGATGCGCCGGAGCGGGCGATCCTGCAGGGGGTGCAGGAGCTGGGGATCGCCGGCGCACTGTTGCAGCAGTTGCGTATGGTGCACGGCTCGACCGTGGCGACCAATGCGGCGCTCGAAGGCAAGGGTGTGCGTACCGTCTTTATCACCAATCACGGTCTTGGCGACATGCTCACCCTCGGTCGCCAGGCGCGGGCCGAGCTCTACAATCTGCAACCGCAGCCGGTCGACCCGCCTGTGCCGTCGGAGCTGTGCCTCGAAACCGGCGGCCGTCTCGGTGCCGACGGTAGTGTGGTCGAGGCATTGAGCGACGCCGAACTTGCAGAGCTGCGTCAACGAATCATTGAACTCAAGCCGCAGGCGGTGGCGATCAATCTGCTCTTCTCTTTCTTTGATGATCGTTTTGAAAAGGCGATCGAGGCGATCGTGCCCGAGGGGATCTTCGTCTCCCGCTCCTCCGCTGTGTTGCCCGAATACCGCGAATATGAGCGCGGCATCGCCACCTGGCTCAACGCCTGGGTCGGGCCGTTGGTGGAGGGTTATCTGGCCCGACTGGAGGCGGGGTTGCCCGGTGCATCGATCTCAGTCATGCAGAGTTCCGGTAACACCATCGCCGCCAGTCTGGCGGGAAAGCAGGCAGTACAGATGCTGCTCTCTGGTCCTGCCGGGGGACTCGCTGCGGCACAGCGTGTCGGACAACTGGCTGGGCGCGAGCGCCTGCTCACCTTTGATATGGGCGGTACCTCGACGGATGTGGCGCTGATCGACGGCGAACTGCAACTGACCAGCGAGGGACGCATCGGTCGCTACCCGGTTTCAGTGCCGATGGTCGACATGCACACCATCGGTGCCGGAGGTGGCTCCATTGCCCGGGTCGATGCGGGCGGTCTGTTGCAGGTGGGGCCGGAGTCGGCCGGAGCGGCGCCGGGGCCAGCCTGTTACAGCAAGGGTGGCTGCGAGGCGACGGTAACCGATGCCAATCTGGTGTTGGGAAGGCTGCGTCCCGATGCCTTTCTCGGTGGAGAGATGCGCCTTGATGTCGAGGCGGCGGAACAGGCGGTGGCTGTTATTGCCGACAAGCTTGATGTCGGCCTGCACGAGGCGGCAGCAGGAATTATCCGCATCGCCAACGAACATATGGCCCGCGCCTTGCGGGTAATCTCGGTGCAGCGCGGTATCGATCCGCGGCCGATGACTCTGGTCTCCTTTGGTGGTGCGGGCGGACTGCATGTTTGCGCCCTGGCCGAGGCGCTGGGAATGCGTCAGGCGATGGTACCGATCCACGGTGGCGTGCTTTCGGCACTGGGCATGCTCACCGCGCCGCGTGGACGGCAACTGTCGCGCACCCATCGGCAACTGCTGGCGCAGACCAGCGCGGAAGAGATCGAAGCGCTGCTTTTCGAATTGCGGCAGGAGGGCGAACAGTCGCTGCGGCAGGAGTTGCCTGAAGGAGAGATCACGCTACGTACCTCTCTCGATTTACGTTACCAGGGGCAGTCCTATACGCTCAACATAGCGTGGCAATCCGATCGTGAAGCTAGTGCCGAGGCGTTCCATCAATTGCATCAGGAACGCTACGGTCACCGTCTCAATCTGCCAGTGGAGTTGGTTAACCTGCGTTTGCAGTTGGTGGGTCCGATACCTCAACTGCCCATTGCCGCAGAAAACGAATCGGAAGTGGAAGCCTTCGCCGGGCTGGCAGAGGTCTATGGTGTTGAAGGTGAGGTCGAAGTGTTGAATCGGTCCGGATTGCGTCAGGGTGACGAGATCAAAGGGCCGGCACTGATCACCGAAACGGTGGCGACCACCTGGCTGTCGTCGGGCTGGGTTTGCCGGGTCGATACCCACGGCAATCTTTTGCTGGAGCAGGAGTGAATTACTCCTTCACCAATCCTTTCATCACCATCATTGTGCCGATGTGTTTCGCCTGTGCAGACCAGAGTGCCGCGATATCACTGTCCAGTTCCTGATAGAGCGTCTGCTCGAACAGTTCCAGCCAGCGCTGCAGTTCCGGTTGACCGAGGTCCAGATCGCGATGGCCCTCTTCCATGGCGTTAGGGCGTGGACTCTCTACCTGACCTCCGAGCATCCCCCACCAGAAGTTGCTGATCTGTTGCTCATGTTCCGGCCAGTCAGTGATGTGTTGAAAATGGGGCAGGAGCAGATCATCGGCAAGCACCACCTCATAGAAGCGATGGACGATCTGTTCGACCTGCGGATAGGTGATGAGTTGGCTGAGGGGCTGGAAGTGCATGGGTGCAGTGTAGCGCTACAAGACAGGTCAAGCCATGCTGGTTTAAGATGCCTGCTATGAATCTCTGGCAGGCCATTGCACAGGCGATCACCGAGGCGACGGGGGAACGCTTTAGTGCTGAAAGCCATCACGCTGTTGGTGGCGGCTGTATCAATAGCGCAGCGAAGGTGAGCGACGGTTCGCGCAGCTACTTCGTTAAGCTCAACGGCGCTTCATCGTTAACGATGTTCGAGGCGGAGGCGGATGGTCTGCGCGAACTGCGCAAGCCCGACGCCATTGCCGTGCCGGAACCGTTGGCTACCGGCGTTGCCGAGGGCCAGGCGTTTATCGTGATGGAAGATATGGCGTTGCGCGGTAGCGGTAGTGGCGCACAACTGGGGTACGAGCTGGCACAACTGCATCGGACGACTCAGGAGCATTTTGGCTGGTTTCGTGACAACACCATCGGCTCGACACCGCAAGACAATAGTGAGCACCACGACTGGATCGTCTTCTGGCGCGAACGGCGCCTGGGAGCACAACTGGAGATGGCTGCACGCAAAGGCGGCGGTGGTTCGTTGCAACGCAAAGGTGCGGAACTGATGGAACGTTTCCAGGCTCTCTTTAGCGATTATTCGCCGCGCCCATCGCTGTTACACGGTGATCTCTGGTCAGGTAATTATGCCTTTCGTGGTGACGGTGCGCCGGTGATTTTCGACCCGGCGGTCTACTACGGCGATCGCGAGGCGGACATCGCTATGACCGAACTGTTCGGTGGTTTCGGTAGTGATTTTTACGCGGCCTATAATGAAGAGTGGCCGCTGGATACGGGATACAAAGTGCGCAAAACCTTTTATAACCTCTACCACATTCTTAACCACTTCAACCTCTTCGGTGGGGGCTATGCCTCGCAGGCCGAAGGGATGATCGATCGCCTGTTGGCTGAGTTACGCTAAATGAAACAAGCTATCGATTCATCTTATCCAGGGCCCTTCCAGTGGCAGTGGTTGGGCCCGCGCTACTGGCCGATCTGGTTGGGGATGGGGCTGTTTCGTCTGTTGTCGTTGTTACCAGGTACCCTGCGACGTTCCATGGGACGCTGGCTTGGCGATTTTGCCTGGCAGCGCCAGGAGAAACGTCGTGCGATTATTCATACCAATCTTGAGTGGTGTTTCCCTGAAGCAACCGCACAACAGCGTGAGCAGATGGCGCGCGATTACTTCCGCAGCATGAGCCAGACTTTTCTCGATTATGGTCTGTTGTGGTGGGGCTCACGACGCCGCCTCGACCAGGTCCTTACCCTTGAAGGCAAAGAGCATCTTGAGAAAGTATTGAATGACGGCGGCAAGGTGATCCTGCTGACCAGCCATAATGTAGCACTCGATTTTGGCGCCGCAGCACTGACCCGTTTCTATCCCTCGGTGGGACTGATTAAACCGGCACGCAATCCGCTGATCGACTGGCTGATGGCGCGAGGGCGTACTCGTTTCAAGGGAGTACTTTTTCTGCGCGACAAGGGAATGCGCCCCATTGTTAAGGGGATCAAGAACGGTCATGCCTTCTATTATCTGCCGGATGAAGATCTGGGGCCTGAACACTCCGTGTTTGTTCCCTTCTTCGGAGTACAGACGGCAACGCTTACGGCACTGTCAAAACTGAGTCGCATGACCGGCGCGACAGTGTTGCCCTTTGCTACGGTTTATAATGCGCAGAGCGGTCACTACCGCGCAAGTATCCTGCCACCGCTGGAGAATTTTCCGTCAGAGGATGAGGTCGCCGATGCGGCACGCATGAATCGGGAGCTGGAAAAGATGATCGCCCTTGCACCGACCCAATACATGTGGTCGATGCGCATCTTCCAGAGTCGACCGGATGGATCACCGCCGCCCTACGCGATGAAGGGCAAGCCCGGTTCTGGGCATCGTGAAAGACCAAGGGAATAATGTAGAAAAGTTTAAACCGCAAAGTGCGCGAAGTTACGCAAAGTAATTCTGGCCGAATGATGAAAGGGAAATCAGGTCGGGGTAATGCAACTGAATTCAACCGATAATCCCAGAAAACTTCGTGTAACTTCGCGCACTTTGCGGTTAATTATTTTTTAAATCTCTTATCCCACTTCTTGAAGCGTTTCTTGCAGTAGGTCAGCAGGCTGTCGTAGTCCGCGAAGAAGAGGTCGAAACCCTCTTCGGCGGGGCCGTCGTATTCGCAGTAGTCGTTGGTATGGTCACGACAGATCTGCGGGCGTGTCTCATAGATGCCACAGCGGCCGTCGTCGAGGAGCTTGGTGCAGGGTGTGTTGACCAGCAGGAACCAGCCGTCTTCGTCCTTATAGGCCTGTACATCGCGGTGAGCGAGTTGCCACAACAGTACATCGAATTCAGACATGGAACGCGGGGTATCGATCTGCTGGGTGAAGTAAGTACAGCATTTGGCGTTGTGGCACAGGCTGCATTTTTCTTCTGCGGAAATTTTAATTTTCTTTTTCTTTGCCATCGTCATTTCAATTCGTGGTTATGGTTAGAGGGAGGATCTAGCGGCGACCGCCGCGCTGTCCGCTGCCGCGTCTGCCACCACCACCTTTACGATCGTGATGCGGCCGTGGTGTGCGCTCCATGTGTACACGTGGTTGCGGTTCAATCAGCAGGTCGCTGCTGATCGACTCCATGGGAATTTTTTGCGCAATGTACTCCTCTACCTCGGCGAGGGAGAAGGCGTACTCTTCACAGGCGAAGCTGATCGCCTGACCACTGGCACCGGCACGTGCGGTACGACCGATGCGGTGGACGTAATCCTCGGCATCCTGGGGCAGGTCATAGTTGAATACATGACTGACGTCGGGAATATGCAGACCACGTGCGGCGACGTCGGTGGCAACCAGTACCGCAAAGTCACCCTTTTCAAACTCGCTCAACAGGCGCTGGCGTTTTTTCTGCGGTACATCACCAGAGAGGATGCCGCACTTGATGCCATTGCCCTCCAGATAGCCCCAGACCCTTTCGCCGGCGCGTTTGGTGTTGACGAAGACGATAGCGCGCTGCGGCTGCTCTTTTTTGATCAGACCCAGCAGCAGCGGGATCTTCTCATCCATCGATGGGTAGTAGACGCTCTGGTTGACCCGGTCGGCCGTTACCTGATCCGCTTCGACCTTAACCGCAACCGGGTTGTTCATGTGCTCATAGGCCAGCTCGGTGACGCGGAAGGAGAGGGTGGCCGAAAAGAGCATGCTAAGGCGTTCGTTGGGATGGGGCATACGTCGCAACAGGTAACGGATGTCCTTGATGAAACCGAGGTCGAACATGCGGTCGGCCTCGTCCAGCACCATCACCTGTAGAACCTTCAGGTCGAAGACGTGCTGTTTGAAGTAGTCGATGATCCGTCCGGGGGTGCCGATGAGGATATCGACGCCCTCGGTCAGGGTGTTGCGCTGTTCTTCATAGCCGGTACCGCCGTAGGCCAGCCCCAGCTTGAGTCCGGTGTGGCGGCCGAGGGTCTCGGCATCCTTATGGATCTGAATTGCCAGTTCGCGGGTCGGTGCCAGGATCAGGGCGCGTACCTGATTGGCGCGGCGTCCCTCTTTGGCTGGGTGTCGTAACAGGGTGTTGTAGGTGGCAACCAGAAAAGCGGCCGTCTTGCCGGTGCCGGTTTGTGCCTGCCCGGCGACGTCGTGTCCCTCAAGGGCAATGGGTAGGGTCTCTGCCTGTATCGGGGTACAGAAAGAAAAGCCTGTTTCTTCAATGCCTTGCAATAGTTCGGCGGGCAGATTGAAGTCCTGGAAGCGGGTACTGCTCAAGTGTTTTTCAGTCATGGTGAGCAAGAATACCAAAATGTGCGGAGTTTTGGGCTTGAAATAGCAGGCGTATTGGGCTCAAATGTTTGGCATGAGATTTACAGGCCCATGGAGCGGTATGACCATGGAATCCATCGATTACCTGGAGGCACAACCTTGAGCGACAAAATCGTATACGTTACCGACGACACCTTCGAGGCCGAAGTGATTAAGGCCGAGGGTACCGTGCTGGTAGATTACTGGGCAGATTGGTGTGGTCCGTGCAAAATGATTGCACCGATTCTCGATGAGATCGCCGAGGATTACGCCGACAAGATCAAGGTGGTCAAGTTGAATATCGACGATAATCCCAACACACCGCCGAAATACGGCATTCGCGGCATTCCTACCCTGATGCTGTTCAAGGCCGGCAATGTCGAAGCGACCAAGGTCGGTGCTGTTTCCAAATCGCAATTGACCGCTTTTATCGACAGTAACCTGTAAGCTACGGTTCCGGATGTCCGCTCCCTTCGGGGGGCTGGACGATCCCGGTCACTGGTGGTAGACTGCCGCCTGCTTCAAAATATAACGATTAACAAGCCACTTCGTTTTTCCCCAATTCCCGCCTGAGGATTTCCGCAATCCATCCGGGCAATACAATCCAAAATCTGGCAGAAACTCCATCCTGATAACTTTCCGTAGACGGCAACCGCAATATGAATCTAACTGAACTAAAACAAAAAACCGCGTCTGAAATCCTGAAAATGGCAGAAGAGCTGGGCATCGAAAACGTTGCCCGCTCTCGCAAAGAGGCCGTCATTTTCTCCCTGCTCAAGGCCCACGCCAAAAATGGTGAAGACATCTACGGCGATGGTGTGCTGGAGATTTTGCAGGATGGTTTCGGCTTTCTTCGCTCAGCAGGTAGCTCCTATCTCGCTGGCCCCGATGATATCTATGTCTCACCGAGCCAGATTCGTCGCTTCAATCTGCATACCGGCGATACTGTTTCCGGCAAGATTCGGCCACCCAAAGAGGGTGAGCGCTACTTCGCGCTACTCAAGGTTGACCAGATCAACTATGAGCCGCCAGAGAACGCCAAGAACAAGGTACTGTTTGAAAACCTGACGCCACTGCACGCCAACGAGCGTATGACACTGGAGATGGGTAATGGCAGCACCGAAGACGTTACTGCCCGTATCATCGACCTGGCAGCACCCATCGGTAAGGGTCAGCGCGGTCTGATTGTCGCGCCACCCAAGACCGGTAAGACCATGATGCTGCAGAACATCGCCCAGTCGATCACCAGCAAACATCCCGAGTGTTACCTCATCGTGCTGCTTATCGATGAGCGTCCTGAAGAGGTGACCGAGATGGCGCGTTCGGTACGCGGCGAGGTGGTCTCTTCCACCTTTGATGAACCGGCCAGCCGCCACGTGCAAGTTGCCGAAATGGTTATCGAGAAGGCCAAGCGTCTGGTGGAACACAAGCATGACGTGGTGATCCTGCTCGACTCCATCACCCGTCTGGCCCGCGCCTATAACACCGTGATCCCTTCATCGGGCAAGGTACTGACCGGTGGTGTCGATGCCAACGCGCTGCACCGTCCAAAGCGCTTCTTCGGTGCCGCACGTAACATCGAAGAGGGCGGTTCGTTGACCATTATCGCCACCGCGCTGGTTGAGACTGGCTCGCGCATGGACGACGTGATCTACGAGGAGTTCAAAGGTACCGGCAACATGGAGATCCACCTGGAACGCCGTATTGCCGAGAAGCGTATCTATCCTTCGATCAACATCAGTCGTTCCGGCACTCGCCGTGAAGAGCTGCTGATTAATGCCGAAGAGCTGCAGAAAATCTGGATCCTGCGTAAGCTGGTCCACGAAATGGATGAAGTGGCCGCGATGGAATTCCTGCAGGACAAGATCAAGGCAACCAAGACCAACTCCGAGTTCTTCGATTCAATGAAGCGTTGAGGCTCTGCAGTAATGGAATAGAAGAGGGCGCCGTTGGCGCCCTTTTTTGATCTAAAAAATATCGGCCACGATCTCGTGCCCAGGCCTGTTATTTCTGGTGGTGATGGTTTACTGGTGTGACGCCCCAGATCTGTTCGGCATATTCACGGATGGTACGGTCAGAGGAGAAGCGCCCGACCTGGGAGAAGTTTAGGATCGCCTTGCGGTCCCACTCATCAGGGTTCAGGTAGAGCAGATCTACCTTCTCCTGTGCGGCAATATAGTCGGCGTAATCGGCCAGCAGGAGATAGGGGTCATGATCAAGCAGACCCTGCACCAGTCCCTTATAACGATCGGCATCCTCGGGCGAGAAGAAGCCGGAGTCGATCATGTCGATGGCGCGTTTTAATTCAGCATTGGTTTCATAGTAATCCCGTGGCCGGTAACCATTACGTCGCAGTTCCTCTACCTGTTCTACATTATTGCCAAAGATGAAGATGTTGTCGGCTCCCACCTCGTTGTGGATCTCGACATTTGCCCCGTCCATGGTACCGATGGTCAGTGCGCCGTTTAGCGATAACTTCATATTACCGGTACCGGAGGCCTCGGTGCCTGCGGTGGATATCTGTTGCGACAGATCCGCGGCAGGGATGATGTCGGTCGCGGTGGTGACATCATAGTTGGGGATGAACACTACCTTGAGATGATTATTGATGTGCGGATCGAAGTTGACGATACCGGCGACGTCGACAATCAGGTGAATGATCTGCTTCGCCATCCAGTAGCCCGGTGCCGCCTTACCACCAAAGATCACGGTGCGATCCACCATCGGAATGTCACTGCCATCACGCAGGCGATTGTAGCGAGTGATGATGTGCAGCACATTGAGCAGTTGCCGCTTGTATTCATGTATCCGTTTAATCTGTACGTCGAACAGACTGTTTGGATCGATCCTGAGACTGAGGCGCTTCTCGATCTTATCGGCCAGGAATTGTTTGTTGAGCTGTTTTACCTGGCGGAATTCCTGGCGGAACTTGGCGTCGTCAGCCATCGGGATTAATTCACGCAGGCGTTCCAGATGGGTTAGCCAACCGCGGCCGATCTGTTTACTGATCAATTCGGTGAGTGACGGATTGGACTGGTTGAGCCAGAGCCGTGGGGTGATACCGTTGGTGATGTTGATGAATTTGTCCGGAAAAAATTCACTGAAGTCACGGAACATCTGATTCTTTAGCAGTTCCGTGTGTAGTTCAGCGACACCGTTGACCTTGTGGCTGCCAACAATGGCCAGATGCGCCATACGTATGTAGCGATCCCCCCCTTCATCGATCAATGACATGCGCGCCATGCGATCGGTGTCGCCGGGATGACGGTGAAGCACTTCTTTAAGTAAAAAATGGTTAATGCCGTAGATGATCTGCAGATGACGCGGCAACATTTTTTCGAACAGTGGTACCGGCCAGATTTCGAGTGCTTCCGGTAACAGGGTATGGTTGGTGTAGGCAAAGGTCCGGGTGGTGATCTCCCAGGCCTTGTTCCACTCCATGTGATAGATGTCGAGTAACAGTCGCATCAGCTCTGCCACCGCAATCGATGGGTGGGTGTCGTTGAGCTGGATTGCCACCTTATCAGGCAGCAGGGTGAGATCGTCATACTGCTTTTTGAAGCGGTACAGGATGTCCTGTAGCGAAGCACTGACGAAGAAGAACTGCTGCTTGAGTCGCAACTCCTTGCCCATCTCGGTAACGTCGTTGGGGTAGAGCACCTTGGAGAGATTTTCCGAGGAGTTTTTATCCTCTACCGCCTTGGTGTAGTTACCCTCGTTGAAATACTTCAGATCGAAGTCACGACTCGCCTTGGCGGCCCACAGACGGGTGTTGTTGACCGTATCGACGCCGTAACCGGGAATGGGAAGGTCGTAGGCCATCGCCATCACATCCTCGGTCTCCACCCAGTGGTGGCGCATGTTGCCGTCATCGTCGCGGTAGTCCACCACCTGACCGAAGAACTTTACCGGGAACAGGACTTCAGGGCGGGCGAACTCCCAGGGGTTGCCATAGCGTAGCCAGTTGTCCGGGTGCTCCACCTGGGCACCGTGCTCAATGGCCTGGCGGAACATGCCGTACTCGTAGCGGATGCCGTAACCGTAGCCCGGCATGCGCAGGGTGGCGAGGGAGTCGAGGAAGCAGGCGGCGAGACGACCGAGACCGCCGTTGCCCAGGGCGGCGTCGAATTCCAGATCGGCCACCTCTTCGATATCCAGTTCCAGTTCCTGCAACACTGCTTTGACTTCCTCATAGAAGCCCAGGTTGAGGATGCTGTTGAGCAGGGAACGACCCAGCAGAAACTCCATCGAGAGGTAGTAGATCCGCTTGGTGTCGCTCTGGTAGTAGCTGCGCATGGTCTCCATCCAGCGCTCGGTGAGGCGGTCGCGCACCATATAGGCGACTGCGTGGAACCAGTCGCGATCCGTGGCAGTGAGGTTGTCCTTGCCCACCGTATAGGTCATACGGTTGGCGAGAGAGTGCTTGATCGAGGCCTCGTCGAGTCCTTCGTAGTCGTACTTGAGGCGGGCCTGATGTGGCTTGGATTCCATAGCGGGGTTCCGGTTTGAGATTATTTGATCATAGTAGAAGGTATTGCGGATGGGGGCTCAAGCACTGAATCACTTGCCAAGTCCCGATCATATCCGTAAGATCCCCTGCTCTTTAAAGGCCAGCGCGGTGCCGTCGTGGAGATTGGTAGCGGCGCGTAACCACTCGATGAGGTTTGACATGAAAGCGGATATCCATCCCGAATACAACGAAATTACTGCGACCTGTAGCTGCGGTAATACCTTTAAGACCCGCTCTACCGTGGGTCGTGACCTGAATCTGGACGTCTGCTCCGCCTGCCACCCGTTCTATACCGGTAAGCAGAAAACCGTGGATACCGGTGGTCGCGTCGACAAATTCCGCCAGAAGTACGGCCGCAAATAGGTTTATGGCCGTGCGCAGGCACGACAAAAGGGCGTCCCGATGGGGCGCCCTTTTTGCGTTTGTGCTTGTCGTACCGCTGCCGGCGGCGGCCTGTCCACTGGATCATGCCGACGAGACGGCCATGGTTGCCCATGTCTACGACGGCGATACGGTGCGTTTGCAGGATGGGCGCAAGGTGCGCTTTGTCGGCATCAATGCGCCGGAGATCGATCACGAGGGAGGGAACTCGCAACCCTATGCCCGGGCAGCGAAGCGGCGGGTCGAGGCGCTGATTGGTGGTGGCGCGCTACAACTGCGTTATGCCTCCGAGCGCAAGGACCGTTATGGTCGCCTGCTGGCCCATCCCTACCTGGCGGATGGACGCAGTATCAGCCAACTCCTGCTGGATGAAGGACTGGCCGCTGCGATCGCGATCTCCCCTAACCTGTGGCAAAACGACTGCTATTTTTCCCATGAGCGCAAGGCGCGTGCGGCGTCGCGCGGGATCTGGTCTGGTAACAGTTTGCTGAAACAGAGCCAGCGTCTGCACGACGGTGATCAGGGATTTGCCCTGTTGCGTGGGCGGGTTGCTAAAGTGGTGGAGAGCCAACATAGCCTGTGGCTGGAACTGGATGGTAATGCCGCGCTGCGGATTAGTCATGACGACCTGCGTTATTTCGATGGCCGCGATCTGTCACGATTTACCGGCCAGGTCGTAGAGGCACGCGGCTGGCTGACATACCATAAGCGTAAGTGGCGCATGAATATCAGCCATCCGTCGGCGCTGCGGATGGTAAACGATAACTAACGGATCAAACCGATGAGCGATAAATCCACACTGGGCCCGCACGAACAGGCCTCCCTCGAATATCACGCCAATCCCGTGCCGGGAAAGATCGCCACCGCGATCACCAAGGCCTGCGAGACCCAGTCGCAACTGGCCATGGCCTATACCCCGGGGGTGGCGGTGCCGGTGCAGGCGATCCACGCCAACGCGGAAGATGCCTATCTCTATACCGGCAAGGGCAACCTGGTCGGGGTGATCAGCGATGGTACCGCGGTGCTGGGATTGGGCAATGTGGGTGCGCTGGCGGGCAAGCCGGTGATGGAGGGCAAGGCGGTACTGTTCAAGCGCTTTGCCAATATTGATGTCTTCGATATTGAGGTCGATGCCGCCACTCCGGAGGCCTTCATTGAGGCGGTCGCCGCCATCGCCCCCACCTTCGGCGGGATCAATCTGGAGGATATCGCGGCACCGCACTGCTTTGAGGTGGAGAAGCAGCTACAGCAACGGCTCGATATTCCGGTGTTTCATGACGACCAGCACGGAACGGCGATCATCATCGCCGCCGGGCTGCTCAATGCGCTGGAGTTGCAGGGTAAGACGCTGGAGCAGGCGCGCATTGTCTGCCTGGGTGCTGGCGCGGCGGGTCTGGCGGCGATGCATCTGCTGCTTTCCCTGGGGGCGAAGCAGGAGAATATGTTGCTGGTGGATCGTCACGGCGTAGTTTATGTCGGGCGTGACGGTGTGAACCAGTACAAAGCCCCCTTTGCGGTGGAGACGGAGCGACGGACGCTGGCCGACGCCATGGCTGGGGCCGATGTCTTTATCGGTGTCTCCGGGGCAAATCTGGTGAGTGAGGAGATGTTGGCTTCGATGGCCGCGAGGCCAGTGTTGTTTGCCCTGGCCAATCCCAATCCGGAGATCCGTCCCGAGGTGGCCCATGCGGTACGTGACGATCTGATCATGGCGACCGGTCGTACCGACTACCCGAATCAGGTGAACAACGTGCTGGGCTTCCCCTTTATCTTCCGCGGTGCGCTGGATGTGCGGGCGCGTTGCATCAATGAGGCGATGAAGGTCGCCATGGTCAGGGCGCTGTGTGAGTTGACCCATGAACCGGTGCCAGCGGTGGTGTTGCAGGCCTATGGGGTTGATGCCCTGGAATTCGGTCCCGACTACATCATTCCCAAGCCCTTCGATCCGCGCCTGATCGAGCGCCTGCCTCCGGTGGTAGCCAGAGCGGCTATCGACAGCGGTGTGGCCCGTGGTCCTTGGCCCGAGCACTACCCAGCGGTTTGATCCGCTTCCAGTAGCCTTTCCAGTTGTGCCCGTTCCGCCCTTTGCATCGGTCGACCGTCGACCGGGCTGAGCGGTGCGCGACTTCGCTCGCGGCTGGGAAAGACCGTTAGCTGGATCTCATGCTCTCCCGCGATGAAGCTGAACCTGGGGCGGCTCTCAACCGTGCCGTTACTGTAACGCACCCGCCGCTCTCCCTGTTCAAAAGGGATCTGCCGCTCCATCAGGGCGATCAAAACCTCTTCTGCCGTGTCGGCAAAGAGATGCAGGTAGATGGGTGAGTGTTGGTCTGCGGTGCCATTGAGTACCGGGCCGACCAGACAGGGACGGAACGCTGCCAGTAGCGCCATCGCCTGTAGCGCGGTCTGCCGGAGTTGTCGCAGGATTTGCGGCTGGCTGTCGCCGTGAAACAGGCGTTGCAACTCCTGAAGCGCGGCTTCAATCTCGCTATTGTCAGGCAGGTTTCGCTTGTCGCTGACGCGGTGTTGTGTGGCAGCCTTGTGTAGCGCCGAGGCAAAGTCACGCTGTCCGGTTTCGCTGAGAATACGTGCGGCGCTCTGCGCCAGCAGATGGCGCAGGCGCGGATCCGGCGACGCCGAACGGCGTTTGCTCATTGTCCTAGAACAGTTCTTCGGTAATCGCCGAGCCACCACTGCCGTTGTTGCTGCCTTCGCCGCCCTGTCCCTCGGCGGGTGTTTGCGTGGCGGTACCAGGCTGCGGCGCGTTTTCCGAGCGGAACAGCTCAAAGATGGCATTGGGGTTATCGGATGCCGTGTACTGACCGGTCTGCGCGTCGATGCGTACCGAGACCATCCCCTCCGGTTGTGCCATGGTGTGCTCCGGTTTGTCACGTAGCGCTTCGCGCATGTAGTCGATCCACATGGGCAGGGCGGCGCCGGCACCGGTCTCACTGTTGCCCAGCGGGCGCGGGTTGTCGAAGCCAACCCAGACGGTGGTGACCACGTCGTTGTTATAGCCAGAGAACCAGGCGTCGCGTTGGTCGTTGGTGGTACCGGTTTTACCTGCCAGGTCGTTGCGACGCAGTTGCAGGGCACGTCGGCCGGTACCGCGCTTGATCACGTCCTGCATGATGGAGCGAATAAGATAGATATTGCGCGGGTCGACGGTGCGCGGTGCAAACAGCTCGCCGTTTTCCCCTACCGTTGCGGCAGTGCCGTCCGGTTTTTCTGCTGCCACGGCTTCGGTCACGGAATTCTCGTCGGCGTTGCTGGCAACCTCGGCTTCCACTTCCTCAGCAGGCTGGGGCGCAGCCGGTTCTGTCGGGCCCTCTTGTGGCGTGAGTGCCATTTCTGGATCAGCCATCTGCAGGGCAGTGGCCATTTGCGCGGCGAGTTCCCGCTCCCTTTCCAGTTTTTTATGGCACTCGTCATCGCAGGCGATGGGCGGATGTGCCTCGAACAGGATCTTGCCGTCGCTGTCTTCAATTCGCTGAATAAAGAAGGGCTCGATGAGGAAGCCGCCATTGGCGAAGGTGGCATAACCGCGCACGATCTCATACGGGGTCAGTGCCGCGCTGCCGAGAGCCAGGGAGAGGTCGCGCGGCAGGCGTTCGGGACTGAAGCCGAACTTGCCAACATAGCGAATGGCGGTGCTGATGCCGATGCTGTTGAGCAGGCGGATCGATACCAGGTTACGCGAGTTGACCAATGCCTCACGCAGTCGTGTCGGGCCGTAGAATTTGCCGCTGTAGTTTTCCGGACGCCACTCACTCTCCAGGGCGCTGTCTTCAAAGACTACCGGCGCGTCGTTGATGATGCTGGCCGGGGTGAAACCATTGTCCAGTGCGGCCGAGTAGATGAAGGGCTTGAAATTGGAGCCGGGCTGACGCTCCGCCTGGGTAACCCGGTTAAATTTGCTGGCGAAGAAATCGAAACCCCCGGTCAGGGCCTGGACCGCACCGTTGTTGGGGTCGAGGGAGACCAGTGCCCCGGCGACCTCGGGTATCTGGGCCAGTTGCCACTCACCCTTGGAATTTTGTTCGACCCGGACCACATCGCCCTTGGCCAGGATATCGGCCACGGTCACGGGCTCGTCACCAACAGTATTGTCATCAATATAACGTCGGGCCCAGACCATGCCGTCCCAGGGCAGCACATGCAGGCTGGCATCCGAGAGGCAAACCACCGCTTCGGTTTCAGCCAGGGCGACGACTACGGCAGGAAGCAGTCCCCCCACTGTGGAGAGCCCTTCCAGTGCCTGCAGCCACTCAGCGGAACCGGCGTCCTCACTTAGCTCAACGTGTTTTTCCGGGCCACGGAAGCCGTGGCGATGCTCGTACTCCATCAGGTTATCGTGGATCGCCTTGTTGGCCGTCCGTTGCAGGTTGCTGCCGATAGTGGTGAAGACGTTATAGCCGTAGCTGTAGGCCTCCTTGCCATAACGCTCCAGCATTTCCGCACGTACCATCTCTGCCAGATAGGGGGCGTCCAGCTCGGTACCAAAGGTGTGCTCGGAGGCGGTTACCAGCGCGGTAAGCCCCGCCTGATACTGCTCCTCGGTGATGTACTCAAGCTCTTTCATACGGCGCAGAACATAGTTGCGACGTAGCACCGCACGATCAGGGTTGACGATAGGGTTGTAGGTGGAGGGGGCCTTGGGCAGGCCGGCAATCATGGCCAGTTGTGGCAGATCCAGATCCATTAACTCTTTGCCGTAATAGATCTGGGCGGCGGCGGCAAAACCATAGGCGCGCTTGCCCAGGTAGATCTTGTTCAGATAGAGCTCGAGGATCTCCTCTTTGCTCAGTTCCCGCTCAATCTTCAGGGAGAGAAGGATCTCATTGATCTTGCGTGAATAGGTCTTCTCCCGGCTGAGGAAGAAGTTACGTGCCACCTGCATGGTGATGGTGCTGCCGCCCTGACCGCGTTCACCGGTCTGAAGTAGATGGATAAAGGCGCGAATCAGCCCCTGGTAGTCGACACCGGGATGCTCGAAAAAGCGGTTATCCTCCGCCGAGAGCACCGCCTGGATCAATTGCGGCGGGAACTGGTCATAACGCAGGGGGACCCGCTTCATCTCACCATATTCCGCAATCAGCAGGCCGTCTCGGCTGAAGACGCGTAACGGTACCTGGAGACGGACGTCTTTCAGCGCCTCGATATCGGGCAATTTGGGGGCCAGATAGAGGTAGACGGCAGCTAGACCGACAAAACCGGTCAGGATAACGACAAGGGCGGCGCGCAATACCTGGCGCCTGTCGGGAAGGCGGATGTTCATTGGTATATGACTACTTTATGGTCGCTCGGACAAGAATAAGCGCCCGAGTATAAAGCTTTTTCCTGGCGTTCTCTAACGGCCAGGCGACAAATAATAGGTTGACCCACACTTGACTCTGGTATTTAATGTTGTTAAACAGGTAAATCATGTAACCTTGGATATATAAAGGAAAAACGCCTAGATGTTCACGCTCCTAGGAAGGAACAAACCGGCCATTCTGGGGCTCGATATCAGCACAACCGCGGTCAAGCTGCTGGAATTGAGCAAGAGCGGCAACCGCTACCGCGTTGAGAGCTACGCAGTAGAGCCGTTGCCGCCCAACTCAGTCATCGAGAAAAACATCTCCGATGTGGACGCGGTGGGTGAGGCGATCAAGCGCGCGGTCAAGCGCTCCGGCACCAAGCTGAAGGACGCCGCTGCCGCCGTTGCCGGTTCCGCTGTTATCACCAAGGTTATCTCCATGCCTGCCGACCTCTCTGATGATGAGATGGAGGGGCAGATCCAGCTTGAGGCAGACCAATATATCCCTTACCCCCTTGAAGAGGTAAACCTCGACTTCGAAGTGATCGGTCCAACCGAGCACGATCCGGACCGCGTTGATGTGCTGCTGGCAGCTTCGCGAAGTGAGAATGTGGATGTGCGGGTGGATGCGATTGAGCTTGCTGGACTGCATGCCAAGGTTATTGATGTTGAAGCCTATGCGATGGAGAACGCCTTCTCCCTGTTGAAAGAGCATATGCCTGACAACGGTCTGGATAAGACTATCGCCGTTATTGATATCGGCGCCACCATGACAACGTTGAACGTATTGCATGACCTGAAAACCATCTATACCCGTGAGCAGGTCTTCGGCGGCAAACAGCTTACCGAGGAGATCCAGCGTAGATACGGTCTTTCCTATGAAGAGGCCGGAATGGCCAAACGTCAGGGTGGTCTTCCTGACAACTATGGCCCTGAGGTGCTGGAACCCTTCAAGGAGGCGATGGCGCAGCAGGTGAGTCGTTCACTGCAGTTTTTCTTCTCTTCCAGTCAATACAACAGTGTTGACCATATTGTTCTGGCTGGAGGTAGTTCATCCATCGTCGGTATCGACGAACTGATAGAACAGAATCAAGGTGTGCAGACAACCATAGCCAACCCGTTTTCGAATATGATTATTTCGCCGAAGATCAAAGCACAGGTGCTTAGCAACGATGCACCGGCACTGATGATCTCATGCGGCCTCGCGCTGAGGAGTTTTGACTGATGGCGCATATCAACCTCTTACCCTGGCGTGAAGAACTTCGACAGGAGCGGAAGAAGGAATTTCTTACCGTTGTCGGCGGTATGGCGATTGTTGCGGCCGGTTTGGTGCTGGTGGTTCATGTCTATGTTGGTTTGCTGATAGACGCGCAGGAAGCCCGCAATGATATTCTTAAATCTGAAATTAAGCAGGTTGAGGAGCGAATTAAGGAGATCAGTGAGCTTGAGAAGAAGAAAGAGCAGCTGATTGCCAGAATGCGTATTATTGAGCAGTTACAGAGTAATCGTCCTGAAGTTGTGCACCTCTTTGATGAAATCGCAAAAGCAGTGCCAGAAGGCCTCTATATAGAGTCACTAAATCAGAAGGGCCGGATGGTTACCATTACAGGCATGGCGCAATCTAATGCCAGGGTCTCAGCATTCATGCGAAGCTTAGAGGCTTCACCATGGTTTGATGAACCAAAATTGAGTGTAATCTCAGCAAGCACTGGCAAAAAAGCTGATGTCGATAGGTCACGACAATTTACCTTGCAGGTTGCACAGGCTGTCGGCAAGGAGTCGGCTAAATGAACGTAAATGAACTGGTAGAACAGCTCCAGAATCTGGATCCGGACAATATTGGTAATTGGCCTCTGCCTGTCCGTGTAGTAGTGGTGATGATGGTCTTCGTTGCTGTGTTGATTGCTGGCTACTATTTTGATACTCAGCAACAACGTGAGGAGTTAGAGCGAATACAAAACATTGAAAAAAATTTAATGAATGATTTTGAGAAAAAGCAGGCTAAAGCAGTAAACCTTGAGGCCTATAAAGTACAAATGGTAGAAATGGAAGAGTCATTTGGTACGATGCTGCGCCAACTTCCAAGTAAGACTGAAGTGGCAGATATGTTGGTTGATATTACTCAAACTGGTTTGGCAAGCGGGCTAGAATTTGAGCTCTTTAAGCCACAAAATGAAGTGCCAAAGGAGTTTTACGCAGAGCTTCCGCTCTCGATCGTAGTTAATGGTAGTTACCATAATTTGGGGAAATTTGTTAGCGGTATGGCGGCACTCCCCAGAATCGTCACGTTGCATGATATTGCAATTAGGGCAGAAAAATCAGGCACTCTAAAAATGAGCGCTATAGGCAAAACATATAGATACCTTGATGATGAAGAGATTGCAGCAGGTAAGACGAAAGGCAAAAAGAACAGACGCAGACGTTAATAGATGGATCCTGCGCCAATGTACAGAGATGTGACAAATGTTATTGTGTAACCACGGTAGATACCGAATGCGTGAAAATATTCTAAACGCGACACATACCATGCGAGTTTGTGGTCTTGGCTTGGTGATTACCCTACTTGTTGGTTGCAGCGGGGAAGGGGATGCTGATCTGCGCGCTAATATTAGGGCGGTAAAAGCGCGCCCCGCAGGTAAGATAACACCGGTACCAGAATTTAAGCCCTATGAAACCTTTGCATATTCAGACTCGAACTTGCGCGATCCATTCAGCGTATATACTAACGAAAGCGAGCAAGGAGCCACGTCAGGCAACGGCTTTGACTTGCGCCCAGACATAAATAGAAATAAAGAGGCGTTGGAAGATTATCCACTTGATACGTTGCACTTTGTAGGCCACTTAGAAAAAGGTGGTGAGCAATGGGCAATTATCACTTCACCAGATCAATTGGTGTATCGTGTGAAGGTTGGTAATCATCTTGGAACGAATTATGGCGAGATTATTCAAATTAGTGAAACGCAGATAGATATTAAAGAGATTGTCCAAGATGGGCTTGGCGGTTGGTTAGAACGTGAAGCAGCGTTGAGTCTGACTGAGTAAAGTGCAGCATTCTAAGCGCCGGGAGTCAGTGATATGAGACATTCAAAAATGAAATGGTGGAAAGTAGCAATGGTTGGTGAAAATAAACGAATTATGTCGCTGGCGTGCGGATTTGTGAGTTTGATGATAATTATGTTCACAAAGGTGGCGGTGGCCGCTATAACGCTAGACGGCATAGACTATACGATCCAATCGGAAAAAAGTGCACAAATAATGCTGACGCTGTCCGCTCCAGTGTCAGGGAAACCGTATGGTTTTACAATTAATGAGCCGGCTCGCTTGGCCATTGATATTCCTGACACAAGTCTAAATTTGCAAAGTAAAAATATTGAGGTTGATTCGGGTCTGATTAAAAATATCCGAGCCGTTGAATCCGGAGGTCGGACTAGGTTGGTAGTGAGTTTGCTGGAAGTTGTGCCCTATCAAATTCGCGCAGAAAACAATCAGATATTTATTAATTTGTCCGAGGGTAGGCAAGATATACTCGAACAGCAACTCAATGATGCCACCAGTGATAGCGGCAGTGTGAATACTGCTAGTGCTGCCGAAATTGTGAATATTGATTTCAAACGAAGAGTTGATGGTACGGCAGTAGTGGTGGTGGATTTAAACAACGAAAATGCCGCTATTAGTATGAATGAGAAAGGCGACAAAATCGTTGCAAATTTTTACAATTTCTCGCTCCCAGAAAAACTTAGGCGTAGACTTGATGTTAGTGATTTTGCTACACCTGCTCAGTTTATCGATTTTTATGAAACGAGCTCTGGTGCTAGGTTGGCCGTTACAGCCAGTGGACGGTATGAGCATTTGGCTTATCAAGCTGGCAACAAATATACGATTGAACTGAAGCCTCTTAGTAAGGAAGAGGCTGAAGCAGCTAAGCGTGATGAACTTGGTTATTCTGGCGAAAAATTGTCTCTTAACTTCCAAAATATTGAAGTGCGGGCAGTGCTACAACTTATTGCTGACTTTACTGGCTTGAATATTGTTGCTAGTGACTCGGTAAAAGGGAATATTACTCTACGGCTAAAGAATGTGCCTTGGGATCAGGCGCTTGATATTATTCTAAAGACACAAGGTTTAGGTATGCGTAAATCGGGTAATGTAGTCCTGATTGCGCCTAATGGGGAATTGGCCGCTAGAGAGAAAGAAGAGCTTGAGGCTCAAAAGCAGAAAGTGGATCTATCACCGCTACATACCGAGTTTTACACTGTCAGTTATGCCAAGGCTACAGATGTTGCTGCAATTCTTAAGGCAAAAGAGAATTCCATTCTGACTAGTCGTGGCAGTGTCACAGTAGATGCGCGAACTAATACACTCATGGTGCTTGAGTCTGCTGAGAAGCACGAGGAAGTAGCTAGATTAATTGCTAAGCTGGATATACCCGTTAAACAGGTTATGATCGAAAGTCGTATCGTTATTGCCAATGATGATTTTAGTAGGGACCTCGGTGTTAAGACAGGTGTATCTACTTACGATGTTAACGGGAGTGATGTTGCGGCAATTACGGGTACTGCTGCAGGCGCAGACGCTAGTCTTACTAACATTTTGGCGGGCAATACTGGGTATGCCAATTATGCTAATCAAGACGAAAGATACAACTTCAATCTCCCAGGCCAAGGTTCGGCTGGCACACTTGGCTTGGCAATCCTTGGTGCAGATTTCCTTGTAGATCTAGAATTGAGAGCATTGCAAACAGAAGGACGTGGTGAAGTTGTTTCTAATCCGAGAGTTGTGACTTCTAATCAGACGGAAGCAAAGATTGAGCAAGGTGTCGATATTCCATATCAAGAGGCAAGTGCTAGCGGGGCAACTAGTGTTTCATTCAAGAAAGCTGTATTAAGTCTGGCCGTAACACCGCAAATTACTCCAGATGATAGAGTTGTGTTGGATCTGAAGGTAAATAAAGATAGTGTTGGTCAGGTGTTTTTTGAGATACCGTCAATTAACACACGTTCTGTTCAGACACAGGTGTTAGTCAATAATGGTGATACCGTTGTATTGGGTGGTATCTACGAAACAAGCAGTGTTGATAGTAGCACCAAGGTACCGCTACTTGGAGATATCCCCATTCTTGGATATCTGTTTAGATCAACTTCTAAGGAGAATACTAAGTCCGAGTTACTGATCTTTGTGACTCCGAAAATACTGAGTGAGTCATTGGCTGCCAGTATGTAGGTTTTTGAAAAAAGTGATAGGTAACATCTTCCTTGTCGGCCCCATGGGGGCCGGCAAGAGCACCATAGGCCGTCAACTCTCGACGGTGCTCCATCAAGAATTTAAAGACAGCGATCATGAGATCGTCGCACGTACTGGGGCGAGCATTCCGCTCATCTTCGAGATCGAGGGTGAA
The DNA here is from genome assembly GCA_050287105.1 of Thiohalomonadaceae bacterium. Lineage (GTDB taxonomy): Bacteria > Pseudomonadota > Gammaproteobacteria > Thiohalomonadales > Thiohalomonadaceae > JAPHTQ01. The sequence goes on from JBNKBG010000022.1 coordinate 30,544, forward strand.
GAGGGGTTCCGTCAGCGTGAGGCGATGGTAATCGATGAGCTTACCCAGGAGGATGGAATCATTCTGGCCACGGGTGGTGGTGCGGTTCTGCGTAAAGAGAATCGCAAACATCTGAAAGAGCGTGGTGTGGTGATCTATCTTTACGCTACGTTAGATCAGCTTTTTGAACGCACCCGACGAGACAAAAACCGTCCTCTGTTGCAGACGGATAATCCTCGAGAACGGTTCGAACAGATGATGGCGGAGCGTGATCCCCTTTATCGTGAAGTGGCAAATATGGTCGTGCATACCGATGACCGTTCCGTCAGGAGCGTGATCAAGGAGATCATCGTTCGCCTTCAGCGTGATGACAAAGGTTACAAGGAATGACGTCTGGCACGGGATTCGGGTATATTTACCTTTCAGTCAGTGATTAACAAGTGAAGCAATCCACACCATGCAGACACTACAGGTAGAGCTAGGCGAGCGCAGTTACCCCATCCTCATCGGCGCAGGCCTGTTGGGCAGACCCGAACTGGTTACGCCTTATGTTCGTGGTCACCAGGTGATGATTGTGAGTAACGAAACTGTAGCGCCTATCTATCTGGAAACGGTGCAGCAGGCATTTGCCGACTTTCGTACCGAAGTGGTGATCTTGCCTGACGGTGAACAGTACAAAACCCTGGATATTTGTAACCGTATCTTTACCGCCCTGCTGGAGAAGCGTTTTGATCGGAGTTGTACTCTGGTGGCGCTGGGTGGTGGCGTGGTCGGTGATATGACGGGTTTCGCTGCAGCCAGTTATCAGCGGGGTGTAGATTTTATTCAGATCCCTACCACGGTGCTGGCCCAGGTCGATTCCTCTGTAGGCGGTAAGACCGGGGTGAATCATCCACTCGGTAAGAACATGATCGGTGCATTCCACCAGCCACAACTGGTACTGGCAGATACCGATACCCTAGATACCCTGGATGATCGGCAACTCAGTGCTGGTCTGGCTGAAATCATCAAATATGGTCTGATCAACGATCTGACGTTTTTAGAATGGTTAGAAGCGAACATGGATGCACTGTTAGCGCGTGACAAATTCGCGCTGGCCTATGCCATTGAACGCTCCTGCCAGGACAAGGCTGCGATTGTCGCTGCCGATGAGAAGGAGGGCGGCCAGCGCGCCCTTCTCAACCTTGGTCATACATTTGGTCATGCCATAGAAACCGGCATGGGCTATGGCGAGTGGTTACATGGTGAGGCCATCGCAACCGGCATGCTGCTGGCTGCTGAACTGTCACGTGATCTGGGCTGGATCGCCGATGCCGATGTAGAGCGCATCCGCAACCTGTTACAACGTGCCCGTCTGCCGATTCAGGCACCAGCTGCGATGAATAGTGAACAGTTTATGGATCTCATGGCAGTGGATAAAAAGGTTCAGGATGGCAAGATGCGTCTGGTTCTTATGCGTCGCATGGGTGAATCGGTGATCACCAGTGAAGCCAGTCGAGAGCAGATCATCGGCATGTTGAATAGACATCTAAACAGGTTATGAGATGAGTAGCCACTTCGCAGTCTATGCCGCCAATGAGGCCCAATCACGAGGGCGTAGACTCCCTGAAGAGGCCCCCATCTATCGTAGTGAATATCAGCGCGATCGTGATCGGATCGTCCACTCCTCTGCCTTTCGCCGACTGGAATACAAAACCCAGGTTTTTGTAAATCATGAAGGCGACATGTTTCGCACTCGCCTGACCCATTCCATAGAAGTTGCGCAGATCGGCCGTGCCGCAGCCCGCGCGCTGAAATTGAACGAAGATCTGACCGAAGCGATCAGTCTTGCTCACGATTTGGGTCACACCCCGTTTGGCCACGCAGGACAGGATGCATTGAATCGCTGCATGCAGGAGTTCGGCGGTTTCGAGCACAACCTGCAATCGCTACGTGTAGTCGATGAACTGGAAGAGCACTATGCGGAGTTTAATGGTCTCAACCTCACTTTCGAAGCCCGTGAAGGTATCCTCAAACACTGTTCGCGCCCCAATGCCGAGAAATTGGGCGATGTGGGTGAACGCTTTCTCAACGGCACGCAACCAGGGTTGGAGGCACAGGTAACAAACATTGCTGATGCTATTGCCTATAACAATCACGATGTCGATGATGGACTTCGTGCCGGATTACTTGAGATCGAACAGTTACGTGAAGTTATCCTGTTTGAAGAGCAATTTTTGGCGGTACAGAAGCTGTATCCGCAACTGGATGGCCGTCGCCAGATCCATGAAATCATCCGCCGTATGATCAACAAGCAGGTAGTGGATCTACTGCGCACCAGTGAAGAGAATCTGAACAAGTACAAACCACAAAGCATTGATGAGGTACGCGACCAGCCAATGCCGTTGATCGGCTTCAGTGAAGAGATGCTGGAGCAACATCAGTCGCTCAAGCGTTTTCTGCGCGAAAAACTCTATCGTCACTATCGCGTGCATCGGATGAGCATCAAGGCGCAGAATATGCTGCAGGAACTATTCGAGGCGCACTTTGACGATCCCGCACTGCTCCCGCCGAAGCATCAACACAAGGTTAAACAGCTGGAGCAGCAGGCCGGGGATAGCGGCAAGGCCCGCGCCGTAGCGGACTACATTGCTGGCATGACGGACCGTTTCGCCATTCTGGAGCACCAGAAGCTGTTCCTCCCCAGCGTACTCACCTGAAGCGTCCATTACTTGGCGGAATGCGGTTACTGGCATAGTATTGTTGCAGGCATCTGAACCCGTCCGGCACAACACATAAGCAGTCAATAATCGGTGGACTATTGAATAACACGAGCACTACATGCGCATCTATCTGCAAACCCCATTCAGCGAGGAGCATTCGCCCCGCTACTACCAGCTCCTGCTACAGGAAGATCTGCTGGGGGGCTGGACGCTGGTGAAACAGTGGGGTTTTCAGGGTGCCTCAGGCACCATGCAACGGGAACACTATGCAACCCGTGATGAGGCGCTGCAGGCGATGGTACGCAGTCGGGATATTCAGGTAAACCGTGGCTATCGCGTGATGTTCTTCCAGGGAGAGGAGGCACCGCAATGAAAAATGGCAACGCTGCAAACTATTTAACTCAGCTCAATCTGCATACCCCTCCCTTCGCCGATACCGATGACGAGGCGTTTTTCTACGCCGACCCGGAACGTAGTAAATATCTCGATATGTTGCAGCACCTGCTGCAGTACAGCGAAGAGATCCTGTTCCTGACCGGAGTTCCCGGCAGCGGCAAGAGT
>JBNKBG010000023.1:0-32746 GCA_050287105.1 Thiohalomonadaceae bacterium
ACGGTTCGCCGCGTGCCAGTCAGGGCAACATCGGCGCCTTCGAAGCCTCACTGATGAACACCAAGGTGATGCGTAAGGAGGAACCGGTAGAGATCCTGCGAACCCTGCACAGCTTCGACCCCTGCCTCGCCTGCTCCACCCACGTGATGAGCGAAGAGGGTGAAGAGCTGGCCAAGGTCACGGTGCGCTAAGAGGAGAATGATGATGATGAAAAGAAACACCACACTGGCCGCCCTGGCGCTGATGCTGATCTCCGCACCGGTCGCGGCACACACGGGACATCACGACGGCGGCCTGCTCGCCGGGGTGATGCACCCCTTCAGCGGCGTCGACCACCTGCTCGCCATGTTGCTGGTGGGCGTGTGGGCCGCGGGGCTCAGCAGCGGGCGCAACGCGCTGCTGGTGCCGCTGGCCTTCGTCGCCTGCATGGGCATCGGTGCCGCCTTCGGCGCCGCCGGTATCGGCGTGCCGCTGATGGAACTCGGCATCGCCTTCTCGGTGCTGTTCCTCGGCGCGATGCTGCTGACGCGGATGCAACTGCCGCTGGGTGTCGCCTCGCTACTGGTCGGCGCCTTCGCCCTGTTCCACGGCAACGCCCACGGTATGGAGATGCAGCCGGGCCACCTGGCGCTCTACTTCTCCGGCTTCATCGCCGCCACCGTCTCGCTGCACCTGGCGGGGATGGCGTTGGGGCGGAAGTTGCTGGCGCACGATCGGGCACTGCGGGCACTGGGTTTCATCAGCGGCGTGGTCGGTACCTCGCTGCTGCTCGGGGCCGGGGCGTAATCCAGCGCTGCGCTGTCGCACCACGCGGCAGCGCGGCGATGCTTGAGGAGAGAGATCATGCAAAGCGAACTCAGACAATCATCGGTCTATGTGTACGAAGCGCCGGTCCGTCTGTGGCACTGGGTCAACGCCCTGTCGATCACGCTGCTGGCTATCACCGGCTACCTGATCGCCAACCCGTTTCCCACTCTGCCCGGCGAGGCTAGTGAGCACTTCCTGATGGGCTATATCCGCTTCGTCCACTTTTCCGCCGCCTACGTTTTCAGCGTGGGATTCCTCGGTCGGATCTACTGGGCCTTCGTCGGCAACGAGCATGCGAAACAGCTGTTCCGCCTGCCGCTGACCTCGAAGAAATACTGGCAGGAGGTGCTCTACGAAATCCGCTGGTACGCCTTCCTGGAGAAGGAGCCGAAGAAGTACATCGGCCACAACCCGCTGGCGCACATCGTGATGGTCACCATCATCACCGTCGGCGGCTTCTTCATGCTGCTCACCGGCTTTGCCCTTTACGCCGAGCAGACCGGCCTCGGCAGTTGGCAGGACAGCCTGTTCGGCTGGCTCATTCCGCTGGTAGGGCAGAGTCAGGACGTGCGGTTGTGGCACCACTGGGGCATGTGGATCATCGTTGTCTTCGTCATGCTTCATATCTACGCCGCGGTGCGCGAGGACATCATGTCGCGGCAGAGCCTGATCAGCACCATGATCAGCGGCTGGCGGATGTTCAAGGACGACCGTTAACCTGGTAACCAGTGGTAACTGAAAGTGAAAGGAGGCCAACCGGCCTCCTTTTTTTCGCCCTGCAAATCGGCACGAGTGGCCAGAAACCTTACACCTTGTGCAACATCTAACCACCATATGGCAAGGCTTCAGCAAATTACCGCAATGTAAGTTTCCATTTATTGACTAAACTGAACATATTGTTTGCACGTCATGTAAACACCCATGCCGTCCAGCAGAAAAATCACCTTTAGTAACAGTCAGTTAACAATTCCGGAGTCTCTGGCACAGGCATTGCTCAACAACTGCCATAACGATTAAAAGTGATTTGGAGCACCACACACATGCAACCATCACAGCGCCCCAATGACACGCGGCGGGCGGAGCGTGTCCTTATCCTCGGCATCGGCAACATCCTCTGGGCCGATGAAGGCTTCGGCGTACGCGCCCTGGAACATCTCAAACAGCACTACCAGTTTCCCGACAACGTTAGCCTGCTCGACGGCGGCACCCAGGGGATCTACCTGGTGCAGAACGTCCGCGAGGCCGACATCCTGGTGGTCTTCGATGCGGTCGATTACGGCCTGCCCGGTGGCACTCTCAAGCGGGTGGAGGGCGACGAGGTACCGAAGTTTCTCGGTGCCAAGAAGGTCAGCCTGCACCAGACCGGTTTCCAGGAGGTGCTGGCGATGGCCGAGATGATGGGCGACTACCCAGCGCATCTGTTGCTGATCGGTGTGCAGCCGGTGGAGCTGGAAGATTACGGCGGCAGCCTGCGCGATGCGGTCAAGGCACAGATGCAACCCGCCATCGACATGGCCCTCGATTACCTGACCGGTTTCGGCATCCACCCCGAGAAGCGCGATATCCCGCTCACTGCCGACGAGATGGCCGGCGCCATCGCCGACATCACCCGTTACGAGGCGGAGCGCCCCGATCCGAGCGAAGCCTGCCGGGTCGGTGACGGCCGGGTACTCTTCTCCGAGGACTACAACGTCGCCTATCGTCCCGCCGAGATCGACAGCGTCTCCGTCGCACTGGATCAACACCTCGACAAATACCGTGAGGGCGACCGCTGATGTGTATCGGTATCCCGATGAAGGTGATCGAATCGTTTCCCGGTCACGCGGTGTGCGAAACCAATGACGGCAACCGCCGCCGCATCGACACCATGCTGCTCGGCGAACAGCCGGTCGGCACCTGGCTGCTGACCTTTCTCGACACCGCGCGCGAGGCGTTGAGCGAAGAACAGGCGGCGCAGATCAGCAATGCCCTGCAGGCGGTGGAGTTGGCGATGCAGGGCGAGGCCAATATCGATCACCTGTTTCAGGATCTGATCGACCGCGAACCGCAGCTACCCGATTTCCTGCGCCAGCAGCAGACACCCCGACAAGAGGGAGAATAGAACCATGCCATCACCACAGATCAAACGCCTGACCGAACGCCATCACTTTCCCGTGCTCAACGAAAACAGCCTCGACGACTTCGCCGCAGCGCACGAGCACCTGGTGCTCTTCTTCACTGAAAACCCGGTGAAGTTTCCCGAGAGCAACGACGTGGCGATGGTACTGCCGGAACTGGTCAAGGCCTTCGACGGCCGCCTCACTGCGGCGTTGATTGATCAAAACGCACAACACACCCTGCAAAGTCGTTACGGTTTCAACCAGTGGCCTGCACTGGTGTTCCTGCGTCGCGGCGAATACCTCGGCGTCATCACCCAGATCCAGAACTGGGAAGATTATCTGCGCGAAACCGAACGCCTGTTGCAGTCAGAACCGATCGCGGCACCGGGCTTTGCCATTCCGGTCGTCACCGACACCGCCACGAACTACCACTAGGAGTCAGCGCATGAACGAATTTCCCATCAGCGGCCCCGGCACCCAACCTGCCGAACTCGACGGCGCGGAACTGGATATCCTGCAACTCCCTTCCGGCATGGACACCTACATCGCACCACCGCTGCCGGAGCCGGAAGAGGTCCAGGGTCTCGACGCGGGGCTGGCGCTGCTGCATCAACTGGGCGAACAGTTGTCGGCATATAAAACCGGCGTGTCGCAACCCGCCGTCGTGCTTAACGACCTCGACCCGCGCAACCGCGCCCTGGTGGATCAGGTATTGGGCGAGGGCGAGGTGAGTATTGTCATCGAAGGGGCGGAACATCGTCGCATTCAGGAGTCGGTGCTGGCCGGGGTCTGGCGCATTCAACAAACGAATAGCGACGGCCTGCTGCTCGACGACCGCATCGAGGTCGGGCCGATCCCGCAGCAGGTGGTGCAAACGGCCTTTGCCGAAGCAAAAAACAAAGTGGAACTGGTGTCGCCGCTGCCGCCCGGTGTACTCAACTCGCCGCCGCTGTTCAGCGAGATCAACGATCAGGTACACAACTGGAAAGCGGGAAAAACTTCCCACGTGATTAACCTCACCCTGCTGCCGCAGACCGAAGAGGATCTCGGATTCCTGCAACAGCAACTGGGAGCAGGCAAGGTGAGTATTCTCTCCCGCGGTTACGGCAACTGTCGCATCAGCAGCAGCGGCACGCGCAACGTCTGGTGGGTGCAGTATTTCAATTCGCAGGATCGCAACATCCTCAACACGCTGGAGATCACCGATGTACCCGGCGTCGCCTGCGCCGCACCGGAAGATATCGCCGACAGCGCTGTGCGACTGGATGAGATTCTGGAGATCTACCGGTGAGAAGCGATCAATTCTTCAGCGGTTCGTATGGTGGCGATAACAGCAAGATCACCGATACGACCAAACTGGAGTGCAAGATCTGCTGGCATGTCTACGACCCGGCAGAAGGCGACGACTACTGGCACATTCCGCCGGGAACGCCCTTCTCTGCCCTGCCACCGCACTGGACCTGCCCGGTCTGCGACAGCAACAAGGATGACTTCCTGGTGATCGGTGACGACGCATGAACGATATGGCGAAACAGGTGGATCTGCTGGAGCAGACCTATCGCCGCATCGAACAGACGCGTATGCAGGGACTGCCGTTCCTCAACCCGACCCTTGAGGTGAAAGCTGCGGGCTTTATGCCCTGGGGTAAAAATTTCGTCGGTGTGTTGATCACACCGTGGTTTATGAACCTGATGCTGTTGTCAGGTGAGGAAGATTGGAGTGAACTGAAGGTCGGTGACAAGGTGACCCATCTGTTTCATTCCGGCGCCTATGAGTTTACCGTCGGCTATGAAGCGGATTTCGGTCGTTACCAGATGTGCTCGCTGTTTTCGCCGATGCAGCAGTTTGTCGATCAGGCCGCCGCCGTCGCCACCGCCGTTGAAGTGATGCGCGGACTGTTCGACAGTGAAAACCGCGAAGGATTGACCATGCACAATGAAATGGTACGCCGTGCATGGCAGGGTGGCGATGCCCCGCAGGATGAGACCGAAGACGACGGCCCGACCCTGACGGAAAAGATGAACCGGCCGATTAGCCGCCGCGAATTGTTGCGCGGCCGGCAGCGTAGCGAATGAACGAGGTAGCGATGATCCAGCAACACTCTTTAACCGAAGGGCTGGAAAAGGCGTTCCGCACCATCCATCAGGAACGCATGGCGGGACTACCGATCCTGAATCCGGCGTTGCAGGTTCAGACGGTCGGTTTCTGTCGGGTAGACGGCCACTGCGCTGGTATTTTGATCACGCCGTGGTTTATGAACCTGATGCTGCTGCCGACCGAGGGCGACAGTTTCGCCGACGCCGAACCGGGTGACAAACGCAACGTGATGTTTCCCTCAGGTCCCTGCGAAATGGCGTTGTGCGAAGAGGCGTTGATCGGACGCTATCTCAGTCGTCCCCTGTTTTCGCCGATGAACAGTTTTACCGAGCAGCAGCAGGCGGTAACCGCCGCCGAGTCGATCATGCAGAGAATGATGACCGCTGCTGAAACGGAATCACAGGAAGTTCAACCGGAGCCGGGACGCAGGGCATTGCTACGCGGCCTCTTCTCCGCGGGAAGGAGCGACCTTGATTCAGCTTGAGGGGCAACTTGAGATCGAACTGCTGCAGGATGCAGCGGGGATCCGGCAGGCGCAAATCCACTCCGGGCGTCTGCTACATGCCAGCCGTATTCTGGAAGGCCTCGCCGTTGAAGAGGCGTTGCAACGGCTGCCGCTGATCTTCAGTCTCTGTGCCACCGCACAGGCCGCTACCGCGCTCCGTGCCTGCGAAGAAGCGCTGGCGATCACCCCGTCGACTGCACACCAGCAGGCGCGGGAGATGCTGGTATGGATGGAGAGCGCACGCGAACACCTGCTGCGGATCATGCTCGACTGGCCTGCTTACACCGATGAAACGATCGAGCAGGAGAAGCTACCCGAGCTGATGCAGTTATTGCCCGCATTGAGTCGGGCGCTTTATGGTGATAGCGCACCGTTCGGCCTGAGCAGTATGCCGATGCTGGATATGGCAGCGGCGCAGCAGGTTATCACCAATCTGCGCGAGTTGATTGGATCGCTGATTGGCGCTGCACTACCGGATTCGCGCGGCTATTTTGATGACTGGATTAAACGTGGTGAAACCCTGCCCGCTCGTCTGTTACAGCAACTGCGCGAGAGCGGCTGGGATCAACTGGGTCGTGGTGACACCACCTTTATGCCAACACTGGAGAGCGATACGCTGCATGAACGATTTACCACAGCGGATGCGGATACCTTTTTGGCTGAACCGGTGTGGCAGGGTTCACCCTGCGAAACCACACCACTACAACGGCAGCAGTCGCAGCCGCTGATTAAGGAGCTACTGGCAAGTGAAGGTAACGGCCTGCTGACGCGTTTGACGGCGCGACTGGCTGAGCTGCAGTTGATCCCGGATCTGCTGCAACTGGGTTTGAAACGACTGACCCGGGCACCGACCGCAACCGCCCGTTACGCTGTGGTCTCAGGCATCGGTCTGGCGCAGGAGGAAGCGGCACGTGGGCGATTGATCCATCGGGTAGAGATCGAGGATAAGAAGGTGCGTCGCTATCAGATCCTGGCACCCACCGAGTGGAATTTTCATCCGCGGGGCGTTGCAATGCAGGGGCTTCTTACTTTGACCGGCAGCGACGAGGATGAGTTGAAAAAGCAGGCAATGCTCTGGCTAAACGCCATTGACCCCTGTGTCGGGATTAAACTGCAGGTGCGCCACGATGCATGAGATGTCGCTCTGCGAAGGTGTACTTCAGGTGATGGAAGAGCAGGCCAGGAGCGTCGGCTTCACCCGAGTGAAAACGGTCTGGCTGGAGATCGGCGATCTGGCTGGCGTTGATGTCGAGGCGATGCGCTTCGGTTTCGATGTCATCATTAAAGACTCCCTCGCCGACGGCGCGGCACTGGAGATCATCAACCTGCCGGGGCGTGCCTGGTGCATGACCTGCGGCCATGAGATATCGGTAAAACAACGTTTCGATCCCTGCCCCGACTGTGGCGGTTATCAGCTACAGGTCACCGGCGGGGACGAACTACGCATCAAAGAACTGGAGGTGGAATAATGTGTACGGTATGCGGTTGCGGTGAAGGCGAAACGACCATCGAGGGGCATGAGCACAGCCACGAACATGGTCATGGCCATCACCATCACGGACACCATGATCATGGCCACGATCACGGCCATCACCACCATCACGACGATCACACCCACGACTATGGACAGGGTCCCGCCCACGCCCATGCTCCCGGCATGAGTCAGGCGCGCATGGTGCAGATCGAGCAGGATATCCTCGGCAAGAACAACGAATACGCCAACGCCAACCGCCGCTGGTTTGCCGAACGCGGCATCCTTACGCTCAATCTGGTCTCCAGTCCCGGCTCGGGTAAAACCACTCTGCTTACCCGTACCCTCACCGACCTGAAAGGCGAGTATCCGCTGGCGGTGATCGAAGGCGATCAACAGACCGCCAACGATGCGGATCGCATTCGTGAGACCGGGGTGCCCGCACTGCAGATCAATACCGGCAAGGGCTGTCATCTCGACGCACATCAGATCGGCCATGCACTGGAAACGTTGAAGCCGGAAAACAGTGGCGTACTGTTTATCGAAAACGTCGGCAATCTGGTCTGTCCCGCTGCTTTCGATCTGGGTGAAGCACACAAGGTGGCAATCCTTTCGATCACCGAGGGCGAAGACAAGCCGATCAAGTATCCCGATATGTTCGCCGCCGCCGATCTGCTGTTGCTTAACAAAATCGATCTGTTGCCGCATCTGCAATTCGATGTCGACAAGTGCATCGACTATGCGCGACGGGTCAATCCTTCGATCAAGGTGTTGCAGGTTTCCGCCACCAGCGGTGAAGGCATGGATAGCTGGTACCAATGGCTCGCCGCAACGCGACAGCTTGCAACCATAGGGCAATAACCATGTGTCTGGCGATCCCGGCAAAGGTAGTGGCCATCAGCGATAACGGTGAGATGGCAACCATCAGTCTCGATGGCGTACAGAAGGAGGTCTCCCTGGCACTGGTTAGCGATGTGCAGGTGGATGACTATGTACTGGTGCATGTGGGCTTTGCCCTCAACCGTCTCAGCCCCGAGGAGGCGGAACGCACGCTGCAAATATTCGCCGAAGCGGGGATGCTGCAGGAGGGTTCGTCATGAAATACGTCGATGAATTTCGCGATCAGGCACTGGCAAAAACATTGGCCGGGGCCATCGCCAGCGAAGCTGATACAAGCCGCACCTATCGCCTGATGGAATTCTGTGGCGGCCACACCCACGCCATCTTCCGTTATGGGGTGCAGGATCTGATGCCGGAAAATGTGCAGTTCGTGCACGGTCCCGGTTGCCCGGTTTGTGTGTTGCCCATCGGTCGCATCGATAACGCCATTCAACTGGTACAGGATCACGATGTCATCCTCTGCAGCTACGCCGACCTGCTACGCGTACCGGCGAGCAAACGTATGAGCCTGCTTAAACTGAAGGCGGACGGCGGCGATGTACGCATGGTCTACTCCACCCAGGATGCGCTACGCATTGCACGGGAGAATCCCGAACGCCAGGTGGTGTTCTTCGCCATCGGTTTCGAAACCACCACACCGCCCACCGCGGTAGCACTGAAACAGGCACAGGCGGAAGGGCTGAAAAATTTCAGTGTCTTCTGCAACCACGTGCTGACCCCGGCAGCCTTGAAGGCGATTCTGGAATCGGACGACATCGCCATCGACGGTTTCTTCGGTCCTTCACACGTCAGTACCCTGATCGGCAGTAAGCCCTACGAATATTTTGCCGAGCACTATAAAAAGCCGGTGGTGATCGCCGGTTTTGAGCCGCTCGATGTCATGCAGTCGGCACTGATGTTGATCCGCCAACTCAATGCAGGCAAATACGAAGTGGAAAACGAATACATCCGTGCCGTCACCCGTGAGGGTAATCTCAAGGCACAGGCGTTAGTAAACGAAGTGATGGAGCTGCGCGAGACATTCGAGTGGCGCGGACTGGGACTGGTCACCGACAGCGCGCTGAAAATTCGCGCGGAATTTGCCGAATTCGATGCGGAGAAACGTTTTACCGTTCCTGCGATCAGCGCCTCCGATGTCAAAGGCTGCGAGTGTCCCAGCATCCTGCGCGGACAGAAAAACCCGATGGACTGCAAACTGTTCGGCACTGTCTGCACCCCGGAAAACCCGATGGGTTCCTGCATGGTCTCCTCCGAAGGCGCCTGCGCCGCCTACTGGAGTTATGGCCGTTTTCGTCAACAGAAGGTGAGCTGAAATGAATGCACCGACTCGTTTTGGCCAGCGCCTTAACCTCCGTGACGGCAAGGTTGATATGAGCCACGGTAGTGGCGGTCGTGCCATGGCACAACTGATCAACGAACTCTTCGCCAAACACCTGGATAACGAACTACTGCGTCAGGGCAACGACCAGGCGCTGTTTGGCGTAGAGGCGGGACGCATGGTGATGAGTGTCGACGGTCATGTAATCTCGCCGCTGTTTTTCCCCGGCGGCGATATCGGTTCTTTATCGGTTCACGGCACGATTAACGATGTCTGCATGTCCGGCGCCAAACCGCTCTACCTCTCCGCCGGTTTTATTCTCGAAGAAGGCTTTCCCCTCGCCGATCTGGAACGCATTGTTATCAGCATGGCACGCGCCGCGTCGGAGGCCGGTGTGCCCGTAGTGACCGGCGACACCAAGGTGGTGGAGAAAGGTAAGGGTGACGGCGTTTTTATTACTACTACCGGCATCGGTGTGGTACCAGAAGGGATCAACATCTCAGGCGATCTGGCCAAACCGGGCGATGCGATCCTGCTTAGTGGCAGCATCGGCGATCACGGCGTGGCAATTATGGCGAGCCGCGAGAATCTGCAATTCGAAACCAGTGTCGAATCCGATTCCGCCGCGCTGCACACACTGATTGCAGCGATGGTGCAGACCGCACCTGCGATCCACTGCCTGCGAGACCCGACTCGTGGCGGTCTCGCCACCACCCTCAACGAACTGGCTCAGCAGTCGAAGGTCGGTATGCGCCTCGACGAGTCGGCGATCCCGGTCAAGCCGCAGGTTGCTGCGGCCTGCGAACTGCTGGGACTCGATCCGCTCTATGTCGCCAACGAAGGCAAACTGATCTGTATCTGCCCGATGGCAGATGCAGAGCCTCTGCTGCGCACCATGCACGCCCATCCGCTGGGAAAAGAGGCGGCACTTATCGGCGTGGTCATGGACGACGACCATGGCTTCGTCGAAATGCGTACCCGTTTTGGCGGCAGTCGCGTAGTGGACTGGCTGGCCGGTGAGCAACTGCCAAGGATCTGTTGAGTGATGGAATACCCTTTAACAAAGAGCGTCAACCTGCGGAGCGTGTCATGAATACACTGCCCACCATTTTGATAGTCGACGACGAGGTGCGAAGCCTTGAGTCACTACAACGTATTCTGGAAGATAACTTCGATGTCATGACCGCTGCCAGCGTCGAAGAGGCAGAAGCCATTCTGCAAAAAGAGTGGGTGCAGATCATTCTCTGCGACCAGCGTATGCCAGAGATGAGCGGCGTCGAATTCCTCAAACAGGTACGCGATAACTGGCCAGATGTCATCCGCATGATCATCTCCGGCTACACCGACTCGGAAGATATCATCAGCGCGGTCAACGAGGCGGGGATATATCAGTACATCACCAAGCCATGGCATCCCGAGAGTCTGCTACTGCTATTGAAGAGCGCCACCCGCCTCTACGAATTGCAGCGGCAAAATGAGGCGCTCTCCATTGAACTAAAAATGATGCCGGAGCAGCTGGATCAGTCCATGCAGGACAAGCGTGCGACGCTGCGTGACAACTACCAGTCTGAAGACGGTATCGTGCGCAGTGAAGAGAGCTGCATGAACGAGGTCTGCTACAAGGTTCGCCGCGTTGCACCCTACGATGTGTCGGTACTGCTCTCCGGTGAATCCGGTACCGGCAAGGAACTGGCGGCCCGTGCCCTGCACTACAACAGCCTGCGCTGGGATAAACCCTTTGTGGTGGAAAACTGCGGCGCCCTGCCCGACGAACTGCTGGAGAGTGAACTGTTTGGCTACAAACGCGGTGCCTTCACCGGCGCGGTGGAAGATCGCATCGGCCTGTTCGAACGGGCCAACGGCGGTACCGTCTTTCTCGACGAGATCGGTGAGGTCTCACCCGCCTTTCAGGTGAAGCTGCTGCGCGTATTGCAGGAGGGTGAGATCCGTCCACTGGGTAGCGGTCGCACCCGCAACGTGGATGTACGCATCATCGCCGCGACAAATAAAGACCTTGAACGCGAGGTTCATGAAGGACGTTTTCGTGAAGACCTCTACTATCGTCTGGCTACCGTGGTTATCCATCTGCCACCGCTGCGCCAGCGCAAGGAGGACATTCCCTTACTGGCGAATACCCTGCTCCAATCAGCGACGAAAAACCTGGGCAAGACGGTAAAGGGTTTCTCCGATGAGGCGCTGGCCTGCATGCAGACCTATCCCTGGCCCGGTAATGTACGTGAGTTACAGAACGAAGTACGACACATGCTGGTGATGGCCGATGGTGAACAGCTGGGTGCCGAACTGTTGAGTCCACGTATTCTGCACACCACCCCGCGCGGTGAAGCCTCGGTGGTGGAACACCTGAGCGGCCTGCAGGGGACGCTCAAGGATCGGGTTGAGGCACTTGAGGCGCGCATACTGAAAGAGACATTGATCCGTCATCGCTGGAACAAAAGTCGTGCCGCCCGCGAGCTGGGGCTATCTCGTGTGGGTCTGCGTAACAAACTTGAACGTTATGGTCTTGAACGCGCAGAGCCGGCCAGTACCGAAATTGATCGCGCAGTCAGCGAGCGTTAGAGATGGCAGGCAACGAGAGTAGTGTGCAACCCGCCAGCCTGATCATGCGCGCAGGGGTCAGCGGAAATCTGGAGCTGGACGTCTCCTCAGAGGAGGCGTGGATCGAGGTCATCCGCAAGATGGATTCGGTCTATGCCGATCTGGTGCGTTATCAGGTCGAGCTGGAACAGAAAAACGCAGCACTGGAACTGGCGCAACAGTTTATCGACAGTGTGCTCTCGTCGATGACCGACGTCTTAATCGTCTGTGACACCGGCGGTGGTATTCAACAGGTTAATGCCGCACTGGAAAAACTGACCGGCAAACCTGCCAGTGCGTTTATCGGTCAACCGTTGCTGGATGTCTTCGGTAGCGATTCACGCGATCTGATCCAGCAGTTCCCCGCCCACATGGGTAACGACTCACTCATCGATTGCGAAGTAAATCTACGTTGTGCCGATGGCAGCAGTGCCCCCCTGGCGATGAACTGCTCATCCCGTTACAACAGTGCCGGTAGTCTGGTCGGTATGGTGTTAATCGGCAGGCCCATAGGCGAACTGCGCCGTGCCTACGACGATCTCAACCAGGCGCACCATGAATTGAAACAGACGCAACAGCAACTGGTGCAATCGGAGAAGATGGCCTCGCTGGGTCGTCTCGTTGCCGGTGTTGCCCATGAACTGAATAATCCGATCAGCTTCGTCTTCGGTAACATGCATGCACTTAAACGTTATGGTTCGCGTATTACCCAATATCTGGAAGAGGTGGAGAAGGAGATCAATTCACCACGACTCAAGGCGCTGCATGATGAATTACGCATTGATCGTATCCTCAGTGATATTGAGCCGTTGATCGACGGCACCCTCGAAGGGGCGGAGCGTGTCAGCGACATTGTTCAGGACCTGCGTCGTTACTCCGGCGGTCAACGTGAGGAAGAGAGTGACTTTGATCTGTGTGAGGTGATCCGTAAAGCGGTGCAGTGGGTAAGCAAGGCGGAGCGGATTAAATCTGAAGTGCAGTTCCAGCTCCCCGAGGAACTCACCATTCATGGTCGCAAAGGCCAGATCCACCAGATCCTGGTTAACCTGGTACAGAACGCCACCGATGCCATGACCAACCAGGAACAGCAGCAACTGGAAGTGTCGTGCGAAAAGCAGGCCGGAGAGATCGCCATCCGCATTCGCGATCATGGTCCCGGCATTCCCAGCGCACATCTCGCCCATATTTTCGATCCCTTTTTCACCAGCAAGCCGGTCGGCAAGGGTACCGGTCTGGGACTCTACATCAGCTACGGCCTGGCCGAAGACCTGGGCGGCAAACTGCGTGCGCGCAACCTTGAACGTGGCGGGGCGGAATTTACCCTGACTCTGCCCGGTGATGCCCGATGACGACACGACGCACACTACTGTGGTTGCAGTCCGGTGGTTGCGGCGGCTGTTCGCTGTCGCTGTTAAATGCCGAGTCTCCCCACCTGTTTACCGCGCTGGAGAGCGCGGGCATCGATCTGCTGTGGCACCCTACGCTTAGCGAGGAGTGCGGCACGGAGTTGCAGGGGATCATTGAACGTATTCTCAACGGCGAACTGCAGCTCGATCTGTTCTGCCTGGAAGGTTCCGTAATCCAGGGCCCCAACGGCAGTGGCCTGTTTCATCGCCAGGCGGGAAGCACGCGACCGATGCGTGATCAGATTCGTGAACTGGCGCACCGGGCACGGCAGGTGATCGCCATCGGCAATTGTGCGGCCTTCGGCGGCATGACCTCGGCTGGCGATAATCCGAGCGAGGCGTGTGGGCTGCAATATGCCGGTGACACTGCAGGCGGACTGCTGGGCAATGCGTTTCGCTGCGCGAGCGGCCTGCCTGTGGTCAACGTTGCCGGTTGCCCGATCCATCCCAACTGGGTACTACAAACCCTGATGCAACTGGTGCGCGACGACGCACCGCCACTGGCGCTGGATGAGCTGAACCGACCGCGTAACTATACCGATAATCTGGTGCACCACGGTTGCCCGCGCAACGAGTACTACGAGTTCAAGGCCAGCGCGGAGAAACATTCTGATCTCGGTTGCATGATGGAACATCTTGGTTGCCTCGGTACCCAGGCCCATGCCGACTGCAACATCCGTTTATGGAACGGTGAAGGTTCCTGTCTGCGCGGCAGCTACGCCTGCATCAACTGCACCGCACCGACCTTCGAAGAACCGGGGCACCCCTTCCTGAGCACACCGAAGATCGCCGGCATTCCGGTGGGACTGCCTACCGACATGCCCAAGGCATGGTTCGTCGCCCTGGCGGCGTTGGCCAAGGCAGCGACCCCTTCCCGGTTGCGCGAGAATGCGGTGGAAGATCACATCCGGGTTCCGCCCGGCAAAAAGGTGGATGAGCCATGACAGAAACCGGGAGCCGCCGCGTTATCGGTCCCTTTAATCGTGTCGAAGGGGATCTGGAGGTCCAGCTGGAGATCGAGCAGGGAGAGGTCAGCGAGGCCCGAGTGGTTTCGCCGCTCTATCGCGGCTATGAGCAGATCCTGCAGGGCAAGGATCCGCTCGATGCGCTGGTTTATGTGCCACGCATCTGCGGTATCTGTTCGGTATCCCAGTCGGTCGCCGCGGCCACTGCCCTGGCGGCGGTGCAGGGCGTGAGTGCACCGCGCAACGGTGAACTGGCCAGTAACCTGATTCTGGCCAACGAAAATATCGCCGATCACCTGACTCACTTTTACCTCTTTTTCATGCCCGACTTTGCCCGCGAGATCTATCGCAGGGAGCCGTGGTTTGCCGCGGCAGAACAACGCTTCAAGGCGGTACGTGGCAGCGCGGCACAACAGCTGTTACCGCAGCGTGCCGAGTTCCTGCATCTGCAGGGCATACTCGCTGGCAAGTGGCCTCACTCGCTGGCGCTCCAGCCGGGCGGCACCACTCGTGCGATCACTGCGGATGAGCGTAGCCATCTCATCACCCTGCTTTTCTCCTTCCGGCGTTTCCTTGAACAGACCCTCTACGGCGATACTCTGGAGAATGTCATCGCCCTCGATTCCGCCAGCGCACTTGCAAACTGGTCCGCTGCCGCCGCACCGCAGAGCAGCGATATGCGCCACTTCCTGCATATCGCCGAGGCACTGCAACTGGAGCGACTTGGTCGCGCCAGCGATCGCTTTATGAGTTACGGCGCTTACGCCTCGCAAGCCGGACACCTGTTTGCCTCCGGCGTCTGGCACGCCGGACTTTCAACACTTGAACCGATGGCGATCCGCGAAGACGTCAGTCACAGCTGGATGCAGATGCAGGAAGAGCCGCGTCACCCCTACGATGGGGTTACCCTCCCCGACCCGGCGATGGCGGATGGCTATAGCTGGTGCAAGGCGCCGCGTCTTGATGGCCAGGTGGTGGAGGTCGGCGCACTGGCACGACAGGTGGTGAACGGCCATCCCTTGATCCGCGATCTGGTGGCGCAGAGTGGCGGCAATGTGCGCAATCGTGTGGTCGCCCGTCTGCTGGAGGTTGCCCTGGTCACCACCGCGATGGAGGGTTGGGTGCACGCCCTGCGCCCCGGTGAACCGTTCCATACTCCAGCGGAGATGCCCGATGAGGCGCAGGGCTTTGGTATGGTCGAAGCTGCACGCGGCAGCCTTGGCCACTGGCTCAAGGTGAAAAAGGGTCGCATCCTCAACTATCAGATCATCGCCCCCACCACCTGGAATTTTTCTCCCCGCGATAATCAGGGCACACCCGGTGCACTGGAGCAGGCACTGGTTGGCGCAACCTTACGCGAAGGTGAAAAAGATCCGGTGGCGGTGCAGCACATCGTGCGCTCTTTCGATCCCTGCATGGTCTGCACCGTCCATTGATGATCGGCCAGGGCATTCGCATCCGTGGCATTGTGCAGGGAGTCGGCATGCGACCCACCGTGTGGCGACTTGCCCACGAGTGTGGCGTGCGCGGTGAAGTGTGGAACGATGCGCAAGGGGTGTTGATCCATGCCTGGGCAGAGCAGCACGCACTCGACGAATTCATCGAACGATTGCAGCGCGAAGCTCCTCCCCTGGCGCGAATCGACTGTGTTGAATGCAGCGCACTGAGCGAACGCACTGCACCGGAGGATTTTCGTATTCTGCACAGTCGCGACGGCGAGACCCACACCGGCGTGGCCGCCGATGCGGCGAGCTGCCCTGCCTGTCTTGCCGAAGTCAGCGACCCTAACAATCGTCGCTACCGCTATCCCTTTACCAACTGTACCCACTGCGGGCCACGGCTGTCGATCATTCGCACGGTTCCCTACGATCGCGCCAACACCAGCATGAGCGTCTTTCCCATGTGCCCGGCCTGCCAGGCAGAATACGACAACCCGGCGGATCGACGTTTTCATGCCCAGCCCAACGCCTGCCCGGAGTGTGGCCCACGGGTATGGCTTGAGGATGGCGAAGGCCGTCCGCTGTCACCGGGCGCGGATGAAGATGCAGTCGCTACTGCGGCACGATTGATCCGTGAAGGCGAGATCGTCGCGATCAAGGGGATCGGCGGTATCCATCTCGCCTGCGATGCGGGCAACGCAGAGGCCGTGGCGCGCTTGCGCCATAACAAGCAGCGTTATCACAAGGCCTTTGCCCTGATGGCAAGTGATCTGGCGATGGTTCAACGTTACGCCGCGGTCACTGAGAGCGAAGCGGCCCTGCTACAGGATAACGCCGCACCCATCGTGATCCTGCAGGCCCGCGGTGAAACCCTGCCGCTGGAGATCGCGCCAGGACAAAACAGTCTCGGCTTCATGTTGCCCTATACGCCGTTACATCATCTGTTGATGCAGGAGATGGCGCGCCCCATTGTTCTCACCTCGGGTAACCGCAGTGATGAGCCGCAGTGCATCGACAACAGCGATGCGCGTGAACGTCTGGCCGGAATTGCCAACGCCTTCCTGTTGCATGATCGGGAGATCGTCAATCGACTCGACGATTCGGTTATACGTATTGCCGACGATGCACCACGCATGTTGCGCCGCGCACGCGGTTATGCGCCGCAACCGCTAAATTTAAGCGGTGATCTCACCGGAGAACGCTCCATCCTCGCCCTGGGTGCGGAACTGAAGAACAGCTTCTGTCTGTTGCGCATGGGCGAGGCGGTCCTCTCCCAGCACATGGGCGATCTGGAAGATGCCGCCACCTATCGCGACTACCTGCATAACCTCGCACTTTATCGCAAACTGTTCGATTTCCGACCGGATCGCATCGTGGTGGACAGGCATCCCAATTATCTCTCTACCCAATTCGGCCGACGCCTCGCCAACGAAGAGGGCATCGAGTTAATCGAGGTACAACATCATCACGCGCACATCGTCGCCTGCATGGCAGAACACGCTATACCGCGTGAGCAGAAGGTATTGGGTGTGGCGCTTGATGGTCTGGGTATGGGTGAGGAGGGAGAACTCTGGGGCGGTGAATTCCTGTTGAGCGACTATGTGAGTTTTAAAAAGCTTGCGGGCTTGCAGCCGGTTGCCATGCTCGGCGGTGCGCAGGCGATGCGTGAACCGTGGCGAAATACCCTGGCGCAACTGCTGCAATTGCCCGATGGGGAACAGCTAATGGATCGCTATAGCGATCTCGACATTGTTCGGTTTCTGCGCCAGCAGCCTCTCGACACCCTGCGCACCATGCTCAGCAAGGGACTGAATAGTCCACTCGCCTCCTCGGCAGGAAGACTCTTCGATGCGGTAGCGGCGGCGCTGGGGATCTGCCGTGAACAGGCGGGCTACGAGGGTCATGCGGCGATTGAACTGGAAGCCGTTGCCTCACCGTTTTTTATTGCAGAGCGGGACAGCAGCTACGGCTTTACATGGCATGACGGTTTATTGAGCTGGCAACCACTGTGGAGCGAACTGTTTGCCGATCTACAACGCGGACTGGAGCGCGGAAGGATCGCTGCGCGTTTCCATCATGGTGTAGCGCACGCCGTAAGCGAGGTTGCCGCACGACTGGCGAGTCAACATGGCATCGAGGTCGTCGCGCTGAATGGCGGCGTATGGCAAAACCGTCTGCTGCTGGAAGAGAGTAGTCGCCTGCTCCGTGCGCAGGGACTGCGGGTTATCTCACCGCGGAACGTACCGGCCAATGATGGTGGCCTCTCCCTTGGGCAGGCGGTTATCGGTGCGTTGAGTTAATCCTTGCTGCTTTCGTACTGGGCAAGAAAATCCTCCAGGGTTCGGCCCGGCTGCGCTGTATACAACTCGCCGCTTTCGATCAGGTTGTTCATACGATCCAGACGAAAGTGGCGAAGCTCGTTGCGCAGTTCACACCAGGCGATCAAGGTCCAGGTGCGCCCCCAGTAGGCAAGTCCAAGCGGCCAGACGGTGCGCACCGACTTCTCGCCGTCGGCGCGCTGGTAGTGAAACTTCACCTTACTCTGGCTGCGTACCGCCTGGCGCAGCAGGTGCAGTGCATCACCGACCTCTGCCTCGGGTCCGAAGGGCGGCACCAAGATGGTATTACGTGACAACTCCGGCACCAGCCGTTCCGGCAACACCGCTTCGATGCGCGCCACCGCCCGCTCCGCCGCATTGGCCAGCACCGGATCGGTCCATACACCGACCATACGCACACCAAGCAGCAACGCCTCTAACTCTTCCTCGGTAAACATCAACGGCGGCAGGCGGAAACCTTCCATCAGCCGATAGCCCATCCCCGCCTCGGCAATGATCGGAATACCGGAGAGGGAGAGGTCCTGGATGTCGCGATAGATAGTACGCTCGGAAACCTCCAGCAGTTCGGCCAGTTTTTGCGCGGTCATCCAGCGATCGCTGCGCAGTTCCTGGGTGATGCGAAAGAGGCGGTCGGCGCGACGCATACGCTATTTCTTCGCTCTCAAAGCGGTGTCCAGTGCCACACGTACCCAGGTGCGTAACTCGTCGTCATCTTCCAGCACATCGGCAGGCACCGACCAGAAATTCATCTTCCCCACCTTACCCTTAGATTCGTAGGTGAACTGCTCGCTGCCGCCTTTTCTGTAGAACTCCACGCTTTGCGCATCGGCCTTGAGATAGAGGCCTGCATCGTCGGCAATGGCGAAGAATATCTCGTCACTATAAAGACCGGCGCCACCAAACATCCGTTTGGCACGCAGTTGCGGCAGCCACTCCAGCAGCTCCTTCAGATATTCCAGATAGTCGTCACTGATGGCCATCACTATACCTCCTCACCGATTCATCACAGCTTACACGGAATGCAAAGCGTATCCCAAAGCTCCTGACAGCAGGGTGTCAGTAGGCGGTGATTATGCTTGCACAAAATCACCCACAAGGAGCAAACCATGAGCACTACCCTGACACCCAATCTGATGACCGAAGACGTTAACGCAAGTATCGAATTCTATTGCAACCGCCTCGGTTTCACCTATCTGAACGGCATGCTCGCCAACAGTGAACAGGTCGCTGCGGAATATTCTGCCAAAACGCCGTTACAGTGGGCCATGCTGAGTCGCAGTGGAGCGATGCTGATGCTACAGGAGCGCTCTTCAATTGCCGGAGATTATTCTCCTTTTGCCAAGATGCCGGTGGCTGCCAGTGCTGCCTTCTACCTTGAAGTAGAAGACCTCGACAAACTGCTGGCGGGATTGGGCAGTGACGTCGAGATCGTTGTCCCGGAACGCACCACGTTTTATGGCATGCGCGAAGTATGGATACGTGACAACAACGGCTACGTCATAACCCTGGCGCAAAAAGCGTAATGAAACGTTACTGGATCGGTGTCGCCTCACGCCAGCATGTGCTGATCGGCAAAGCGGGCGGTTTCGCCCAGCTCTGCCACGGCAAGGCACAGCCGTTGAAGCGCATGACAACGGGCGACGGGATCATCTACTACTCGCCGCAGGAGGTGCTGGGAGAGAAACAGCCCTGCCAGCGCTTTACCGCCATCGGTGAAGTAATCGGCGACGAGGTTTATCAGGTGGAGATGATGCCGGGATTTATTCCCTTTCGTCGCGACATCCGTTTCCTGCCAAGCGGCGAAGCGTCTATCCGCCCACTTCTGGAGCAGCTTTCATTCATTAAGGACCGAACTCGCTGGGGCTATGTTTTCCGCTTCGGTCATCTGCAAATACCCGAGAGTGACTTTCAGCTCATCGCTGAGGCCATGTCTCTTCACAAATATGAGGAATCACAACAATGATTATCGACCACTTCGGAGTCACCGTGTCCGATTACGAAAAAAGCAAACAGTTCTACCTACAATGCCTGGCGCCGCTGAGGATCGAACTTGTTATGGAAGTCGAAGGCTGGGCGGGACTTGGCAGGAACGGCAAACCGGAATTCTGGTTTGGCCCGGGCGACGATGTGCATGCACCGATGCATTTTGCCTTTGCCGCCGAGAATCGCGCTCAGGTTGATCAATTCTACGCGGCCGCCATCCTGGCTGGCGCACAGGACAACGGTGCACCGGGTATTCGAACGATCTATCATCCGAACTACTACGGTGCCTTTGTCTACGGCCCCGATGGCCATAATATCGAAGCGGTATGCCATAAACCGGAATAACTCATTCACTGGTCATAGAGCAGGATACTCCATGAACAAGAAAACACGCTGCAAATGGGTCGGTAACGAGCCGCTCTATCTGGCCTATCACGATGAGGAGTGGGGCGTGCCCTGTTACGATGACCGCGCCCTGTTTGAACTGCTGATCCTGGAGGGCGCCCAGGCGGGGCTCTCCTGGATCACCATCCTGAAAAAGCGCGAGAACTACCGCCGCCTGTTCGACAACTTCGATGCGGCGAAGATCGCCCGCTACACACCGAAGAAGATCGAGAAGCTGCTGCAGGACCCGGGTATCGTGCGCAATCGACTCAAGGTAGAGGCCACGGTGATCAACGCCCGCCTCTTCCTTGAAATACAGAAGGAGCCCGGTGGATTTAGCGGCTATATCTGGAGCTTTGTCGACGGCAAGCCCATCACCAGCCGCTGGCGCAATATGAGCGATGTTCCTGCCAGCACGCCGGAATCGGATGCCATGTCCAAGGCACTAAAGAAGCGTGGCTTCAAGTTCGTCGGCAGCACCATCTGCTACGCCTTTATGCAGGCTGCCGGGTTGGTGAACGATCACACCGTCGATTGCTTTCGTTATCGTTTGTGACAGGTGTCAATTAACCGGTTGATCGGGAGGAATGTTTGCATAGAGGGTTCTAAAATTCATGGGTAATACACGGTATGGACGACCCATGGCACAGACTCAACCCAGCTTTCTGCACCTGATCAGCGGCGATCTTTCCCAGGTTGTACGGATAGGGAATGTGTCGATACAGCTGGGCCCGCAGCAACGTCCGCCTTTTCCGGTCAGCGCCATTGTAGTGGAGCAGGACACTGCGATGGTGCTCGACTCTGAGCAACCCTTTTATGCCCCTATTGCCACGCTGCAACGTCTACACGAGGAGGTGGAGCGCTTTCATGAACCACCGCTGGGCAGTGTTGTGACACAACGTGGTGAACCACGCCGACTCTACGCCATCGTTCACGATCTGGAACAAAAGCCGACCTGGCGTGAAGAGTGGGTATTTGCTGCACTGGAGAATCTGTTTCTTGAGGCGGAACGGCTGCGTCTGAGCAATCTGGCTATGCCGCTACTTGGTACACGCTTTGGCAATCTATCACCGCAGCGCTTCATTGAACTGCTGTGCAACACCCTGCACTCAATTCCACCGCGTAGAGCACTCAAGCTCTGGTTGATTGCGCCACGCCATCGCACCCATGGCCTGCTTATGGCCCTGAGGAACCAGGCTGAACGTGCCATGCAGGATAGCTGAAACAATTCGATAACTGTCCCGTCACATCAAATTCAACAACCTGTCATCACTCATTCAATACGCAGCAATACTCGACTCCTAAAGTGCGCATGAGGTTCGACTATCGAACCGATCTGTTTCTGTCGCCAAATTTTCAGGGAGTCATTCATGAACACTAAACTTGCCGCCGTCACACTGCTTTCCGGCCTCGGCCTGATGGGCTGTGACACCGGTTCAAACTCGTCAAGCGCTGTACCTACAACAGTAGAATTTGTCGGTATGGCTGCGCCGAGCACCGCTGTAGAACGCGCCAATGCCTACACTGCCGCCCAGGCCATCGTTACCTATTCCGATAACACTACCAAAACTGTCAATCTCAGCTACAAGATGCTCTACGGTACTACCGATTATGTCGGCGGCATTACCGCCGGCGGCCTGTACGATGCCGCCGGAGCACCACTGATGGACAACAGTGTTGTCGCCGTACCGACTCAGTATGTTTCCGACGCCCCGGATGGCCAGAGCCTGATGCAAATTGCCGGTGCTGATGCCACCGCGCTGGGAGTGAGCGGAAACCCACTGTTCATGGTGACCCATTTTGAATATGTCACCGCTGATAACAGTGGCCTTAGCGCCTACGGCCTGTTGCCGATGACCATGGGACTCTCCACTATCGATCAGGATATCGGCACCGGTGAACTGAGTGTGGTTGATTACAGTAATATCGACATGTCCGGTGTTAACGGCCTCTGGATCCCCTGTGCCGCTTCCCTCTCGCCCTGGAACACCCATCTTGGCAGCGAAGAGTATGAGCCAAATGCCGCTCTTGGCGCCGCCAGTGTCGACGTACCGTTTACCCAAAACTATTTCGGTGGCGCCACAACGGCTAATCCCTACCACTACGGCGCGGTACCGGAAGTTAGCGTGGATGCCACTGGTGCTGCCTCCGTGGTCAAGCACTACACCATGGGCCGGATTGCTCGCGAACTGGTCCAGGTCATGCCCGATCAGAAGACGGTCTATATGGGTGATGACGGCGGCTATACTGGTCTGTTCATGTTCGTTGCCGACACCACAGCCGACCTGAGTGCCGGTACGTTGTATGCCGCCAAATGGACCCAGACCAGTGCTGTGGATGTTGGTACTGCCACCCTCAGCTGGATCAATCTCGGCCATGCCACTGATGCACAGATCGCTGCTCTGATCGCTACCGGCGGAGCTGGCGGCACAGCAATCACCTTTAATGACATTTTTACGACTTCGCCGGGTGCCGCAGCAGGCTTTACTCATGTCCACACCAACAATGGTCATGAGTATCTGCAACTGAATGCGGGTATGGAACAGGCAGCTGCCTTCCTGGAGACACGTCGTTATGCCGCGCTTCTCGGTGCCACGACCGAGTTCAACAAAATGGAAGGGGTTACCGTCAACGAGGCAGATAAAAAGGTCTATATCGCCATTTCCTATCTGCAAAAAGGCATGGTGACAGGCTTCGACGTCACTGATCCAGTTGACGATATTCAGCTGGCTCAGGTTAAGGCCGGTGCCGTCTATGAGCTGTCACTGGCCGGTGGTCAGAGCGATACCAACACCACGACAGCCATCAGCAGCGACTGGGTCGGCACCAGCATGACCGGTACCGTATGGGGAACAGACCTTGTTGCTGCCGATTTGGTAGGCAACACTGCCGATGAAAACGCCATCGCCAACCCGGACAACCTCAAGTTTTCAGAAAAGGCACGCACCCTGTTCATCGGTGAAGACAGCGGCATGCACGTGAACAACTTCCTCTGGGCCTACAACGTAGATACCAAGAAGCTGTCGCGCATTATGTCTATCCCGGCTGGTGCCGAGTCCACTGGATTGCAGGCAGTGGAAGACATGAATGGCTTTGCCTATGTCATGAGCAACTTCCAGCATCCAGGTGACTACATCGTTACCATGGATGCTGCGCTAAAAGCCCAGGTCGACCCATTGATCAAGGCGCAGTGGAACAACAAGCGCAAGGCAGCCATCGGCTACCTGAGTGGACTACCCGTTATCAAATAGCTCTGCAAACAAAAACGCCACCGGTTTTGCCGGTGGCGTTTTCATTTCCGTGATGGGATTGTTGTCAGTGCCAGAATTTGCGGGTCTTATCCCAGACCTCTACCCAACCAGGGATGTCACTACCGTTCATCGCCTTACTGACGTAGAAACCCTGCACCTTGTTGCAACCCAGCTTCTCCACCATCTGCCACTGGGAGCGGCTCTCTACACCTTCGGCCACCAGAGTCATGCCAAGCTTTTTACCCAATTCGACACTCGACTCAAGTATCGCCATCGCAGCAGTATCGTAGTGTGCGCGACTGACGAAGCTGCGGTCGACCTTCAGCTCATTGAACGGTATGCGCCGTAATTGATCCATTGAGGCGTAACCGGTACCAAAGTCATCGATGGAAAGGTTGATCCCCTGCAGGGAGAGACGGGTCAGTATTTCAAGGGCGTCGGTCAGGTTTTCCATCAAACGAGACTCGGTCACCTCGATGGTAATGAGCGTGGGATCAACACCCAGTGAAGCGGCCGTGGCAAACAGCCAGTCAGGTAGATCCAGACGCTGCAGATTATGTACCGATACATTGATCGCCACCGGAATATGCAGGCCCAGCTTCTTCCAGCCTGCAGCACTACGTAGGGCCTGGTAGATGACCGTTTCCGTCAACTCGTCGATCAATCGGCTGTGCTCAGCCATGGGGATAAATCGATCAGGAACAATCAGTCCCAGATCCTTGTGATACCAGCGCACCAGGGTTTCTACACCGTCGATCTTCCTGGTAGCGATGTCTACCTTG
Source organism: Thiohalomonadaceae bacterium (assembly GCA_050287105.1). Lineage (GTDB taxonomy): Bacteria > Pseudomonadota > Gammaproteobacteria > Thiohalomonadales > Thiohalomonadaceae > JAPHTQ01. Next base: position 24,342 of record JBNKBG010000023.1, read on the forward strand.
GGTTGATACTGGGCGACGATTTCACCCGCACGCAGACCGCGGGCCAGGTCCTCTGAGTTCAGCAACGGCAGGGATTCCTCTTTGGTCGCCGGGCTCGTTCTACTCTGGTTCTTGAGTACCCGGGCCAGGGCTTTGCTGGTGATCGGCTTCTCCAGGGCGCCACGAATATCGAGCTGCCGTGCAATTCCCAGATCATAGACGGTCTCCAGCAGGCGGGAATTTTCACCACTCATGATGACGATCTCACCCTGGTAATGACGTTCGCTCAGATGCCGTAGGAAGCGTATCCCATCCATGCCCGGCATACGCAAGTCACACAGGATCAGCGCGGGTTGCTCCTTATCGCCGTCAACCCATTGCAGGGCGGTATCACCGTCATTGGCAATTGCGATGTCATCCATACCCAACGCACTTAGCACCGGAGACATCAACTCACCCATCATCGGGTCGTCATCAATCAAAAGCACCTTGTTCATCGTTGTCACCTTTTTTGTTATTTTGCGACAGCCGCTGTTGCAGTCAGGGAGGCAATCTCCCCTTCCAGTTGTGCCAGAATCGCGGTCAACTTCACCAGTTGCTCACGTACCCTTTCACTACATTGATCCCGCGAGGCCTGCTCAAGATGCGAGGCCAACTCACTCAATCTTGCGGCCCCCATTGCCACTGCTGACGGCCTGATGCGATGTGCCAGATTGCTGATCCGGGCAAAACCATCCTGCTCCGCCGCCTGCTGCATTTCTGCTACCACCTGCCGTGTCGACTCGAGAAAGCGCTTACTAATCCGGCGCTGCAGCAACGGGTCACTTCCTACGTACTGCGCCAGTACGTCCAGATTGACCAGACGCTCGCACACGGGAACCCTCTGCATGAGGCTGGTCATGCACAGTTACCCGGTTGCTGCTGTCGCACAGGATATGAGTCGTGGGGAGACAATACACTCCATGTAGATTGGCAGGTGATTTCCATATCGTTTCACTCCCAGGCGTCCACGGACACGAAAGGACTTTTCTCTAGCGGTTTTGAAAGCATAGACGAGGAAACGGATGTTTCCAGTTGAAAAGTATGGTTTTTCTAGCCGGGGGGTGGCTCAGGAGTTGGCCAGGGCATCCAGTGCTGACTGGTAGTGACCCGCTAACTCCTCACAACCACTGACTGAGATATGCAGATTGCGTAGCAGACCGTCGTGAATACTGTAGACAAAGCCGTGTACGGAGAGCTCCTGACCACGCTGCCAGGCATCCTGCACAACCGTGGTTTGGCAGACGTTTTGTACCTGCTCGATGACATTTAATTCGCACATACGATCTTGAAAAGCCTTTCCCGGTTCAATGCTTTGCAGGTGCTCTTCGTGCTTCTGCTGCACGTCCTGGACATGCCGCAACCAGTTGTCGGCCAATCCGTATTTGCGCCGCTCAACCGCGGCTTTTACCCCACCGCAATCATAGTGACCGGTAACGATAATGTGCCGTACCCTGAGCACATCCACGGCAAACTGGATCACCGAGAGACAGTTGAGATCGGTGTGCACCACCACATTGGCAATATTGCGGTGAACGAAGATGTCGCCCGGTAACATACCGAGGATCTCGTTAGCCGGGACACGGCTGTCAGAGCAACCGATCCAGAGATATTCCGGATTCTGCTGCTGCGCCAGACGCTGAAAGAACTTCGGGTCCTCCGCCAGGATCGACTGCGCCCACTGGCGGTTGTTGGCAAACAACTCGGCAATTACTTTGTCACTGTCGTTACTCTTTTCAGACATCGTCGATCCCCAGTTCAGACCAGATTTCATCCACTCGCTGCTTTACCGCCTCGTCCCGCACTATCGGCGCACCCCACTCCCGTTCTGTCTCCCCCGGCCACTTGTTGGTCGCGTCCATCCCCATCTTGCCGCCCAAACCGGAGACCGGTGAGGCGAAGTCGAGGTAGTCGATAGGCGTGTTCTCCAGCAGGGTAGTATCACGTGTCGGATCCATGCGGGTAGTAATGGCCCAGATCACATCCTGCCAGTCGCGGATGTTGATGTCCTCATCGACCACGATAACGAACTTGGTGTACATGAACTGGCGCAGGAAGGACCAGATCCCCAACATTACCCGCTTGGCGTGACCGGGATACTGCTTCTTCATCGACACCACGGCAAGGCGGTAGGAACACCCCTCCGGTGGCAGGTAGAAGTCAGCGATCTCCGGGAACTGCTTCTGCAGGATCGGCACGAAGACCTCGTTCAACGCCACCCCGAGCACCGCCGGTTCATCGGGCGGACGACCGGTGTAGGTGGAGTGGTAGATGGGGTCTTTGCGCTGGGTAATGCGCTCGATGGTGAAGACCGGGAAGCGATCCACCTCGTTGTAGTAGCCGGTGTGGTCGCCATAGGGCCCTTCATCGGCCATGTCGTCGGGATAGATGAAACCCTCCAGCACGAACTCCGCCGAAGCCGGGACCTGGAGATCGCTGCCGATACACTTCACCACCTCGCTCTTGCCGCCGCGCAGCAGCCCGGCAAAGGCGTATTCGGAAAGATTGTCCGGCACCGGGGTGACCGCACCGAGGATGGTCGCCGGATCGGCGCCCAGCGCCACGGCGATGGGGAACGGTTCGCCGGGATGGCTCTCCTGCCAGTCGCGAAAATCGAGGGCGCCACCACGATGGGATAGCCAGCGCATGATCACCTTGTTCTTCGCGATCACCTGCTGGCGATAGATACCGAGGTTCTGTCGCGGTTTGCGCGTGCCCTTGGTAACCACCAGCCCCCAGGAAATCAGCGGTGCCACATCACCGGGCCAACAGGTCTGGATCGGCAGCTTGCCCAGATCGACCTCGTCCCCTTCGAGCACCACCTCCTGGCAAGGTGCCTTCTTCACCACCTTGGGCGACATGTGCAGCACCTTCTTGAACACCGGCAGCTTCTCCATGGCGTCCTTCAGGCCTTTGGGTGGCTCGGGCTCCTTCAGATAGGCGAGCAGTTTACCGACCTCACGCAGCGCCGAGACCGACTCTTCGCCCATACCCAGCGCGACCCGCTCCGGGGTCCCGAAGAGGTTCGCCAGCAGGGGAATATTGGAGCCCTTCGGGTTTTCAAACAGCAGCGCAGGTCCGCCCGCGCGCAGGGTGCGATCGGCGATCTCGGTGATCTCCAGGTAGGGATCGACCTCGACGGTGATTCGCTTCAGCTCACCGCGTTGTTCCAGTTGTTGGATAAAGTCGCGTAGGTCGTGGTATTTCATCGCCGCCACCGGTTTCAGGTTTGGGGCATTATGCGGGGAGGCTGTTTGGGAGGCAAACGCGATAACGGCTCAGTGTCGGTAAAGACGCATGTGAATCAGCGCCAGACGCCTCCCCTCCCCGTCAAGCCGCTGGTCGACGCGGCAGGGTGCAAATCCGAGCCCGGCATAGAGCAGCAGGGCGGTGTGGTTACCAGCAAACACCGACAGGCGTACCTCCGGCAGGTTATAGGCGCCGAAGGCCTTGTTGATCATCTCGGTCACCAATAGCCGCCCCAACCCTCGACCGCGATGTGCTTTCGCCACAACGACATTACCGATGAATACCGACTTACCGGGATCGAGATCGTAGAAATTGGCAAAGCCGACAACCACCGTACCCTCTGTGGCGACTGTCATCTCCCTGCGTTTCCCTGCCAGGTCGGCAAGTTGTTCGGCTGTAAGAGGATACTGCCCAGCCGGGTATACGAGGAACAGCTCCTCCCTGCTACTGATCAGATCGCAAATGGCAGCGAAGTCATCTTCAGTGGCAGGACGAAACTGATACATGCTCAGAGCGAGAACTCAGCCACGACAGGCGCATGATCCGATGGACGTTCCCAACCGCGTGGGACTTTATCGATGCTGGAACTTTGGCACTGTTTTGCCAACGCCTCACAGGCCAGGATCAGATCGATGCGCAGACCCAGATTGCGCTTGAATCCGTTCATGCGGTAATCCCACCAACTGAACGAATTTTCCTCCTGCTTAAATTGGCGGAAGGTATCAACAAAACCTAGTCCAAGAATTGCCTGTAGCGCTTCACGCTCCGGCGTACTACAAAGAATTTTCTCGTGCCATGATCTGGGGTCATGTACATCCGCATCGGTCGGAGCGATGTTGAAGTCACCGAGCACCACATAGTTTTCGTGGTTTATCAGATCCTGCCTGATGTATTCACGCACCTTCTCTAACCAGTGCATTTTGTAGGCAAACTTATCCGAACCGACCTCCTGTCCGTTGACCACATAGAGATCGAGGATGCGTACACCGTTGATAGTCGCGCCGAGGATCCGCCGTTGCGGATCGTCCAACCCCGGCAGATCAGTAATCACATCCTCAATGGAGTGTTTACTCACTAACGCCACGCCGTTGTAGGTTTTCTGCCCGGAAAAGACGACGTGATAGCCCGCCGCCTCTATCTCCGCTACAGGGAATTTTTCATCCACCAATTTGGTTTCCTGCAGGGCCAGCACATCGGGCTGCACCGACTCAAGCCACTGCAAAACATGCGGCAGACGAACATTAAGTGAATTGACATTCCAGGAGGCAATCTTCATCTTGAACCCATATACCGCAACTGTTATCGGGAATCATTACCTTGCCAGATGCCACTGTGAATCACCATCCCTATGATGCCCTGACCCCGGACACCATTCTCGACGCCCTTGAGGCGGAGGGTTACCTGCCCACCGGTTCGCTGCTCGCGCTAAACAGTTACGAAAACCGGGTCTACCAGATCGGTGAGGAGAATGAAGGATTTCTGGTCGGCAAATTCTATCGCCCGGAGCGCTGGAGCGATGAGCAGATCCTTGAGGAGCACGAATTTGCCCTGGCGCTGGCGGCACTGGAGATCCCGGTGGTGGCGCCGCTACCCGGGTCTGACAATCACACCCTGCACACCTTTGCAGGATTTCGCTACGCACTGTTCCCACGGCGCGGCGGTCGCAGCCCGGAGCTTTTTGATCCCGATACCCAGTATCGACTGGGACAATTCCTCGGCCGCATCCACGCCCTCGGCGCAGCCAAACCCTTCGCCCATCGTCCTGAACTGACACCAGAGAACTTTGGTGATGCCAGTCTCGCCTATCTGATGGAACACGCCTTTCTGCCCGCGGAGTATGAACGCCAGTACCGTGATCTGGCCGAGCAGTTGCTCACTACACTCAAGGCGCAATTCGCAGCTGTGCGTTACACCCCGATACGCCTGCATGGTGATTTCCATCCGGGCAATATTCTCTGGACCGACAGCGGTGCACATCTGGTGGATCTGGACGATTGTCGTATGGGACCTGCGGTACAGGATCTGTGGATGTTGCTCAGCGGTGAACCTGCCGAGATGGTGAAGCTATTAAGCGAGATCCTTGAGGGGTATGAGGAGTTCTTCGATTTCGATCGCCGCCAGTTGGCGTTAATCGAACCGTTACGTACCTTGCGCCTGCTGCACTACTCCGCCTGGCTGGCAAGACGCTGGCAGGATCCTGCCTTCCCCATGGCCTTTCCCTGGTTCAATACGGTGAAATATTGGGAAGAACAGATTTTAACCCTACGAGAACAACAACGGCGGCTCGATGAGCCGCCGTTAAAGTTGAGCTGATATCAACTATAAAGCTTATGCTGCCTTGATAAACGGCACGCTCTGGCACTCCTGGAAAACGCGTCGTTCGCACTGACGACATTTATCGCGCTGGAGCTTGAGGAAGATGGATTGAATCGCCTCGCTCTTGGAGTCGAAAACATTCGTCTCACCGATGGCGTCGATCAACCCGCTCTTGCGCATAAATTCACACACCGTCTCCTTCGGATTACACAGATACAACCCACCGCCCAGTTGCTTCAGGCGATTGGCCTCCTGGATCAACCACTCCGCACCCGCCACATCGATAAAGTTCATGGAATGAGCCAACACCAGAATATGCTTCTGCTCCGGTGACTCATCGGTGAAATTGCGGAACAGGTTGGCGGCATGGTTTACCGCGCCAAAGAACAGTGAACCGTCCATACGCACGATTCGCATCTGTGGGCACTGTGGCTGTGGCTGGCGCGCCACATTGACCATGGGGCGATTAATTTCGCTGCTATCCGGTGCCATCGTGGTAATCGTCGGACGGGAGGTGCGGTTGAGGTACATCACCAGTGACAGCATCACCCCGGCGTAGATCGCAAACTCCAGTTCCAGGAACAGAGTGGCGAAGAAGGTGGTCGCCAGTACGCTGGCCTCGGCACGGCTGGTGTGGACGATGCTGTGGATGTGGTGCCAGTCGATCAGGTTATAGGCCACCAGCAGCAGAATACCCGCCATCGCCGGGATCGGCAGGTAGGCGGTGAGTGGCGCCACCAGCAACAGGATCAGTGCCAGGGAGACCGCTGCGGTGATCGCCGCCATCGGTGTACGTGCCCCGGCAGTGTAGTTTACCCCGGTACGGGTAAATGAACCGGACGAAGCGTAGGAGGAGACGAAGGCGCCAAAAATATTGGCCAGACCCTGACCAATGAACTCCTGGTTTCCATCGATACGCTGATGTGACTTGGAGGCCACCGAACGGGAGATGGATACCGCTTCGACCAGACCCAGCAACGCCACAGCCAGACCGCCCGAAGCCAGGTCCCTGACCGTACCAAAGGAGAAATCCGGCACGGACAACGGTGGCAATTGTCCCGGCAGGCTGCCAACCAGACGAATATGGTGCTCCTCAGCCCCGAACAGCCATGCCATGACCGCGCCGATCACCATGGCAAACAGCATATTGGGCCAGCGCGGCAGGAGCTTCTTGAACGCGATGGCGCTCAGCAGGGTGGTGAGGGCGATCGCTACCACATAGAGATTTGCTTCAGGCATCTTCTGGAACAGCACCACCCAGGTGTGAGCAAAGGATTCGCCACGGGGAATCTCGACACCGAAGAAGTGCTTGAGCTGGCTGGTACCGATCAGGATCGCGGCACCCGCCGTGAAACCAACCACCACCGTGTGCGAAACGAAGTTGACCAGAGTGCCCATCCGCGCCAGGCCGAGGGCGAGCTGGAAGGCACCGGCGATCAGTGTCAGGGTCAGCACCAGCGTGATGTACTGAGCGCTACCCGGTTCTGCCAGCGGGCTGATGGTACTAAAGACCACAATGGAGATCGCCGTGGTCGGACCGGAGATCAGGTGGAATGAGGAGCCGAACAGGGCGGCGATAATCGGCGGTACGATGGCGGTGTAGAGACCGTATTCCGGCGGCAGACCGGCGATCATGGCAAAGGCGACACCCTGTGGCAGTACGATTACCGCACCGGTCAGACCGGCCATGATATCGGCGCGCACACTGTCGCGATTGACCAGGGGGAACCAGCGCAGGAACGGTAGCCAGCGAATCAGCGTAAGGTTGCAAAATAAATTGGACATCAAGATGACTCCGGAAAATGCGGGCAAATCAGTTCAAAGGTGGCCTCATGCCGCCTGGAGAACTGGCGTCTCTTGATTCAGGGGATATTGCAGAGGCTCAATAAGAAGCTGCTTATTATCAACTATTCCCGGGTATGGCGCAAAGGCTTTACTGTAAGTTATTGTTTTATAGCTGATTGTCAAAAATGTATAAAAAAAGGGAGGCATCTCTGCCTCCCTTTTTAACTTGGGGATGTAACCAATTACTGGTACGCGATTACTCTAGCTAATCCCAAGGAATACAGTCAAGAAAAAATTTGATTAAATTACCGGGTTATTATCTGGCTACTTCATTTCCATATCGACGTATGGCTGGAACAGAGGCTTGAACTCTTCCAGTGTCTCCTTGATCAGCACCGGCATACTCTTGACGAACATGTCGAGCAGCACGATGGCGTTTACCGTGCCATCCTCGCGCCGCTCGGCACGCAGCCGCTCGGCGATCCCCTTGTTGACCTTCGCCACATGGCTGTAAAACTCAAGCAGTCCATCCAGCTCCATATCCACGTTCCTGCCTGCCTGCCAGCGGTAGTACTGCCCCAGCATGTACATGGAGGCCGCGCGGTAGAAGGTCTCGCGGGTGTTGGCAAAAGGCAGATGAAAACGCGCCATCGGCTTGAAGAACACCATATGCGGGCAACCGCTGGTAGCGGTGATGATCCCCATCAGCGAGCTGATCGCCTCCTGGGCGGTAGCGCTACGGGTGATATTACGTTCATAAACGGTAACGGTAACCTCGACGTTGTCGATGGAGGTCACGCCGCCCATACGGTCAGTCAGGGTCTGCAAGCGCAGCGCCAGGGGGCAGTGTGGATGCTCCAGTGCATCCAGCGGGCAGTGGCTACACTTGTGCGAATCCAGCAAGGTCCAGTCGCGTGGATGCTTGGGGACAGGATTTAACGGTTCCAGGGTCGTGGCGTCCAAACGAACGTCAAAGACCTCCTGGCGACCATCCTCAAATAAAAAACGGTATTCGTAGGAGATGTGAGCCATCTTTC
>JBNKBG010000024.1:0-32629 GCA_050287105.1 Thiohalomonadaceae bacterium
GTGGCGAACGCGGTGAGCGTGGCGGCAATGAGCGCGGTAACAAACAGGAACAGCAGGAGAAGCGTAAGTCGCCACAGCAGGAGACGGCGCAAAAGTCGATGGAAACCCATCAACCCCCTGCTCCGGCCAACGATGCGGAAGAGCGTCCAGATGGCGAGCGCAGCACCCGTCGCGGTAAACGTGGTGGCCGTCGTCGTGGCGGACGCCGCAGTGGTGGCAACAAGCAGACCGATGTTGTAGTGAACAACATGGAAGGTGCCGGCGACGAAGAGCCGCTGGTAATCGACATCCCTGCACCGGCGCCACAGGATGAGCAACAAAGCCGCGACGCAGGTCGCTCTCGCCGCCGTCCGCGTCGTAGCGAAGACGTGGTAGAGAGTGCAGCGCGTAGTGGCGAGCAACCCGCTACCGAAGCCAACATCCCGGCCGCTGAGGAAAGCTCACCCACAGTAGAGAGCACCCCAATGGCAGCCGTGGCTGAAGAGCCGTCGCAGGCGCATGTCGTTGAGGCGAATGCGGAACCGGTAGTTGAGGCCAAAGCAGAGCCGGTTGCTGAAGAGCAGCCGCAGTCACCAGTGGTTGAATACGAAGCGGAGCCGGTTGTCGATGAGCCGCCGCAGGCACCGGAAGTTGAGTACGCAGCGGAGCCAGTTGTTGAAGAGCCGCCGCAGGCACCGGTGGTTGAGTACACAGCGGAGCCGGTTGTAGAAGAACAACCACAGGAACCAGTGGTTGAACAGGCAGCGGAGCCGGTTGTAGAAGAACAACCGCAGGAGCCAGTGGCTGAACAAACAGCGGAGTCGGTTGCTGAAGAACAACCGCAGGAACCGGTGGTTGAACAGGCAGCGGAGCCGGTAGTGGAAGAAGAGCAGCCAGTTATTGAATCTGTGCAGGAGCCGGTTGAGAGCGAACCTCAGACACCACCCCGCTCGGAGTTCAAACTGCAACAGGTGGAAACCATCAAACCAACACCCGTCGCCAGCAAACCGGAGATGGATAACGAAGCCTGATCAGGCCTGACGTTAAAATAAAAGGGGCGCTTTTAGCGCCCCTTTTTTTATTTCGCCAAACCTCTCCTCGGCAACTACAGCCCGTGCCTGCCGCGAATATCCGCCAGTAGTCCCATCGCTGCCGCTTCAACCAGTTCATAGACATGCTCGAAGCCGTCGTGCCCGCCATAGTAGGGATCCGGTACTTCACGCTCACGTCGTTGCGGGGCAAATTCCAGAAACAGTCGTACCTTATGCTGCTGCCCTTTCGGCGCACTATTGATCAGGTTGGTGTAGTTATCCTGGTCCATTGCCAGGATGTAATCGAAGCGTTCAAAGTCATCCGCTGCGACGCGACGGGCACGCTGCCGACTCAGATCGATGTTGTGCCGCAGTGCGGTCTGTTGCGAACGGGGATCCGGTGGCTCACCCACGTGATAGGCGTGGGTCCCCGCCGAATCGACCACGATCAACTCCGACAATCCCTCCCGTTCCACCAGGTCTTCAAACAACCCGTGGGCCAGTGGGGAGCGGCAGATATTGCCCATGCACACCATCAACACATGAATTTGTCTATCGCTCATGACGATTCTCGATTACTCCACATCCGATAGCGGCTTGAATACAGGAAGAAGGGCCGCATTGAAGTAGCATGATACCGACTCCCCCGCTGCCGTGAAATGCCATGATGATACTTAGCGACCACCATAAAACCACCCTGCGACGACTTATCGGTAGTGAGGTCAACTACCAGGGGAGGATCTGCATGGTGATCGAGTTGCTGGAAGAGGATGCCACGCTGGTGCTGGAGGAGATAGGTCAGCGTAGTGCCTTGCAGTCTAACCAGTATGGTGAATCGGGACGTCACGTGGCGGAGACCTTCACCCTGCCCCTGCTAGCCGAAGACGGCACGCTCCATCCGGAATTTTGCCAGTTGGGTCTGTCAGCCTGCGAATAGGGCCCGCACCCGCTCCAGGTCTTCCGCCGTATCGACACCCGGTCCGGGCAGTTCCGCCGCTTCGGCCACCTGGATCTGGCCGCCGTGCCACAGTACCCGCAACTGTTCCAGTGACTCCATCCGTTCCAGGTCGCAGGGTTCCATTTTGACGTAGCGCTTTAGAAAACCGGCGCGGTAGGCGTAGATCCCCAGATGCCGGTAGTGCACCGCCTGTTCCGGAAGCTCTTCGGTGGTCACGGCGAAGGCGTCCCGATCCCAGGGGATCACGGCGCGACTGAAATAGAGGGCATTCCCCCTGGCGTCCATCACCACCTTGACCACATGGGGATCGAACAGCTCGGCGGCGGTATGGATGCGGGTGCAGAGTGTCGCCATTTCGGCAGCGTGATCCCCCTGCAGCAGCTGCGCGACCTGACTGAGCAGCGCGGCGGGCATCAGTGGTTCGTCCCCCTGCAAATTGACCACGATGTCGTCGTCTTCAAGTCCCAGCCTCAGCACCGCCTCCGCCAGTCGCTCACTCCCCGACTGGTGGTGTTTGCCGGTAATGCAGACCTGCCCACCGAAACCCTCCACGGCCTCGACGATACGCAGATCATCGGTCGCCACGGTGACCGAACTCGCGCCGCTCTCCGCAGCCCGTTCGCAGACGTGCTGCAACATCGGCTTGCCGCCGATATCGAGTAGCGGTTTGGCCGGCAGGCGGGTGGAGGCGTAACGCGCCGGGATAATGACGTGGAAAGACACTCAGACCTCTTCGTCGCTACCCAACTGGCGTGCTTCATCCTCAAGTAAGACCGGGATGTCGTCGCGGATGGGATAGGCCAGGCGATCCCCTTTACAGATCAGCTCCTGCGCCGCCTTGTTGTAGACCAACGGTCCCTTGCAGAGGGGGCAGACGAGAATTGCCAACAGTTTTTTATCCATGAATCTTCTCCAGAGAGGCGATGACCTTTGGGCCAAAGGCGTCGGGCAGGCTTGCGGTCACCGGCACAAACCAGTGCCGTGTCCCGGTAAAGCGACGGTATTTTACCGCATCCTTCTCCGTCATCAGCACCTGGTTGGAACCGGCGAATTCCAGATCGCCCTCGCCATAGGGGTGGTGATCCGAGAAGGGATGGCAGATCGGCTCCAGGCCGTTCTGCCGCAAAAAGTCGAAGAAGCGCTGCGGATTACCGATCCCAGCCACCGCGTGTACCGGCAGATCGGAAAACTCACTGAGCTTGCGCCGACGGCTGTCGCTCAGGGAGACCGCTTCGTCGCCGTGCAGGCTCATCGACCATTCGCCACTGTGGGCAGAGCCATTGCTGACGACGAAGTCCACCGTGCGTAGTCGCCTTGTGGATTCGCGTAACGGACCTGCGGGCAGGCAGAGGCCATTACCGAGACGACGCTTGCCATCGACCACGGCGATCTCGATGTCACGCGCCAGCGCGTAATGCTGCAGGCCGTCGTCAGAGATGATGACGTTAATATCGTGCTGTGCAATCAGACGACGCACCGCGGCGGGTCGGTCAGGGCCGACCACCATCGGGCAGTTGGTGCGCCCAGCCAGCAATACCGCCTCGTCACCCACCAGCGCCGGATCGCTATCGGGGGTCACATCCTGCGGCCACTGTTTGGCCTGACCGCCGTAGCCACGACTGACAATACCCGGTCGGAAACCCTTTTCACGTAGATAGCTGCTCAGCCAGACCACCAGCGGCGTCTTGCCACTCCCACCGACGGTGATGTTACCGACGATGATGACCGGCAGCGGTGGTCGGTAGGCGGCAAAAACCTCCATACGATAGAGCCAGCGGCGCAGCCCGGACAGTAGCGCAAACAGCAGCGACAGCGGCCATAAGAACCACAGCCAGGGGCTTTTTTCGTACCAGTAGTAGTCGAGTCGTTTCATGGGCCGCTCAGCTCTTCTCCTGGAATTGCAGGTTGTAGAGGGCGGCGTACTGTCCGTTTTGCGCCAGCAGTTCCTGATGTTTACCGCTCTCGATCACACGCCCCTTCTCCATCACTACGATGCGATCCGCGCTTTCAATGGTGGAGAGACGGTGGGCGATGACCAGGGTAGTACGATTCTGCATCACCTTCTCCAGCGCCGCCTGGATGTGGCGCTCCGACTGGGTGTCCAGCGCCGAGGTCGCCTCGTCGAGGATCAGGATCGGCGAGTCCTTGAGCAGGGCACGGGCAATAGCGAGACGCTGGCGCTGACCGCCGGAGAGCAGCACGCCGTTCTCCCCGACCATGGTATCGAGACCGTCTGGCAACTCGCGGATAAACTCCATCGCGTGGGCCGCTTCTGCGGCCTCGGTGATCGCCTCGCGACTGGAACCTTCGAGACGGCCATAGGCGATGTTGTTGGCGATGGTATCGTTGAACAGGGTGATGTGCTGGCTCACCAACGCGATCTGATCGCGCAACTGGCGCAGCGGCAGCTCGCGAATATCGATACCGTCGATCAGGATACGACCGCGAGTCACATCGTAGAAGCGGGGTAACAGGCTGGCCAGCGTGGTCTTGCCACTACCAGAGCGCCCTACCAGGGCGACACTCATACCCGCATCAATACGCAGATCGAGATCGTGAAGCACGATACCCGCCTCCTCACCGTAACGGAAGGTGACGCCCTCAAACGCCACGTCGCCACGCGCCCGCTGTAATTCGCGTTGGCCTTCATCCTTCTCCGGAGGGGTATCGATCAGGGTGAAAATACTGTCGGCGGCAGCGATACCGCGCTGCAGATTGGCGGCGATGCCGGTGAGGCGTTTGGTCGGTGAGTGCATCAACATCATCGCGCTGATAAACGAGACAAAGCCGCCGGGGGTCAGACCGGAACTGTCGATCTGTTGCAGGGCAACATAGATCACCCCGGCGGAGGCGATGGCGGCAATAAGTTCCACCACCGGTACCGCCGCCGCATTGGTACGCTCCAGTTTCATATTGAGCATACGATTGTTTTCGTTGGCCGCTTCGAAGCGTTGCAGCTCATACTCTTCGCCGCCGAAGGTCTTGACCACCCGTTGTCCTTCAATCGCCTCTTCGGCGATCTGGGTAACCTCGCCCACCGAGTTTTGAATCCGAGTGCTGTAGCGACGAAAGCGACGGTTAACGGTATTGATCACCTGGCCAATGAAGGGAGTACCGATCATCAGGATCACTGCCAATGACCAGTTGAGGTAAAACATCCAGGCGATCAGGGCAACCACTGTCAGGGTATCGCGCACCAGAATACTGATCGCATCGGTACTGGCGCGTGCCACCTGTTCCACGTCGTAAACCAGCTTCGAGAGCAGGGTACCGGACGGCATCATGTCGAACCATGAGACCGGTAGATGGATCAACTGACTGAACATCTCACCACGCAGGACATTGATCACCTTGCGCGCCACCCAGGCCATCCAGTAGCGAGAGAGATAGGTGGCAATGCCACGGAAGAGGAAGATCGCCACCATAATCAGCGGCGCGTATTTGATTACCGTCGGATCTTTTTCAACGAAGCTACCATCGATCAACGGTTTGATGTAGGCCGCAAAGGCCACCTCGGAGAGTGCCACCACCACGAGACTGAAAATGGTAATGAGAAAGGCGTGCCAGTGCGGAAGCACATAGCCCAGCAGGCGGCGGTAGATCCGCGTGCCGTCAGATTTTTCTGCTTTCATTGCCTTCAATTACCGTCTTTGGGTTTGCTGGTGGCGAAGGTCATGTTGACGAAACCGAGCTGGCGCACTGCGTCCATCGCTGAGATCACCGACTGGTGAGTGGTCTTGCGATCGGCGCTGAGGATAATGCGCGGTTTCTTGTCATCACCGGCGGCCTCCTGAATGGCGCGTTTGAGGGTATCGATCTGGGTGTTGATCACTTCTTTCTTGTTGACGAAGTAACGCCCCTTGTCGTCGATACTGATCTCGACCACCTTCTTGTCGGTCTTGATCTGCGGGCCACTCGCCTCTGGCAGTTCGATGCTGATCTCGGTCTCACGCTCGAAGGTGGTGGAGACCATGAAGAAGATCAGTAGCAGGAAGACGACGTCGATCAGCGGTGTCAGATTGACATCCGGCTCCTCGCGGGTACGGGTCTGCAGCCGCATCAGGCGGCCTCCTCACCGGACTCACGCTGGCCGTGCATTACCTCTACCAGCTTGAGTGCCTCCTCCTCCATTTTCAGCACCAGCATGTCGACCTTGCCACGGAAGTAGCGGTAGAACATCAGGCTGGGAATGGCGACAGAGAGACCGGCAGCGGTGGTGATCAGCGCCTCGGAGATACCGCCTGCCAGTACGGTCGGATTGCCAACGCCCATGGCGGTGATAGCGGTGAAGACCTTGATCATACCGATAACGGTACCGAGCAGACCCAGCAACGGAGTGATTGAAGCGATGGTGCCAAGGGTATTGAGGAAGCGCTCCAGTTCAACCACCACCTGGCGACCGGTATCCTCAATCGCCTCCTTCATCACTTCGCGGTCGTGGTGCATGTTGAGCAGACCGGCGGCAAGGATACGGCCCAGCGGCGAACTACCGCGCAGTGCCTTGAGTCGCTCCCGGTTCAATTCGTTCTTTTTGTGCAGGGACCAGACATGGGCGACCAGATTGGCGGGGACGATCTTCTCCTGCTTCAGCGCCCAGAAGCGTTCGACGATGATGGCCACTGCCGCCACCGATGAGAGGATGATCGGCAGCATGAGCCAGCCGCCTGCGGTTACCATTTCAAACACGATTTTGCTTCCCCGGATTCAATGAAAAATCAGCGGGTCAATTTAACAAAGTAATGCCACCGCGCCTAGGGGAGCCACTCACATATTTCCGTGCCAAAGTCGTCTGTTTTGCTGACGAAAAGCCGCTGGTGGCGTTATCCCCTCTTCCTTCAGTTCGATTTGTAGCGCACCGGCCGCATCGGTGCGGGCGGTGAGGATGCCACGATCCGCGTAACGCGAACTCACCTCCGTATGGGGAAAACCGTACCGATTGCGATAACCCACCGAGAAGAGCGCCCATTGCGGCTGCACCGCCTCAATGAATGCGGTGCTGGAGGAGCTCTGGCTACCATGGTGAGGGACCAGCAGCAGATCCGCCCGCAGCGCTTCCTCACTTGCCAGCAACTCCCGCTCCGCCCCCACTTCGATATCGGCGGTCAGCAGCAGGGCATGCTCGCCAACGCTGACCCTCAGCACACAGGAGTGGTTATTCTCATCACCGCGCTGCAACCCCCTTCCCGGATGCAGGATACGGAACACCACCCCGTCCCACTGCCAGCTATGACCCCGCTCACAGGGCTGCGCACCACTCAGCCCGCTGGCAACCTCCGCATCGGCCAGAACCCTCTCTACAGGTATCTGCCGCAGTACCGAGTCCACTCCTCCCGCGTGATCGCTATTGCCGTGACTGACCAGCAGGGTATCGATTCTGCCAACCCCAATCTGACGCAGGAACGGTATCACCACCGCGTCGCCGGTATCGAAACCAGAGGCAAAGGCGGGGCCGGTATCAAAAAGCAGGGTGTGCCGATGGGTCTGTACCACCGCCGCCAGTCCCTGCCCCACATCCAGCACCGTCAAGCGGGCACTACCCGGCTCCGGCACATCGGGCTGGCGTAACAGTAGTGGCAACAACAACACCACCCCCATGCTCCGTAGCGGCCAGCCCCGCGGTGCCAACAACCAGATCAGGCCGAGCAGTGCCGGGAGTACCTGCCAACCGGAGGCGGCCAGGGGCAGCACTGGAATCGCCTCGCTCAGCCACTGCAGCACGGGCCAGAGCCACGCCATCAGCGTGGCCGCCAGTGACAACAGCCCCCCACCCGCTGCGGGCCAGAGACCGAGCAGCAACACCCCTGTCAGGGTCAGCGGCACCACCAACAGGCTGACCCACGGCACTGCCAGCAGATTGGCCAGTGGCGCACTGAGTGACCCCTGCTGGAAGAAAAGCAGGAGCAGTGGCAGCAAGCCCAGGGCCACCAGCAACTGCACCCGGCCCCAACGCCACCAGAGGCCTGTCGTCTCCAGGCGTCCCCCCATGCCGTAGAGGATCCAGGCGACTGCGGCAAAGGAGAGCCAGAAACCGGCGGAGAGGATCGAAGCGGGATCGATCAGTGTCACGGCCCAGAGGGCCAGCAGCAACACCCGTCCCCGTTCGATGGGGCGACGCCACCACACTGCCCCCAGGACGATCACCAGCATCAGCAGCGCCCGTTGCGTAGGGATAGAGAATCCGGCCATGGCCGCGTAGGCGAGCGCCGCCAGCAGGGCGACCAGGGCCGCGGCGCGGGGTGCCGGGAGCCGTTCGCAGCCGCGGGCGGAAAGACGCCAGAGTCGCAGGGTCAGCAGATAGAGCAAACCTGCCACCAGTCCCACGTGCAGACCGGAGATGGCGACCAGATGGTTAGTCCCGCTAGCCAGCAGCACCTCCCACTGCTCATCACTGATACCCCCCCGCTCACCGATAGCCAGGGCGGTGATAATGCCGCGCATCGGGGCATTACTCAGGTGTTGGGTGATCGCCTGACCAATGGCATGTCGCAGGCGCAATACCGGATATCCGCTTGCCGCGACAAGGCGGCGGTTCCCCTCGCCTTCACGAACGTAGCCGGTGGCGCGTATCCCCTGCTGAAACAGCCACTCCTCGTAATCAAAGCTACCGGGATTGCGCATCGACCAGGGACGCTTCAGTTTCACCTGTAGCTGCCACTGCTCCCCGGGAATCAACTCGGGGGAATCTTTTCCATACCAGGCCAGACGGACACGCTGCGGTAACATAACGGACGTACCATCCTGCCGTTGTGCCTCATCCACGCTCAACACAAAGCGCAAAATACGCCCTTCCCGCTGTGGCAGAGAGGCGATGCTGCCGCTAAGTTGAAGCGGCACCCCCTCCAGTGTGGGTGAGAGTGCGGGAGTGAGATGGAGCCATGCAGTGAGAGCGGACCAGGTGAACGCTGCAGCGAAGAGCAGCAGGTATGGCGCAAAACGGCGTGATTCGCCGGGGAATAAGAGCCCTATCCCCGGCAGCCAGATCAGGAGTAGCAGTGCAGGAGCAGGCAGTTCGCTCAACTGGAACAGACACAGGATTCCAGCAAGCCAGGCAATCGTCCGTGAAAGCACAGGTTTTCCTTAACGGTTTTTTGTGGATAATACGGGTCTCCCAACCCAGCGGTAACCCTTAACATGCCGAAAAAGCTTATCAAACGCATCATGCCTGATCACCGGGTTATCCGTGATCACAAGCATCTGCGCTTCTTCGGCCCGCTGCTAAAGGACCCAAACCTGTTCCATTTCAACCGCCGCTCCGCCTCGGGAGCCTTCGCGGTGGGACTCTTTATGGCCTTTGTTCCGCTCCCCTCACAGATGATCCTGGCAGCGGCGGCGGCGATCCTGTTTCGGGTTAACCTGCCCATTTCGGTGGTACTGGTCTGGATCACCAATCCGATCACCATTCCACCCATGTTCTATTTCGCCTACCTGGTCGGCACCTGGATCATGGGCGAACCGGTACACATGGAACAGAGTGCATTCCAGCTCTCCTACGAATGGATCAAACATGAGCTGGCAGCGATCTGGCAGCCCTTCCTGCTGGGCTGTTTTGTTACCGGTTCGATCAGCGCACTACTTGGCTACAGCACCGTACGCGGACTGTGGCGTCTGCATCTGGTACGACACTATCAGGAGAGAAAGGCGCGCAGAGCAGCACGCAAGGAAGAGCGGAAAAAGCAGCATCAGGAAGATCACACCTGACTGCTAATCACCCCGTCGCACATCAGCAGCACCCGATCCATGCTTTGCGCAAGATTCTGGTCATGGGTCACCACCACCAGGCTGGTGCCCAGTTCCCCATTCAGTTCCAGCATCAGTTGATAGACCTGTTCAGCGGTACGCTGATCCAGATTACCGGTCGGTTCGTCGGCCAGAATACAGCGAGGTTTGGTCACCATGGCGCGGGCAACCGCTGCCCGCTGACGCTCGCCACCGGAGAGCTCCCCCGGTTTATGCAGCACTCGCTGACCCAGGCCCACTCTTTCAAGAATCGATTGCGCCTGTTGTCTGGCTTCATCCGGTTTTGTGCCGCGGATCAACAGCGGCATCGCCACGTTTTCCAGCGCGGTAAATTCAGGTAGCAGGTGATGAAACTGATAGACGAATCCCAGCGACTGGTTACGTAGTACACCACGCGCGGTCTCATCCAGTTTCGAGATCGCCTTGCCCGCCACAAAGACCTCGCCAGTGGTTGGCGTATCGAGCCCGCCGAGTAGATGCAACAGGGTGCTCTTGCCTGAGCCGGAGGCACCGACGATGGCAACACGCTCACCGGCGTTAATCTCAAGGTTAACCCCCTTTAACACCTCCACATCGAGCGGCCCCTGTACGAAACGCTTGGTCAGGTCACGACAGGCCAGCACACTGTTCATAGCGGTTTCGTTACTCATAGCGCAACGACTCCGCAGGCTGGGTGTTCGAGGCGCGTATCGCCGGGTAAATCGTGGCAATAAGGCTGATCAGGAACGAAGCACCGGTGATCTGTAACACATCACTGAGGTGGAGTTCCCCGGTCAGATCGCTGATGTAGTAGACATCGGCAGGTAGAAACTGCACATGAAACAGTTGTTCGATGAAGGTAACGACCGTATTCACATTGAGTGCCAGCGAGACGCCGCCAACCAAGCCCAGCAGGGTTCCAATGAAACCGATCAACGTCCCCTGCACCATGAAAATTCCCATCACTGTACGGGGACTGGCGCCGAGGGTACGCAGGATGGCGATGTCGGTGGTTTTATCGGTTACCAGCATCACCAGAGTGGAGACGATATTAAAGGCGGCCACTGCCACCACCAATAACAGAATGATAAACATCACCCTCTTCTCCATGGCGACGGCACGGAAGAAGTTGGCGTGGTATTGGGTCCAGTCGCGCACGCTGTAGATCCCCGGCACCATCTGCGCCAGCTCACGGCTAATCTGCGGTGCCTTGAACAAGTCGTCCACCTTCAGGCGTAGACCGGAAACCTCACCATCCATACGAAACAGTTTACGTGCATCGTCCAGGTGCATCAGCGCCATGGCGCTGTCGTATTCGTACATCCCCACGTTAAAGATGCCGCTAACGGTAAAGCGCTTCAGTCGCGGCAGTAGCCCTGCCGGGGAGACATTGGCCGTCGGCGCCACCAGGGTCACCTTGTCCCCCGGGATCACCCCCAGAGTACGTGCCAGATCGACACCGAGGATAATGTTGTAGGCACCGGGTTTCAGATCGTCGAGTGTGCCCTGCTCCATCTTCTCGCCGACACTGGAGACCCTGGGCTCTTCATTGGGCAGGATGCCGCGAAAGATACCGCCGTTGACCTGCTGGCCAAACATCAGCATCCCCTCTTTCTGGATATAGGGGGCACTACCCACCACATCGGGGTGGGTATCAGCAATCGCGGCCAGTTCCTGCCAGTGACGTAGCGGTTCACTGAAACCGCTGATAGTCGCGTGCGAGGTCATACCCAAAATGCGCTGGCGCAGTTCTGTATGGAAACCGTTCATTACAGACAACACCGTGATCAACGCCGCCACGCCCAGGGCAATGCCCATCATCGAGGTCATGGAGATGAAGGAGATAAAATGATTACGGCGTTTGGCGCGGGTATAGCGCAGGCCGATGAACAGTTCTAATGGTAGGTACATGGCGCAGCATTAAACCACAAATGCGCCGCTATGGGCAGATGACCGGCAGAGGTGTCGCCAGGACAATCTCCTCCGGTGTGACCCGTGCCCGGTAGGCCAGCGCCTCGACACCTGCCGCCAACGCCTCGCGCAGTGTCTTGCCATAGAGTGGATCGATCTCATCCGCCGGACGTACCCGCTGCACGTCGCCGCGTTGCACACAGAAGAAGATTACCGCCCTGCCACCCTGCGCCACCACCGTCATCAGTTCACGCAGATGTTTACTGGCACGGGCACTAACTGCATCGGGGAAATAACCATAGCCATCGTCATCGCAGGTGGTGACATTCTTGATCTCCACGTAGCAGTCACGTCCATCAGCATGCCCCTGCAACAGCAGATCGATACGGCTTTTCTCTTCGCCATATTTCACTTCCTGACGAATCGTAGCGTAACCCTGAAGTTCGCTGATTATCCCGGAAACGATCCCTTCACTCACCAGGGCATTGGTGATGCCGGTATGTACCCCCACCATCACACCCGCAAGGTTCTCGGTCATCTCCCAGCTAAGCGGATATTTTCGTTTGGGATTTTCCACTTTACGCAAAAAGACTCGACTTCCCGGTTCTGCGCACCCGGTCATAGCACCAGTGTTAGGTGTGTGTACAGTGATGACCTCACCGGACAAAAGCTCAACGTCGGCAAGAAAACGTTTGTAGCGACGCAACAATATTGCTGGTGTTAATGAGGGCTGGAATTTCATCGGCGCAGTATAACTTAATGATTGCTGTCTCTGCCGTGGTGCCTGATTGGAAAAAACCATTGTTGTCCCACACCTCGAAAGTGGTATAAGGGAACAAACAACAACGACACCACCATGAACAGCAAAAAACTACACATATTGGATCACAGCATGCTCAATGTGGATCTGCGCCAGGCGGTTATCGCCCTTGCGGAGGCATTGAATCTGGTTGGTATCGATGAACACCAGCATGGCGAACGTGTTGCATACATGGCCACCACCTGCGCCCGTAAACTGGGGTGGGATAATCAGGCCCTCGACGATATTTTTCATGCCGGTCTACTGCACGACTGCGGCGTCTCCTCAAGTGTAATGCACAAAAAACTGATCGCGGAGATGGATTGGGAAGGCTCTGAACTGCACTGCATTCTCGGCGAGTATTACCTGAAAAACTTTCCACCGCTCGCCTATCTCGCACCGGTGGTACGTTACCATCACACCCACTGGCACGAACTGCAGCACCTTGAACTGCCAAAAACGATACTGGATGCCGCCAACCTCATCTATCTGTCAGATCGTGTTGATGCGTTACAGGCGCAACTCAATAATGACCCTGATGCCCCACGTTATACCCACGTAAATCTCATCCGTGAGCGGATAGCCGCTGCGGCAGGTGAACACTTCGCTCCCTATCTGGTAGAGGCATTTCTTGCCGTATCGGACAACGATGCCTTCTGGCTAAATATGG
This sequence comes from Thiohalomonadaceae bacterium, assembly GCA_050287105.1. Classification (GTDB taxonomy): domain Bacteria; phylum Pseudomonadota; class Gammaproteobacteria; order Thiohalomonadales; family Thiohalomonadaceae; genus JAPHTQ01. The sequence goes on from JBNKBG010000024.1 coordinate 13,065, forward strand.
AGCCGTTACACTTGTCCGATTTCATGGCGCACATGCAGCACGGCAACACTTCACAACTCAGCCACTACGATGATGTCCGCAAACTGGCCTGCATCTTTGCCCATATCGTCGATGCCAAAAGTTCCTACACCTACGATCACTCGCTGGGCGTCTCCCGGGTGGCGAAACGTCTGGCAGAACTGCTCGATCTTCCACTGCCAAGGGTGCAGGAGATCGAATTGGCCGGACTACTCCACGACCTGGGAAAATTGGGTGTACCGGATGAAATTCTGGATAAGAAAGGACCATTGACGGCGGAAGAGTCGGTCATCATGCATCGACACAGTTATGAATCGTTTCGCATTCTCAACCGCATCAAGGGATTTGAACGAATCGCACAATGGGCCGGTAACCACCATGAAACCCTGCTGGGTGACGGTTACCCGTTTCACCACGAAGAGACCGAATTAACCATCGAGGCACGGCTGATCGCCGTCGCCGATATCTTCCAGGCGCTGGCACAGGATCGCCCCTATCGCAAGGCGATGGCAGCGGGTGAAATTAGCCACTATTTGAACGATTTGGTAAAACAGGGAAAGGTCGACGCGGATATTGTCGAACTGGTGGCGCAACATCTGGATGAGCTATGGCAGGTTGCGATCAGCTCGGAGAATGGCTGGTCACCGCTCATGGCTTCTTGATTACATTTTACGCTTCACCGACACCACATTGTGCACCTGATTGATCCGCCCCAACACACGACTTAATTGATCGATATCGGCGATCTCCAGAGTCAGATCAATACGTGCACTATTGTTATTCCTGTCACTGATGGTATTGGTGGCAAGCATGTTGATCTTTTCGTTGTTTAATACCGTATAGATATCGATCAACAGACCCTGACGGTCCATCGCTTCGATCTCCACGTCCACCGGATAGGTCTTCTCCTCACCAAGACCACCCCACTCCACATCGATCAGGCGCTGCAATTTGCTCTCCGGCAAATTGAGTACATTCTTGCAATCGCGACGGTGGATGCTGACACCGCGTCCCAGAGTAATAAAACCGATAATCGGATCGCCGGGCGCCGGTTTGCAGCAACGGGCCAGATTGGTCAGCAGATTACCAACACCGCGAATAGTGATACCTTCAACATTGCGCGATTCGGTAGCCCGATGTGTCAGGTGAGGATGTGTCTCTGAACGCTTTGCCGGTGAAGTAAATTTGTGCACTGCGCTGGCGATCTGTCCCGGATTGATGTCACCACGACCAATCGCAATCAGCATCTCTTCCTCATTCTGCATGTGGAAGTGGTTGCGCAGTTTTTCATGCTCCAACGAACCGACACCGAGACGCTGTAATTCCCGATCCAGCAACTGTTTGCCGTCGACCAGATTCTGCCCCTGATCCTGCTGTTTGAACCAGGCGCGTGCCTTGGAGCGCGCACGTGAAGTCTTGAGGTAACCGAGATGCGGATTGAGCCAGTCACGGCTGGGGCCACCGCTGCGCGTGGTGAGGATCTCCACCTGTTCACCCGACTTCAGTTCGTAGGTAAGCGGCACGATGCGACCGTTAACCTTGGCGCCGCGACAACGGTTACCCACCTCGGTGTGTACGTAGTAGGCAAAGTCGAGTGGTGTAGCACCCTGCGGCAGATCAAACACCTCGCCATGAGGGGTCATGATGTAGACCCGATCCTGGAACACCTCAGATTTGAAACGGTCGATGAAGTCGCCAGCATTGGCCTCCTCATCCTGCCAGTCGAGCAGTTGCCGCAGCCAGGCGATCTTCTGCTCGAAACCCTTATCCTGTTTGCCGCCTTCTTTATAGCGCCAGTGCGCTGCCACACCCAGTTCTGCATGTTTCTCCATTTCGTGGGTGCGTACCTGCACTTCCAGGGTCTTGCCATTGGGCCCGACCACGGCGGTATGGATCGATTGATAGTTGTTCTCTTTGGGCGTGGCGATGTAATCATCGAACTCTTTTGGAATGTGTGGCCAGAGACTGTGCACCACGCCGAGGACGTGGTAACAGTCGGCAACGGTATCGACCAGCACCCGCACTGCACGCACGTCATAGAGATCGTGAAAGCTCAGTCCCTTGGCCTTCATCTTCTTCCAGATACTGAAGATATGTTTAGGCCGCCCCTTGATGTCCGCCTTCACCCCGACCGCGGCAAGCTCCTGTTCCAGGGTGGCGATCACCTTGTCGATATACTTCTGCCGATCAACGCGACGCTCATCGAGAAATTTGGCGACCTGTTTGTAGGTAGTCGGATCGAGATAGCGGAAGGCGAGGTCTTCCAGTTCCCATTTGATATGCCAGATACCAAGACGGTTAGCCAGCGGTGCATAGATATCCATGGTTTCATGGGCGATACGCTGCTGCTTCTCCTGCGACAGGAATTTCAGAGTGCGCATATTGTGCAGGCGGTCGGAGAGTTTAATCATCACCACCCGCACATCTTCCGCCATCGCCAGCAGCAGCTTGCGCAGGCTTTCGGCGCGTACCTGCTCACCCGCCCCTTCACGGATCCGTTGGTAATCGCCGATGCTGTTCATCTTGGTCACACCATCAACCAGATGGGCAACCGCGGGTGAACAGGTCTCGCTGACCTGCTCCAGTGTGACATCGGTATCCTCAACCACATCGTGGAGGATCGCCGCAGCAATGCTTTCATGATCAAGACGCAGGCTGGCGACAATATCCGCTACCGCCATGGCGTGGGAGAGATAAGGTTCGCCGGAGGCACGTAGCTGCTTCTGGTGCGCCTGGTCGGCAAGATCCAGGGCGCGTCCAATCAGCGCCACCTCCTCTTCGCCGCGGCCTTCGGCGATGGAGGCGAGCCAGACCGTCTTGCTGTCTGCGTGATCGTGAGACAGTGGCGGAAGTTGATTTTCAACATAGACCATAAGCGCTATCCGCTCGGTGGCTCCTGTTATTGCTTAAGTTTAATCCAGCTCGACCAATTAACGAGTGCGCGGGCGCTTGTTGCCAGGGTTTCGTTTCACCTTGCCTTTCGGCGCAGCACGCTTTTTCTCTGTTCGATTCTCCTGCTTGATATAGGGCTTTTTATCACGATTACCATCCTGTGGCTGCCACGCAGGTACCAGATCGCGCCTGGCGTTGCCAATCAACTCTTCTCGTCCCATGCGTTTCAACGCCTCGCGCAGCAGCGGCCAGTTCGACGCATCGTGATAGCGCAGAAATGCCTTGTGCAAGCGACGGCGTTTTTCACCTTTGGGAATTTCCACATTACTCCCTTTGCGGGTAATGCGTTTGAGTGGATTCTTGCCACTGTGGTACATGGCGGTCGCGATCGCCATCGGCGACGGCAGGAAGGTCTGCACCTGATCCAGACGGAAGCCGTTCTGTTTTAACCACAGCGCCAGGTTGAGCATGTCTTCGTCGCGGGTACCCGGGTGGGCGGCGATGAAATACGGGATCAGGTACTGCTCCTTGCCCGCCTCTTTCGAGTACTTTTCAAACATCGCCTTGAACTTCTCGTAACTCGCCATGCCCGGTTTCATCATGTGGCACAGTGGCCCCTCCTCGCTGTGTTCCGGGGCGATCTTCAGGTAACCCCCCACATGGTGGGTCACCAACTCCCTGACATATTCCGGGGTACGTACTGCCAGGTCGTAGCGCAAACCGGAAGCGACGAAGACTCGCTTCACCCCGTTCACGCTACGCGCTTTGCGATAGAGGTGGATCAGTGGCGTCTGATCGGTGTTCAGGTTACGACAGATATCCGGATAGACGCAGGAGAGACGACGGCAGGCCGACTCAATCTTTTTATCCCTGCACTGCAGACGCCACATATTGGCGGTTGGCCCACCCAGATCGGAGATGACACCGGTAAAACCTGGGACCTGATCGCGGATAGCTTCGATCTCATGGAGGATAGAGGCCTCGGAGCGACTCTGGATAATTCGCCCCTCGTGCTCGGTGATCGAACAGAAGGTACAGCCGCCGAAGCAGCCACGCATGATGTTGATCGAAAAACGGATCATCTCGTAGGCCGGAATACGCGCATCCCCATAGGCCGGATGGGGTCGGCGGATATAGGGCAGCTCAAACACCCGATCCAGCTCTTTGGTGGTCAGCGGGATCGGTGGTGGGTTGATCCAGACCTCGCGGTTGCCGTGAGCCTGCACCAGCGGTCGCGCATTGCCGGGATTGGTCTGCATGTGGAACACCCGTGAGGCGTGGGCGTAGAGCACCGGGTCATCCTTCACCTGCTCGTAGGAGGGCAGGCGGATCACTACCTGCTCACGCTGCTTCGGGGCCACCTCGCGCAGGGTGTGCGGTGTAGCCTCATCCTCCAGATGGGTCGAGTCGAGTTCGATCCAGTCAGAGGGGGTCTGTTTCAGGGCGAAGGCGGCGCCACGCAAATGGCGCATCTCCTGGAGCGTCCTGCCCGCCGCCAGGCCATGGGTTAGTTCTACAATGGCACGTTCCGCATTACCGTAAAGCAGGATATCGGCCTTGGCGTCGATCAGCGCGGAACGGCGTACCTTGTCCGACCAGTAGTCGTAGTGCGCCATACGGCGCAGGCTCGCCTCAATCCCACCGAGAACCACGGTGGCATCCCGGTAGGCCTCGCGGCAGCGTTGTGAGTAGACCACCACGGCACGGTCTGGACGATGCCCCCCTTCACCATTCGGCGAATAGGCATCATCCGAACGGATCTTGCGGTCGGCGGTGTAGCGATTGACCATCGAATCCATGTTGCCCGCGGTGACGCCGAAATAGAGGTTGGGTTTACCGAGACGGCGGAAATCCTCTGCCGAGGTCCAGTCGGGCTGGGCGATGATGCCGACACGGAATCCCTGCGCCTCCAGTACCCGCCCCACCACTGCCATGCCGAAGCTGGGGTGATCCACGTAGGCATCCCCGGTCACCAGAATTACATCGCAGGAATCCCAGCCGAGCGCATCCATCTCCTCCCGTGACATCGGCATGACCGGCGCGGGCAACAGCCGCTTCGCCCAGTACTGGCGATAGGAGAAGAGATCGGTTGCCACGGGGGCACTATTTTGCGTTTGGCGGGACAATGGGGTTCCTTTCAACGAAGTTTTACTCTACACCGTAAAATGACGTATATTTCAGTCAATTGGGCATTATACTTGAAGTTAATAGCAAGGAGCCGGACAAATGCGTTTGATTTCCGCCACATCCCTCGTACTGATTGCCGGTATGGGTCTCAATCTTCCCGCCTCTGCGGAAGAGCTACAGATGCCTGTAGAAAGCGCATTACCCCAGCAGGACACCATCTCCCTGGAGATGCCGATCCGGGGCATGACCAAGGAAGCGGTACGTTTACAGTACGGCGAGCCCAACCAGATGATCCCGGCAGTGGGTGAACCGCCCATCTCCCGCTGGATCTATGGCCGCTACAGCGTCTACTTTGAAGGCGACTATGTCATCCATAGCGTGATCAACGATACCCGCCACTTCAGCGAATAACACCATGTCCAACTCGATTCTCCGCCTGCCGGCCGAATGGGACCGGCAGGATGCTGTATTGCTCACCTGGCCTCACGATCAAAGCGACTGGCAGCCCTGGCTTGCCGAAGTGGAGCCGGTCTTTATCGAGATCGCCCGCGAAGTCGCCAAACGCCAGATCCTCATCGTCAGTAGCCGCGATGAGACACACCTGCTCTATCTGCGCGACCTGCTAACCGGCGCCGGTGTGGCGATGGCCAATGTGCGTATCTACGTGGTGCCCTCCAACGACACCTGGGTACGCGACCACGGCCCGATCACCGTGCTGAAACAGGGCAAGCCGCAACTGCTCGACTTCACCTTTAACGGCTGGGGCAACAAGCACCGCCACGATCTGGATAATCTGGTCACCCGCCGTCTGCATCAAGCCAACGCCTTCGATGGCACTGCTATGCAAAGCCTGGAGTTGATTCTGGAAGGTGGCAGTATCGACAGCGACGGCGAAGGTACCCTGCTCACCACCTCAGAATGTCTCTTCTCACCAGAGCGTAACCCACAATACGATCGCGCCGGTTACGAAAAACTCTTCGCCGACCTGTTCGGCATCGAACGCATCCTCTGGCTCAACCATGGCCAGCTGGAAGGTGACGATACCGACGGCCACGTCGATACCCTCGCCCGCTTCACCGATCCGCACTCCATCGCCTATGTCAGTTGCGAGGATGAGAACGACAGCCACTACGTGGAACTGTCGAAGATGCGCGAAGAACTGGAAGCATTCCGCGATAAACAGGGCAACCCATACCGACTGGTGCCATTGCCGCTGCCTGCTGAAATTCGTAATGACGAAGGTGACCGGCTACCCGCCACCCACGCCAACTTCCTCATCATCAACGGCGCGGTACTGGTGCCGACCTACGGCGATCCGACCGACGCGATCAGCCTGGAAAACCTGCGCGGCTGTTTCCCGGCTCATGAAATCGTGGCAATCAACTGCCGTCCGTTGATCGAACAGTTCGGCAGCCTGCACTGCGTCACCATGCAGTTGCCTGCTGGCGCGCTGGGAAATGCATAACAGACACTTTTCGCTGCTACACTAGCGCCATGTTTTATTGGAGAGTCCCGCACCAATGAGCACAAAGAATCTGCGCGTCGCCATGGTCCAGCATGCCTGCAGCGACAACCGCGACGAAAATCTGGGAAAGACCATCAAGGGCATCCGCCAGGCCGCTGCCGAAGGCGCACAACTGGTACTGTTACAGGAACTGCATACCGGCCCCTACTTCTGCCAGACCGAAGAGAGCGCCCAGTTCGATCGCGCCGAGACGATCCCCGGCCCCACCAGCAAAACCCTCGCCGCTGTGGCCAAAGAGTGCAACTGCGTCATCGTCGCCTCGCTGTTCGAGCGCCGCGCACCCGGTCTCTACCACAACACCGCAGTGGTACTGGAACGCGACGGCACCATCGCCGGTATCTATCGCAAGATGCATATCCCGGACGATCCCGGTTACTACGAAAAGTTCTACTTCACTCCCGGCGACCTAGGCTTCGAACCCATTAAAACTTCAGTGGGCAAACTGGGGGTGCTGGTCTGTTGGGACCAGTGGTATCCGGAAGCGGCTCGTCTGATGGCACTGGCGGGGGCAGAACTGCTGCTCTATCCCACCGCCATTGGCTGGGACGACCACGACACCGCAGAGGAACAGGCACGCCAGCGTGACGCCTGGATCACCGTGCAGCGCGGCCACGCCGTGGCCAACGGCCTGCACCTGCTTGCCTGCAACCGCATCGGTCATGAACCCGACCCCAGCGGTGCCACTCCCGGCGCCCGCTTCTGGGGCAGCAGCTTTATCGCCGGTCCCCAGGGCGAAATACTGGCGCAGGCGACAACCAATAAAGAGGAAGTCATTACCCTCGACATCGACATGGCCCGTAGTGAAACGGTACGACGCATCTGGCCGTTCCTGCGCGACCGCCGCATCGACGCCTACGGCGACCTTGTCAAACGCTACCGCGACCAGTAGGGTGGCTTTTTTCTCCGCAACTTAACCGCAAAGGCACGACGATGATCGTCATCCTGCAACCCAGCACCACCCGTAAAAGCGAAGAGTTCACCCAGCTCATGGCGTTCCTCTCCAACCTGCCTGGCGTCACCGTGCGGGTACACGAAGAGCGCGGCAGCCTGCAAACTCTCACTGAACTCTATCTGGTGGGTAACACCGCCACCCTTAGCGAAAAGGATATCGCCGCGCTGCCAGGTGTAGAGCGCGTGGTACGGGTCTCTCAGGAGTACCGTATCCTCGGCCGCCACAAGGATGATCACCGCCCGACAGGATTCGATTACAACGGTGTCCACTTTGGCCAGGACAACCTCAACCTCTTCGCCGGCCTCTGCGCGGTCAATACCCCGGAAGATGTGGAAACGATGATGAAGGCGCTGCAGGAGAACGGCCAGGTCTGCACCCGCATGGGGGCTTACAAGCCGCGCACCAACCCCTACGCCTTCCAGGGCCACGGCAAGAGCTGCCTGCCCTACGTCTTCGAGCTGGCGGGCAAGTACGGCATCAAGGTGATCGCCATGGAGGTGACCCATGAGAGTCACGTGGCGGAGATCAATGAAGCACTACACCAGACTGGCAACCCCACCGGCATCATGTTGCAGATCGGTACCCGCAACACCCAGAACTTTGAACTGCTCAAGGCAGTGGGGCGTCAGCACGAATTTCCGGTGCTGCTCAAGCGCGGCTTCGGCATCACCCTGGAGGAGTCGCTCAACGCCGCCGAATACCTGGCCAGCGAGGGTAACAGCCGGGTGATCTTCGGCCTGCGTGGAATGAAGACCAACATGGGCGACCCGCACCGTAACTTTGTCGATTTTGCCCACGTGCCTGTGGTCAAACGTCTGACCCGTATGCCGGTCTGTATCGATCCATCGCACTCCGTCGGTACCCGTGATTGTGCGCCGGACGGCCTGCTCGATGTCATGCACGTCACCGCTCAGGGAGTGATCGCCGGAGCCAACATGATCCTGGTCGATTTCCACCCCCATCCACCCCGTGCCCTGGTGGACGGACCGCAGGCGTTACAACTGCACGAATTGCCCTGGTTTATTGAGGATGTTCGTATCGCCCGCGAGGCCTATGAGAAACGCTGTGCCCTGGCCGCGAAGACCCTGATCCCTCTGCCAACCTGACAGTTTGTGGTGACAAAGCCACTGACACTACCTGCCACCTGGCAGAAGTATAAGCAAAACCTAATGTTAAATCAGGAAGTTAGCGCAGCTGTAGCACGGCTCATGTCCTGGCACATAGCTTGCTCTTCCGATGGTCGGGCTATACCGGTCTCTCCTCAAACGGGCCTGTATAAGCCCTGTTCCATGATAGTAGTGTTAGCGTGCCCAATCCTCTGGGCACGTTTTTTTTCAGCTTGCATACCGACTCTCACGCCGCTCAACCCATTTACATTTTTTTTACACTAGTGGCATATATGTTGCTGTTGAATTGCAACGCCAGCCCTTGCCATGGCTAACAGTTCTGGCATCATCCAAAGGGCTGTACGGATATACCCAGCAAACAACCGGCAGAGACCGGATTCAATGGAGGAACCATGAAGTACTGCAATCCCCCCTACCTGTTCACCCTGCTCCTTGGCGCCCTGCTATTGCCGGGCTGTGCCAGTACAGGCACGACCCCAGGCAGTGAAACCACGTCGGCAGCGGCTCCGGCAACTGTCGAGGCCGCTCCAGCCCCTACAGAGAAACCCAAGACCAAGAAAAAGGCAGCCCCTGGCGGAGCAGAGCCGGAGTGCGATTAATCGATTCCGTAATACCCAAGAAAAAAATGCTTAACAATAACCAGGCAAGATGCCTGAAAAAAAGCACACCTATCCAACCAAAGGAGAACACGTAATGAAAATAACAAGTATCATTACATCCACAGCGCTCGTAGCAATGATGTCACTGTCCGCTACCGCTCAGGCAGAAGATGTCGCAGTCAAGATCACCCCTGAGATGGCCAGCGCTAGTGTGATGCATAATGGCAAGCAAACCACCATCATGCGTAATCAGGACGAAAAAAACACGGTTAATCCCGCATTCGCCAAGACATCTCGTAAATGTCCCCCCTTCTGTATTAAGCCCATCTCTCTCGGCCATGGCGTTGAGACCATCGGTGAACTTGAAGTCATCGACTACGCGGTAAAAATGAGCAAAGGCGACAACTCGATCATTCTGGTAGATAACCGTACTCCTGACTGGGTTGAGCGCGGCACGATCCCTGGTGCGATCAATATCCCTTATACCAAGATGAGCCGTGACAAAGGGGCAGATGACGTTACCATTGCTGAAACCCTGGAAAAGCTGGGTGCCAAAGAGACCGCCAAGGGCTGGGATTTCAGTAAAGCCAAGACCGCTGTCTTCTTCTGTAACGGTATGTGGTGTGGTCAATCCCCCGCTGGTATCGCCGGTCTGCTCAAGGAAGGCTACCCAGGCAAGAAAATCAAATGGTATCGCGGCGGCATGCAGAGCTGGGAGATCCTCGGCCTGACCACCACCAAATAACATTTGCCCATAAAGGATTCATGAGGAGACAACAATGATGAACAATAAACTGAGCCACATTGTAGGTGCTTTACTGAGCGTGGCCGCTATGGCCAGCTTTTCTGCTCCTGTTTCTGCTGAGGAGCTTGCGGTAAAAATTACGCCGGAAAAGGCAACTGCCACCGTCATGCACAACGGCAAGAAGATGACCCTGATGCGTAACCAGGACGAGAAGAATGAGATCAATCCTGCGTTCCAGATCACCTCGCGCAAATGCCCGCCGTTCTGCATCAAGCCGATCAAACTGCACAAGGATGTCGAGACCGTCGCTGAACTGGAAATGATCGACGCCCTGGAAAAGATGGCCTCTGGCAACAAGAACATCCTGGTGGTGGATAACCGTACCCCTGACTGGTACCAGCGTGGCACCATTCCTGGCGCGGTAAATATCCCCTTCACCAAGATCAATCGCAGCAAAGGGGCAGATGATCTCTCCATTGCAGAGTCCCTGGAAGCCTTCGGTGCCAGGGAAACCGCGAAGGGCTGGGATTTCAGCAAAGCTAAAACCATCTACCTTTTCTGCAATGGTATGTGGTGCGGCCAATCTCCGTTGGGTATTGCTGGCCTGATTGGCGAAGGTTTCCCGGCGAAGAAGATCAAGTGGTACCGCGGAGGTATGCAGGACTGGGAAGTACTCGGTCTGACCACGGTTAAACCCTGATCCCCTTAGACTTAAGAAACATGGCGGCCTCTTTTGAGGCCGCTTTTTTATCAGCGCAACAATATATGACCTGCGTCACAGAGACAGGATTGTCTTTAACCTGAACGTAATTTTACTGTGTAAAGATGTGAATTAGCACCTGATCGCCCCATATTAAACTGGCAGGATCGATATGGCTGGCACACACAGTAAAAGAAAGTATTCGCAGTATATGGAGGTAGCATGAAGTATCACATCCCAAGGATCGCTCTGATTGTTCTGATCTCCGGGACAACGCTATTAGGAGGTTGCAGCCTTCTTCAACCTGAAGCCGATAGTGAAAAAACGGCAAAACCCACTCCCCCTGTTGATCGCACCGCAGTGAAAATCACTCCGGATCTGACAAAGGTCGATGTAAAGCATAACGGCGAGGTAGTTACCATCCAACGTATACAGGATGAAGAGAATCGGGTTAACGAAAACTTTGCCAAAACCTCACGCAAGTGTCCCCCTTTCTGTATCAAGCCCTTCACGCTTGCACGTGGTGTAGAGACCATCGGTGAACTGGAAGTCATCGATTATGCGGTAGCCATCAGTAAGGGTAAGCATTCGGCGGTGCTGGTCGATGCACGCAGCCCCGAATGGTTGAAACTTGGGACGATCCCCAGCTCCATCAACATCCCATATAGCAGGGTTAATCGTGCAAAGGGAGCCATCGAAAGCGCTGTTGCCACGGCAATGAAACAACTTGGCGTGGTGAAGGGTACTAAGGGCTGGAACTTCAAGAAGGCCAAAACCGTAATACTATTTTGCAACGGCATGTGGAGTGATCAATCCGCAGATGCCGTCGAAGGTCTGCTCAAGGAGGGCTATCCGGCAAAGAAGATTAAATGGTATCGGGGAGGCATACAGAGCTGGGAAAACCTTGGCCTCACTGTGGTTAAACCCAAAGAGAAGGAAGAGTTCTGAGACAAAAAAGCGGCCACTGGCCGCTTTTTTTTCATCTATTACGACGCCCCATCCCTGAGCCGTTGTACATAACGGTAGAGGGTGCGCTCGCTAACACCTAACCGCTGCGCCGCCCTGGCGCGATGACCGTTGCACTGCTGCAACGCCTGCATCACCGCCTCAGGACTCAAGCGACCGTTGCGACGCTGGATCAAGTTTTCACCGGCTCCATTCACCCAGGAGCCTGCGGCGGTACTCAAGCCATCGTTGCCACCATCCCAGACGATATGTTCCGGACGCAGTATCTCTTCGCCGTAGGCGAGAATCGCGGCACGCTCCATGATATTGCGCAACTCGCGCACATTACCCGGATAGTGATAGGTCAGGAGTGCCTCAATAACTTCCGGGGAGAGTGGGATGAAACGATCACCCTCCTCAATCTTGTTAAGGAAATGTTCTGCAAGTGAAGGAATATCATCCGGACGATCACGTAATGGAGGAACGTTGACCGGGAACGCGGAGAGACGGTAGTAGAGATCACGACGAAACTCGCCGTTTTCCGACATCTCCTTAAGGTCCTTGTTAGTCGCTGCCAGGACACGAACATTCACCTGAATATACTCGGTGCCACCCAAACGACGGAAGGTCCCCGTTTCCAGTACACGCAGTAGCTTGGTTTGCAATGAAAGCGGCAGTTCGCCGATTTCATCAATAAACAGGGTGCCGTTATCGGCCACCTCGAACAGTCCCTTCTTACGATTGTTGGCGCCGGTAAAGGCTCCCTTCTCATGACCGAACAGTTCACTCTCAATCAGGTTTTCACCCAGGGTGGCGCAATCGACGATCACAAACGGCATGCCGGAACGGTTGGAGTACTGATGCAGATACTGGGCGACACACTCCTTGCCCACACCGCTCTCCCCGAGCACAAGCACACTGGTTTGGGTCGGCGCCACTCGCTGCAGCAGGCTGGTCAGTCGTACCATCGGGCGTGAACGCCCCACAAGGATCGGGTCATCACTGGGCTTGAAGATTGGGTAGATATATTCACCGACGTAAATCACCTTGCCGGTATGATCAAAGAGCGGATTGGAGTGGAGCTGAACATGCTCCTCGCCACCCTGGCGGTCGTAATGCACATGCATCACCTGAGTGGCCTGACCGGTCTCGAACACGGTTTCCAGCGGGCAATGCTCGCCATGTTGACTACATGGGGCATCCGAATGGTGAGAAACCTCGTAGCAATAGCGTCCTACCACGCTGTCGGCACGGCTATAGCCATAGTGCTCAAGGTAGTTGCGGTTTGCCGCGATGATTTTGTAATCACGATCGATCACCACGAAGGGATCGGGAAAAATATCAATAATCTGCTCGCAGGACGGCTTCTGCGCGCTAAATTGCTCCGCCATGACTGTGCCCCCGGTTTTGCTGTGGTACCGATCATGTCATCAGGAGCGTATCCCGTCGCTCTGACATGTCGATACCTGTCAATATGTCATGCACGTCATGCCATGTCAAAGCGTTTGTCAGGATCAATTCAGAAACGACAGACGAAAAAAAACCGGCGGGGCTTATGCTCCCGCCGGTCTCTTTCGCGTGGCTTACTTGAGCTTGAGGATGCCCAGCGCCTTGAGGATGTACTTCTCGAAGATCGGCTCGTTGGAACCCTTCTTCATCTTACTGATGAAGTACTTCTCGAAGGCCACCTTGGCCATGTGCACCCACTTGCCCTTCTTCATCCAGGAGACGTTGCGCGGCGGGATCTGTGGCATCGCAACAAAGGCGGCGCCGGTGTCACCCATGTCGGCCAGACAGATGGCGTTCCAGGTCGCTTTCTGGTCAGCCGGCTTGCCGTCGATGTCGTTGGCAATATTGTGCGCGGTGGCCAGAACCATCGACTCGATCATGTAACCGGTCTTCGGTGTACCGGTCGGAACCGGGGTGGCCTCTACCGGCGGAATGGCGATACCAACGCCGATACCGTAGATGTTGTTCCACTTCGGGTTCTGCTGGAAGTCATTAACCTTGACGAAGCCGCGCGGGTTGACCAGGTCATCGCCTACGGCGTTAACAGCATCAACACCCTTGAAGGCCGGCAACATCATGGAGTATTTGAAGTCCAGCTCGTGGGTCTTGTGGACTTCACCTTTGTCGTTCAACTCTTCGATATGCATCTTGCCTGGCTCAACCTTGGTAACCTTGGCGTTGCAGATCCACTTGATGTGGCGATCGCGCATCTCGGATTCGAGCATACCCTTGGAGTCACCGACGCCGCCCAGACCCAGGTGGCCGATGTAGGGCTCGGAGGTTACGAAGGTCATCGGCACCTTGTCACGCAGCTTACGCTTACGCAGGTCGGTGTCCATGATGAAGGCGAACTCGTAAGCCGGACCGAAGCAGGAGGCCAGCTGAACCGCACCGACAACGATATGCCCGGGATTCTCGACAAAGGCCTGCCACTTCTCATAGGCCTCTTCGGCGTGATCGGTAGTACAAACAGAAACAGTGTTACCTGCAACCGGACCCAGACCTTCAACCTCTTCAAAGGCCAGACGCGGGCCGGTAGCCAGAACCAGATAGTCATACTTAATGGCGCTGCCGTCGGCAACCACAACAGTGTTTTCGTCAGGTTTGATCTCGGTGGCGGCCTTGGCGATGAAGTTGATGCCCTTACGCTTCAGGTAGGGCTCCAGGGGGAAGGAGATGTCTTTTCGGGTACGCCAGCCTACAGCAACCCATGGGTTCGAAGGGACAAAGCTAAAGTTCTCTTTGTCACTGATGACGGTGATTTCGTGCTCCTTGCCCAAAACCTCGCGAATATCGTACGCGGCTGGCAAGCCACCGGTGCTGGCCCCGATAATGACGACGTGTGCCATATTGGATGACTCCTCAAATGTTACGGTTTATGAATTCAGCTTTTGGCTGGCCTTTGTAATGCAATTTCCCTGCCAGACTATCTACCACCACGGAAAACAGCGCTGAACGCATCGAGTAGCGTGAATCGGTGTGGTGAGATGCCATAGCAGCAAGAAGTAAATGAATCATCGCGCTCCATGCAATACGCCTGACAGTTATAGCCCAACATGCCATCTTCTGACAGCTGTGTGTCATTGATTGTCTTAATCCCTGTCAGCTGCCTACAATACGCCGCTTTAGCGAATGATCAAAGAGTAATCCGGTAGTCCATGACGCAAATCCTCTCCCCGCTGCAAGCGCGGCCACACAACAAACCCGGTGAGCGGCAACACTGGGGGAAACTCTACGGCAGCAGCTTCGGCCTGGTGATCAGCGAGGCTGCGCGCAGTGCGCCCGGTATCGTCGTCGCGGTCACCCCGGACACCGCCTCCGCCACTCGGCTGGAATACGAACTACGTTTCTACAACAGCGGCGTGGGGGCCCTGCCACTGCTTGGTTTTCCCGACTGGGAGACCCTCCCCTACGACACCTTCTCGCCCCACCAGGACATCATCTCCGAGCGGCTAGCTACCCTGCAGCGACTGCCGCAACTGGAACAGGGGATATTGATCCTGCCGGTCGCCACCCTGATGCAACGCATCGCGCCGCGAGGCTATATCGATGCCCATAGTCTGGCGCTGGATGCGGGCGAGCAGTTACAACTGGAAGCGATGCGCGGCCGCCTGGAGCGTGCGGGTTACCGTTGTGTCTCCCAGGTGATGGAGCACGGTGAATTTGCTGTACGCGGCAGCCTGCTCGACCTCTTCCCCATGGGCAGTCGCAAGCCCTTTCGCATTGAACTCTTCGACGACGAGGTGGAGAGCATCCGCATCTTCGACCCGGAGAGCCAACGCTCCGAAGAGAAAGTAGAGCAGATACGTCTGCTCCCGGCGCGTGAGTTTCCACTGGACGAGGCGGCGATACGCCGCTTCCGCGAGGCCTATCGCAGCCGTTTCGAAGGCGACCCGCAGAAGAGCGTAGTCTACCGCGACGTCAGCAACGGTCTGGCCCCGCCCGGCATCGAATACTATCTGCCACTCTTCTTCGAGGAGAGCGCCACCCTTTTCGACTACCTGCCAGACAGCACCATATTGTTCACCCTGGATGGTGTCGATGCGGGTGCCGAGCGCTTCCGTGAGGAGTGTCAGGAGCGCTTCCAGGTGGCCCAGTACCACATTGAACATCAACCGCTCCCGCCCGCCGAACTGTTTCTTGATCTCCCCACCCTGTTCGGCGGCCTGAAGCGCTTCCCACGCACCGAGCTACAGCACTTTGAGCACGACCAACGCCACGGCGGCAACTTCAGCACCGAGCAGCCGCCTCTACTGACCCTCGATCCACGCGCCGAGGAGCCAAGCGCCCGCCTGCGCAGCTTCGCCGCCGGATTCGATGGCCGCATCCTCTTTGCCGCCGAGTCGCCGGGGCGACGCGAAAACCTGCTACAACTGCTGCGCGGCTGCGGCATCCAGCCACAGGCAGTAGAGAGCTGGCGTGAATTCATCGACGGCAGCGTTCACCACGGCATCGTCGTCGCACCGCTGGAACAGGGGTTGCTGCTGCGCGACCCGGCCATAGCAGTCATCGCCGAGACCCAGCTCTACGGCGAACAAGTGATGCAACGCCGTCGCCGCAAGGGACGCAAAGGCGACCCGGATGCGGTGGTCCGCAACCTGGTCGAGCTGCAACCCGGTGCGCCTGTAGTCCACGAGGAGCATGGCGTCGGCCGCTACCTGGGGCTGCAGAAGCTTACCGTCGGCGGCTTCGAGGCCGAGTTCCTCACCCTGGAATATGCCAGCGGCGACAAGCTCTATGTCCCGGTCGCCTCGCTACACCTGATCAGCCGCTACAGCGGCGGCGGCGAGCAGATCCCGCTACACAAGCTGGGCAGCGGCCAATGGGAGAAGGCCCGGCGCAAGGCGAGCGAAAAGATCCGCGACGTGGCCGCCGAACTGCTGGAGATCTACGCCAAACGCGAGGCGCGTAGCGGCCACCGCTACCCCGTCGACGAGGCGCAATACGGCGCCTTCGCTGCCGCCTTCCCCTTCGAGGAGACCCCGGACCAGCAGGACGCCATCGACGCTGTCCTAGCCGATATGCGCTCGGACAAACCGATGGATCGCCTGATCTGCGGCGACGTCGGCTTCGGCAAAACCGAGGTGGCCCTGCGCGCCGCCTTTGTCGCAGTAATGGCGGGCCGCCAGGTGGCGGTACTGGTCCCCACCACCCTGCTCGCCGAACAGCACGCGCAGAACTTCCGCGACCGCTTCGCCGACTGGCCGGTGCGCATCGAATCCCTCTCCCGCTTCCGCTCCGGCAAGGAACAGAACACGGTCCTGAAAGGACTGGAGGATGGCGCGGTCGACATCGTCATCGGCACCCACAAGCTGTTGCAGAGCAGCATCAAGTACAAACAGTTGGGGATGGTGATCATCGACGAGGAGCACCGCTTCGGCGTGCGGCAGAAGGAGCAGTTCAAGGCGCTACGCGCCGAGGTGGATGTACTGACCCTCACCGCCACCCCGATCCCGCGCACCCTCAACATGGCCATGGGCGGCCTGCGCGAGCTATCCATCATCGCCTCGCCCCCGGCGCGGCGACTGGCGATCAAGACCTTCGTCCAGGAGTGGAACCCGGAACTGGTGAAAGAGGCGTGCCTGCGTGAAATCCGTCGCGGCGGCCAGGTCTACTTCCTGCACAACGAAGTGGAGAGCATCGAACAGATAGCCAACGACCTGGAGGCGCTGCTGCCCGAGGCGACCCTGCGCGTGGCCCACGGCCAGATGCGCGAGCGGGATCTGGAGCGGGTGATGTCCGACTTCTATCACCAGCGTTTCAACGTGCTGGTCTGTACCACCATCATCGAAACCGGCATCGACGTTCCCAGTGCCAACACCATCATCATGAACCGCGCCGACCGCCTAGGCCTGGCGCAGCTCTATCAGTTGCGCGGCCGGGTCGGCCGTTCGCACCACCGCGCCTACGCCTACCTGATGATCCCGTCCAAGCGCAACATGACCAAGGATGCGGTGAAACGGCTGGAGGCGATCGAATCGATCGAGGAGTTGGGTACCGGCTTCACCCTCGCCAGTCACGACCTGGAGATCCGCGGTGCCGGTGAACTGCTGGGCGAGGAACAGAGCGGCCAGATCCACGAAATCGGTTTCAGCCTCTACAACGAACTGCTGGAGCGCGCGGTGAAAGCACTGCGCGATGGACACGAACCTGAGCTGGAGCGACCACTGCTGCACGGCACCGAGGTCGACCTCGGTGTCCCCGCCCTGCTCCCCGACGACTACCTGCCCGACGTCCACAGCCGCCTGCAGATCTACAAGCGCATCGCCAACGCCACCTCGGTAGAGGAACTGGACGAGCTACAGGTAGAGATGATCGATCGCTTCGGCCTGCTGCCCGAGGCGGCCAAAAACCTCTTCGCCATCACCACCCTCAAACTGCGCGCCACCCCCTTCGGCATCGTCAAAATCGAGCTGGGCGACAAGGGCGGTCGTATCACCTTCACCCCGGAACCGGACATTGATCCAATGCAGCTAATCAAACTGCTACAGACAAAACCCCAGGAGTTCCGCCTCGATGGTCAGGAGCGCCTGAAGGTGATCAAACCTTTGCCCGACAAAGCGGCCCGTATCGCCCTGCTTGATGACCTCCTGAAACACTTGGCTATTAAATAACGACACCCAATAGCAAAAATCCCCATTTTGGTACACATATTGCAGTTTTTTCTCCTCAGTTAGACTTGACTCAGTAAAACAGGGAATAAACACCAGCCAACATGCAGAAGCTGACAGGCTATGTCAGACGAAGTTGGTGCGTGTCATGAGGAGGAGAGTTGTCGATGAAACAATTTCACCAGTATTCGACGTACTGGTTGCCTGTTGTCGTGTTGGTTTGCAGTAGCCTGATACCACACTATGCGACCGCCGCAGCCAGTTACTTGCAGGAACTTAAGGTTGATGCCAACTGGGACGCAGCTCCCTCACCCAGGGATGGTGGGAAGTCGTCACCTTCAGTCCAAACCCAGGCACCAGCAGCGCTCCCCAAACAAACCGTCAACCCCGCCAGTAACATCAAAGCCGGACTCAGCCAGGAAGAGTTCGAGAATCAGCTTCAACAAAACTACTACGGCAGCTATCTCTTCTACTCCACTCTTCTGCTGGCTCAGCGCAACAAGGTCTATGAGGAGTACAAAGAGGATAACGATATCGAAAGCATACGTAAGTCGATTATGTCGAAGCTAAAAAAATAACCAGGATAAACACAGCAAAGGTATTGCCCATGAAATCCCCCATGAGTCTCACTATTTTCTTCAGCACACTCCTGTTTCTCACCACTACACTGCAAGCAGCAGATGTCGCGGTGAAACTCACGCCGAAGCTGGATTCTTTCACCGTCAAACATCAGGGAAAAACCATCGAAATTATCCGCAACCAGGATCAAAACCATGTGGTCGACCTGGCATGGGCACGCACATCACGTAAATGCCCGCCCTTCTGTCCACAACCGGTACACGTGGCACCCGGTGTCACAACCATTGGTGAAGTTGAGGTGTTCGACTTCATGCAGAACAAGGTTAACAAGGGTACCGGCATACTCGTGGATGCACGGGTAGCGGAGTGGCATCAAAAGGGAACGATCCCCTCCTCGATCAACATTCCCTTCACGGAATTCGAGAAGAAGGCCAGCGATCCGAATCTGGAACCAGTAATGAAAAAGATTGGTGCCAAACGGCGTGATCAGGTCGGTTTTTTCGGTCACACCTGGGACAGCACCCAGAAGGCCATGGGCGTAGACATTCAGCGTACCGGCTTCTGGGATTACAGCGAGTCACCCGACCTGCTGTTCTGGTGTAACGGCCCCTGGTGCGGTCAGTCGCCTCATGCGATTCATGGCCTGCTGGAACTGGGATTTCCAGCGGAGAAGATCTACTACTACCGTGGTGGGATGCAGATGTGGGAGATACTGGGTCTGCCCGTTATCGTCCCT
>JBNKBG010000025.1:0-31068 GCA_050287105.1 Thiohalomonadaceae bacterium
AACCAGCATTTAGGGTATTGGCGTTGTTCAGCAGAACCGGGGCACCTGCAATCTGGCTCCAAACGGTCGAGGCGATCACGCCGTCCGCATCGGGGTCAGTAGCTGTACCACTAAGTGTGACCGGTGTCTGCTCATCGACAGTTTGATCAACACCCGCGTTAACTACCGGTGGTGTATTGACCGGGTTAACAGTGATGCTGACGTCGGCACTGGCCACCCCGCCTTCATCGTCAGTCGCGGTGAGGCGGAAGATGAGGACGGTTGCCTGCTTCAAAGTCGGTGCAGTGAAGCCAGCATTCAATGTATTGGCATTGCTCAGTACCACTGCCATGCCGGAAATCTGGCTCCAGGTGGTGCTGACAATAACGCCGTCGGTATCCGGGTCGGTAGCCGTGCCGGAAAGCATGACCGCGCTTTGCTCGTTGACGGTTTGATCGGTACCCGCATTCACCACCGGTGGGTAATTGACCGGGTTGACCGTTACATTAACATCGGCACTGCTGACACCGCCTTCGTCATCGGTGACGGTGAGGCGGAAGGTCAGGGTTTCAGCTTGCTTAAGCGGCAGAGCAACAAAACCAGCATTCAGGGTGCCTGCACCGACTAAGGTAACCTGTGTGCCGGAAATCTGGGTCCAGATGGTGCTTACGATAACGCCGTCCGCATCCGGATCACTAGCACTACCACTGAGTGTCACGGTAGTTTGTTCGTCAACAGTTTGATCCGTACCGGCACTTACTACCGGGGGATTATTAACCGGGTTGACGGTGACAACGACTTCATCAAATGTCACGCCACCCTCGTTATCCACGACAGTCAGACGGAAAATCAACTGTTCCGCCACCTTGACTACTGGTGCGACAAAACCGGCGCTCAGGGTATCAGCACCGCTCAGCGTGACTAAGGTACCGGAAACCTGAGTCCACTGCGTGGAAGTAATAGAACCGTCGCTATCACTGGTAGCACCAATCAATGAGACAGCGCTCTGTTCATCAACGCTTTGATCGACACCTGCATTCGCAGTCGGTAACGCATTGACCGGATTAACACTGACATTGAGCATCTTTTCCGTACTTCCGCCCTGATCGTCAGTCACGTTAACCATAAACACTAAGGTTTCTGAGCTGATGAGAGTTGGTGCGGTAAAGGTAGCATTTTCAGTGTTTGCGCCCGTCAATACTACTGAAGTGCCACTGACCTGACTCCATGCATAACTAGCGATGGTGCCATCCTGATCAAAGACATCATCAATGACGAGGGAAACAGCAGTCTGTTCATCCGCGATTATGTCGCTTATTACTACCACGGGAAGGATATTGGGCATGCCTTCTTTGCCCGAGGCAAAACCGTTGGACCAAAGGCTGTCATCCTGCCCATCGTTTTGCCGCCAGGCTACCAAGGTATCGCCTGCAGTGTTCATTGCGACCAACGGTGTTATTGCATCTCCAGCATTTTCGGTTTCGATGATCCGTGGTGTCAGCCAGGAAGCGGAAGAGCGCTCATAACGCCGTGCCCAGATATTAGTTTCAACACCGTCACTTTGTTGCCAGGCCAGTACGACGTTGCCTTCAGTATCCATTGCCAACGCAGGCACGCTGGCGTTACCAGGATGCGAAGGACGCGAGGCAATATTCTGTATCGCAGGTATTGCATCCCAACCACTACCGATACTGAAACGGCTAGTATTGAGTTGGTCGGTTGTACCATCCGACTGGATCCATGCGGCCAGGGCGTTACCTGTGCCATCAATGGCCACAACAGGCATATAGGCCCCTTGCGTATCGCTGGTATCCAGCAGGGTGGCTGTTGCCCATCCCGTTGTTGCATCATAGGTATTGGCCCAGATGCTGTTGGGACTTGCCGCTTCGTTCCATACCAGCACTGCTTGACCGGCACTGTTCATTGCCAGTTTCGGTGTCACCACCGACATAGTGGTATCACCAAACAGGCCACTGCGCAGGCTCTGCTCCGTGTTCCATCCTGTCGCCATGTCATAGGTATTGGCAACGATGTCGTAGAATTGCCCGTCCGCTGTGGCCGACCAGACGGTAAGCAGATTGCCACTGGCATCCGCCGCCAGTTGCAACGATGCAGTATTCACCGCATTACCACTTTCGATCCGTTGTGCACTACCCCATGCGCCAGCGACATAACTGTTCGACCAGACGGTACTGTTCATACCCGCTGTATCACCCTGGCTCCAAACGGTAACCACACTGCCGTCGTTGCGGATCACCATCCGCGCGTCACCAACAGTAACTGCAGAACTAAGTACAGAGGGGGTTCCCCACCCAATAACCGGACTGAAGTCGGCGACCATGAGCTGTGCAGTCAGCCCATCGCTTTCGCGCCACAGCGCCATCGCGTAGCCGTTCGAATCAACGGCCAGACGCGGCAATGAAACATCGGCTGTGTCCGTGGTGTCGATCAATACTGGGGTATCCCAACCACTGCCCGGCAGGTTACGTGCTCCCCACAGGTTAGTGTGCACTCCATCGCTCTGTGCCCAAATCATGACAGCACTGCCATCCGCGGCAACCGCGGCATCCATATCCGTTACGTTTCCGCCAGTCGGCTCTACCAGTCCAGGGATTCCCCAGTCGAACTTACCGGGAATGACACTAAATTCCACCGAGGCGTTAGATTCACCACCTGGACCGACAGAACTCATGACGTAGTAGTAGGTGGTACCGTTAACCAATCCACTATGGGTATATGGACTGCCAGTCGCTTCAATCAGCGTACCGTTTGTTTTGGTTACACTGGGTTGTTCCGACCAATAGATGCGATAACCGGTGGCTCCATTGACTACAGGCCAGGTGATCGTGCTCTGGCTATTACCGGAAAATACCAGCATACCTGTCGGTACTGCAGGGGGGGGCAGATTCGGGTCGGTACCGTTAAGATATTCATCTAGATCGGAAACACCATCACCGTCACTGTCAGCAGTGCCATCGTGGCTCAGGTCACCAAAGTTATCTCGCTCCCATGCATCATCCAAACCGTCGCCATCGGTATCCCACGCTGGGTTGACCTTGATACTTACACTCCGGCTGGTATTGAGGCTTCCGTCAGAGGCCTTGAAGTTAATGGCATAGAGACCGGCCTGGCCAACGGCAGGGGTCCAGTTGAAATAGGCGGTACCATCGCCATTGTCGACAAACTGGGCGCCCGTCGGCAACGGTGTAGCCGTCAATGTAATCGGATCACCGTTGAGATCGCTGGCTATTACCATGAAGCCGACCTGCAACCCTTCAGCAGTCACCTTGTCATCGATAAACTGCAGCACCGGTGGCACCTGCGCCAGATCGGCATCACCGATGTGCACAACGTAACTGCCTGTACCACTAGCATCGAACAGATTGAGCCAGTACTCCCAACTCGGTGGGTTGGTATTGCGGTTGCGGGTCTTTGAGTTCCAGGCGTTATCAGGTGAAAGCACTTTGCCATCTGAGCGCACCACATCCTTGATCACTTTGCTTCCGCCGAAAGGATCGGCAATACGCGCATAAAAGGGACCAGTCTGTGCAGGCAGTGACAGTGTGTAATAGGAATCTGTGCCGGTATTGCTGGTAAGTGTCAGGGTGGCGGAAGAGGACAGGTTGCTTACCGTCGAATCCGCCGTATCGGACTCATAGACAGTCAGGGTATCGACAGTGCCGTTGACCGGATAGGCGAGGAAGTCGCGCACTGCGTCACGACCGGGCAGATCTACACGCACGTCACGCAGCAGAAAATGAGTATTGACGTCATTGGGGTCAATCAACGAGGTCACCGCACCGCCCAATTCGTCAGAATGGCTAATGGAGGCGCTGAATTCGGTAAACTTTCCGGAGAGGGTAGACTCCATGATCCAACGCCCCATTTTTGAACTATCCGGGGCTATATCTCCGAAATTGATCTTGAGTTCGGGCGTTGCAGGCTGATCGTCAAGGCTACTCCCGGTAGTGGTGAAACCGATCAACAATCCCTGTTCGTTCTCGACGATCTTCGGTTGCGCAGAATCAATGGCGACCTTGTTTGCAGGACCGGTACCCTTATTATGGATACGCACACCCAAAGTGAAGGGTTCAGGCAATTCAATTTCTGGTGTAAAGGCATCGTCCGCCACTACTTCACTGGTCAGAAAGTAGTCCAGCATCAATTGCGGCATGGGTTTGACGGTTATGAAGTCGGGCGTGACATCAACTGCTTCTTCTACGCCACCGATGGTGTAAGTGAGGTGGGCACCGACATAATAGAGCTTACCACCGGGTAACCCTTCAGCCGCACCGGGCACAGGGATAATTAGCCAGTGAATCTCACCAGAGGTACCCGGTGCTACAGAACCAGTGCCTGTAACATCTGAAATACCATCCATGGTGTCGATACGGATAAAAAATTTGGCGGCGGGGTTTGTTTCGTTAGGATTGGAAGTGGCGAGAACAGGAATACCGTTTTCATCGGTAAAATTGACGGTAACGGCAACATTCTCAACAGCAAGCGTATCCAGACCATTATTGATGCGCATCATCGCATCGAAGGCCTGACGCTCAAGAGTCAGTTCCTGACGAATTTCGACCTTTACCTGAGCGCAAACAGGCTCTGCTGCATTACCTACGGACGTAACCGCAAATAGTGCCAGCAAAGAAGAAATTAGCAGGAAAGAGCCAGCGGCATTTTTGTTTTTATTCCAACGACAGTCCATTTTTCCATGTCAGGTAGTTTGTAGTGGTGCGGACATCTAGCCCGTACGAATATCCTATTTCCAACAAATCGACTCGGGCATTGCCGCTAATGCGGTCAGCGAACTCTACCAATAATGATGTAGCGAAAAAAGATTTTTTTTCCAAAGCCTATGCAAAAGCGGCAGCAAAGACTTCACTCACCTAACAAATACTCATTGCAATCAGTTGGTTATCTGTTCTTTACCTATTATTTAAAAGCCCTTGCCATTCATCCTCACCGAAATTGGCAACTCAGTGCCAAACAGTCTTTGAGAATTAATATCGTCGTTCACTTGTGTTGATCCAGGATTGACCACCCTAAAGGCAATATAATTCGAAAGGTTATTTTCAAGACTGCCGCGCTGTGCATCAACCAGATGCCAGGTACCTCGGAAATAGACTTCAGACCAGTTGTGATATCCCGCAGGTGCTAATACACCACTTCCAGTCACGACGAATCCAGCCATTACTCTGGCACGCCGATCCGTCGCTCGACTCAACGCAGTCACCAGATAGGCGTATTCGGAACAATCCCCAGTTTTGTTCCGTAGTGCATAACGGGCCCCCATATCATCGGCCAAATATCCGGCATAGCTCAAATTAGTGGAAACCCAGTCATATATATTCCGTGTAGCTGAAATTGAACTCCATGCATCCAGCTGACCGCCAAGATTTCGTATTTCATCTGTATCGGATTCGATAAAGCGCTCTGGTTGTATATATTCGGTAGAGTCAGGAGAGGAAACTATGTTCGGAATATCGCTTGTGTGTACTTCAACATCCACGCTAACAACCTTAGTTGCATAGGGTGCCAACGTACCTAGCATGAAGTACAACTTTTCATTCCCATCTGAATCCCTCTGCAATTTATAGGGATGAGACGTTTTTATCACTGAGCGTCTCTGCGTTGCTGTTTGTGGTAATGGTGCATACGCCCAGAACCCGGCATATTCAACTGGGATTGACTCAGGATTTATCACTGAAAAACTATAACGAAGTACGTGCGTAGAAGTATATTCAGGTGACTTTGCACTGACAAACATCAAATAGCCACACACAAACACAACAAGAAAAACTACCATCACATAGATTTGCTCTTTCCTTAGTTTCACTACTCATCCTCCACAAAGATTTTTCTTTTTTTCAGCAAAATCTCTTGCCCGCTTCAAATACGCCTGTTGCGTCATAAGGTATTGGCGATATGCAGCAATACCACCCTCAAGGTAAAAATCATTTTTTATCTCATAACTTTGAAGCAATGCACTGATAGCATGATAGTCCTTTCCTGTCTCCGTCATTACCAGCGCAGGTCCATCTTTGTATTTCTTAAGTATTCGACCAAGCCCTTGCTTTGAACTCACTGCAAACAACTGACTACCAGGAAATATCTTGCGTATTTCCTGCGCCGTTGTGTTTGACAGGGAGTCAGTAAGTAACAGCCAATCTCGACCCAATTCAAGCGTATAGATATCACGTGCCGCAACCATCTTATCCTGGAGTTGCAAAAAGGCATCTCCATTTACCACCTTCTGTTCCCACATCCTCACCCCTCCTTGCAAAACATATGCGCGCTTTACGCCAGAATTCTGTAACCGCACACATTCATGCACCAGGTGAAAATCATTGACTCCATTACCCAACAGGACGACATTGCGTTCACGAATGAAGTTCTTGCTATGTAAAGCATAAAGAGGAACAGAAATTGTGCCATCGATATGGGTTATCTGGTGCAATTCATCCCGCACATCTATAACCAGACTTTTACCTGCATGGACAAAACGTTTGATGTCATCAGCGCTTTTCAAACACCGCTTAATCTCTTCGGCAGTTGGTGAGATTGGCCGTGCGGCAGTGGGAAGAACTTTTTCTGCGTCCTCCACCTCATCTGCCAACGGACATGTCAGTGCAGCTGATACGGCAAGTTGCATTTCACTTGTAATGATAACAGCGTTCGCGAATACCAACCGAGTAAAGACAAATATGCCAAACAATAAAAAAAATATACTCTGAAGCATCCTTTGCACAATTAGTGAATATTTTTCTTTTATCATTACATTTCCCTCACTTCCAAATTTTCCGCACTATACAGTCTGACTTATTTTTATCCAACAAATGCCTCTATCATCAACTGTACACTACGCCGTCCCTGCCACTCGTTGATATCGAGACGATAGGCGATGTTGATCTGCTGTAACGACTGGTTCAGCAGTGCCTCATCCACATTGAAGGCGATGGCATCGACCATGCCGTTGCCATCGGCCCAGCGCAGCAGGAATTTCAGGTGGCGTTCGCCAACGATGCGCTGCTCGATCACATCAAACGTGCCATCAAACAGCGGCGCAGGTATTCCCTGCCCCCAGGGCAACAGGGTACGCAAGCGTTCCACCAGTTCCAGATCCACGTCCGACGATGACAGCTCACCATCACTGAGTAGAACACCATGCAGATCATCTTCAGTCAGGTGTCGGCGCACCTCTTCATCGAAGGCCTGCTTGAAGGTTTCCAGGTTCGCTTCCGGCAGACTCAACCCGGCCGCCATGGCGTGACCGCCAAAGCGTTCCAGTAGATCGGGATGGCGCGAGGCCACCGCGTCGATGGCATCTCGAATGTGTACACCACTTACAGAACGGGCCGAACCCTTGACCATCCCATCCCCCGCCGAGGTAAAGACGATCACCGGGCGATGTACCCGCTCCTTGATTCGTGCCGCAAGGATGCCGACCACCCCCTGATGCCACTCGGGGTCGTAAAGACAGAGGCCAAAGGGCAATGCCGTCTCATCCAGTTGCAGCCGCTGCAACTCCTCCAGCGCCTCGTCGCGCATTTCGCTCTCAATGCCACGACGCTCATAGTTAAGCTGATCCAGTTGCAGCGCCAAATCGCGTGCCGTTGCCACATCGTCGGCGAGCAGGCAGGCGATGCCGATACTCATGTCGTGCATCCTGCCGGCGGCGTTAAGGCGCGGACCGATGGCAAAACCGAGATCACCTGCCAGCAACCGCTGCGGTGCACGTTTAGCCACCTCGCACAGGGCGAGGATACCGGGGCAGGCCTGTCCGGCACGGATGCGGGAGAGTCCCTGTGCCACCAGAATGCGGTTGTTGCGATCCAGCGGCACCACATCGGCCACCGAGCCCAACGCCACCAGATCCAGTAACTGCGCCAGATTGGGCTGTGCGATAGCGCGCGCCTCAAACCAGCAGCTCTCCCGCAAATGGCTGCGCAGCGCCATCATCAGATAAAAGATCACCCCGACCCCGGCCAGATTCTTACTCGGGAATTCATCGCCGGGCTGATTGGGATTAACGATCGCCTCGGCGGCAGGCAGGGATTCAGGGGGCAGGTGGTGATCGGTAATCAACACACGGATACCGTGCGCCTGCGCCGCTGCCACACCGCGCAGGCTGGCAATGCCATTATCCACTGTGACAATCAGGTCAGGCTTGCGCTGAGCCGCCACCTCAACAATCTCCGGTGTCAGGCCATAGCCGTACTCAAAACGATTCGGCACCAGAAAATCGACATCATCAGTACCGAACAGACGCAGCGCTCGTACGGCTAGGGCGGTGCTGGTGGCTCCATCCGCATCGAAATCCCCCACAAGCAGGATACGCCACTGCTTCTCCAGTGCCTCTGCTAGCAGCGCCACCGCTCCATCAATACCCTTCAGCGCGGTAAAGGGCAGAAGCTGATCCAGCGAGTGTTCCAGTTCATCAGCGGATTGAATGCCACGACTGGCAACGATACGCGCCAGCAGGGGATGGAGACCAGGTAACTGCTCAGATGACAGTTCTGGCGTATTTCGTCGGACGATCTGATGAGTTGATTGGAGAGGCATAGCGGGAAGGATTATTCCACGAATACAGAATGAAAGTCACTGTGAGCAAAAATGTGTGCCAGCACAAGCCAGGGAGGGTAAACGAGCTGCGTCGCTATGAAAACAATTCTTTTATCCGCCCCCATACAGAGAGTGATGCGAATAGTGGTGCAAACCATTCATGCTCAAGTTTCTGTATCAGCTCTGGTGTGAACGCATTTCTTGAGGGAGTAAATACAATCAGCTGCGCTCCTTCTTCGGCCTGGAGAACACAGGGCGCAGGTTTTGCAGGCATGTCGTGTGAGGTGACTCCGTTCAACAACGCCAAACCTTTTGCCATCGGCAAATTCGTCCATATCGATTGCCACTGATTATTATTCGATGCCACAGGCAATTCACCCACACCCCAAAACCAGACACCATTTACAGCACTATCTCCCCTCTCCTGCCGAATTTGATTCACCGGGCTGGCATGAAACAGCATCTGCATTTCATTCAGCACACGATGCCACGCTAACGCATCGGGACCTTGAGGTAGTTTGTCGTGAATGGATTTGCCATTTACCGCGCGCAGGGGCGTGGTACAAATATTAGGTTGCACTGGAATATGTAGATACCACCTTGTGGGTGTGTGTTGCACAAACTCCCAGCCATCTTCTTTGTAGAGGTTATTCAGTTCAGCGATTAACTGTTCTGCTTCATTCTCACTCAGCACGGCTTCATCAATAGCATTCAGATAAACCCGTGACTGATCGGCAAAAAGGTGGACTGGTGCAGCGCAGAGCCAGACACCTTCAGGCTTTTCCCCGGTTTGTGTATAACGGCTGAGTGCGCCTTCCGGCACATCACGATCCGGAGATTGTGGTTGAGAGAAGAGATCCATCAAGGTACGTTCGTAACCGAGAGGAATATCAGTACGGCAGTAGCCACGAGCCAACAGTTTTTCCAGTGCGGGAAGCCGAGGAACGGGGTCTGGCAGATTATCGAGCAGGCCGGGGATAAGTAGGGTGATGGATTTAGACATGGTTTGCGGGATTCCGGTTTACGCCAGAATCAATTCATCGTCCCGGTACGCTATGCACCGGGACGATAAACAATCACTTGGCCATGTTGTCCAGGATAGAACGCTTCACCGCGTCCAGGGTGGCGTCGATGGTGAAGACGCCTTCGTCCTTGCACTGGGCGATGGCGGTGTCCGGATCTTTGAGGCCGTTACCGGTGAGGGTACAGACGATCTTGGAGCCTTCCGGGATCTTGCCAGACTGGATGTCGCGCATGGCACCGGCCAGTGAAGCGGCAGAGGCAGGCTCACAGAAGACACCCTCTTTCTGTGCCAGCAATTTTTGTGCAGCCAGAATCTCGGCGTCACTGCATTCGTCGAACCAGCCGCCTGACTGCTTCTGCACATCCCACGCCTTGTCCCAGGATTGCGGGTGACCGATGCGGATCGCGGTGGCGATGGTTTCCGGATTGTCGACCATGGCACCGCGCATAAACGGCGCCGCACCGGCGGCCTGATAACCGACCATGGTGGGTGCGTTGGCGACGATACCACTGTCGCGGTATTCGCTGTAACCCATCCAGTGTGCGGTGATGTTGCCGGCGTTACCTACCGGGATGCAGTGGTAGTCCGGTGCACAACCCAGCTCTTCGACGATTTCGAAGGCGGCGGTTTTCTGCCCTTGCAGGCGGAACGGGTTGATCGAGTTGACGATGGTCACCGGTGCCTCATGGGCTACTTCTTTCACCAGACGCATACCGTCGTCGAAGTTGCCGCGAATTTGCAGGGTGGTCGCACCATACATCATCGCCTGCGCCAGTTTTCCCATGGCGATCTTGCCATCGGGAATCAACACAAACGCGGTGATCCCGGCACGCGAAGCGTAGGCAGCTGCCGCTGCGGAGGTGTTACCGGTCGAAGCGCAGATAATCGCCCTGGAGCCCTCTTCCACCGCCTTGGTCACCGCCATGGTCATACCGCGGTCCTTGAACGAACCGGTCGGGTTGAGACCTTCGTATTTCACGTAGATGTCCACTTCCTTGCCCAACAGTTTCGGAATGTTGTGCAGGCGGATCAGCGGTGTGTTGCCCTCGCCGAGAGAGATGATACGAGTATCATCGTGCACCGGTAGACGGTCACGGTAGCGGTCAATCAATCCGGTGTAACGGGTGCGAAACGGCATGATAATTCCTCGTTTAAATCAGTTCAGTTGCTCGACGCGAATACGGGTCACGTCGCCAAAAATGCTATCCAGTTTTTCAAAGCGCGTCAGTGCCTGCAGCATCTGCTTCTCCTTCACCACACGGGTGAGGAAGATGATGTTGACCAGGGTCTCCCCCTCGGCGGGTTCGCGCTGGATCACGGCTTCGATGCTGATATCCAGTTCGGCAAAGATAGCGGTCAACTGCGCCAGCACACCGGGGCGATCCACCACCTGCATACGCAGGTAGAAGGCGGTCTCCACCTCATCCATCGGCAACAGATGAAACTCTTTCAATTTGTCCGGCTGGAACGCCAGGTGCGGTACCCGCGCTTCCGGTTCACAGGCCAGCGAACGGGCCACATCGACCAGATCCGCCACTACCGCCGAGGCGGTCGGCTCGGCACCGGCACCGGCACCGTAATAAAGGGTCTGACCGACAGCATCACCATGCACCAGCACCGCATTCATCACACCGTTGACGTTGGCGATCAAACGGCTCTCCGGTATCAGTGTGGGATGGACACGCAGTTCGATCCCCTGCTGGGTGCGACGGGCAATACCCAGATGCTTGATGCGATAACCCAGCTCTTCGGCCACTGCGACATCTTCACGGCTGATGCGCGAAATACCTTCGGTGTGTACCGCGGCGAAGTTGAGCGGCATACCGAAAGCGATGGAGGCGAGGATGGTGAGCTTGTGTGCCGCGTCGATCCCTTCCACATCGAAGGTGGGATCCGCTTCGGCATAACCGAGACGCTGCGCCTCAGCCAGTACGTCACCGAAATCACGGCCTTCGTTACGCATTGCGGTCAGAATAAAATTGCCGGTGCCGTTGATGATCCCTGCCAGCCAGTTGATGTTGTTGGCGGAGAGACCTTCGCGGATCGATTTGATGATTGGAATGCCACCGGCCACCGCCGCCTCGAAGGCGATCATCACATTCTTCTCGTGGGCAGCGTCGAAGATTTCGTTACCGTGCTTGGCGATCAGCGCTTTGTTGGCGGTAACGACATGTTTGCCGTTGTTGATCGCCCGCATCACCATCTCGTAGGCGAGAGTATCGCCACCGATCAACTCAACGACAACCTCAACTTCCGGATCATCGACCACCTCTACCGGATTGGTAGTGAGCTTTATCTTGCCGGTGTCGCAGATACGCGGTTTATCCAGATCGCGTGCCGAGGCATGCACGATCTCAATGGCGCGACCCGCACGGCGAGCGATCTCACTCGCATTGCGTTGCAGTACGTTGACAGTACCACCGCCGACGGTGCCCAGTCCCAGCAATCCAATTTTTACAGCGTTCATGACAGCCCTTGTGGTTACGAGTTGATGCGCCTCAGGCGTGGCGCTTGCGATAGTGATCGAGAAAACGTTCGAGACGGCTCACCGCCTCCTGCAGGTCATCGCCGTTGGGCAGGAAGACCATACGGAAATGATCCGGCTCGATCCAGTTGAAACCAGTACCTTGCACCACCAGCACCTTCTCTTCCTGCAACAGTTCCAGCACGAACTGCTGGTCATTGGCGATAGGATACATCTTCGGGTCCAGGCGGGGGAACAGGTAGAGCGCCGCCGAGGGTTTGACGCAGCTGACACCGGGCAGGGAGTTGATCATCTCCCAGGCCATGTCACGCTGACGGCGCAGACGTCCGCCCTCTGCCACCAGATCATTGATGCTCTGATAGCCACCCAGCGCGGTCTGAATGGCAAACTGCCCCGGCACATTGGAACAGAGGCGCATAGAGGAGAGGATGTTCAGCCCCTCGATGTAATCGCTGGCATGTCCCTGTTCACCGGAGACCACCATCCAGCCAGCACGGTAACCGCAGGCGCGATAGTTCTTCGACAGACCGTTGAAGGTAACACACAGCACGTCATCGGCCAGTGAGGCGATGGAGGTATGGCTCAGGCCGTCGTAGAGCATCTTGTCGTAGATCTCGTCGGCGTAGATGATCAACTGGTGCTGGCGGGCGATTTCGATGATCTCCTGCAACAGCTCATCCGGGTAGAGCGCACCGGTCGGATTGTTGGGATTAATGATGACGATGGCGCGGGTGTTTTTTGTGATCTTGCTGCGGATGTCATCCAGGTCCGGCAACCAGCCGCTACCTTCGTCGCAGATATAGTGGCGCGGCTTGCCGCCGCCGAGACTGACCGCGGCGGTCCACAGCGGGTAATCGGGGGTCGGCACCAGTACTTCGTCGCCATTCTCCAGCAACCCCTGCATCGCCATCACAATCAGTTCCGAGGCACCGTTGCCGATGTAGATATCTTCCAGCTCAACACCGTCAATACCCTTCGCCTGGGTGTAGTGCATGATCGCCTTGCGTGCGGCAAACAGTCCCTTGGAATCGGAATAACCGGAGGATTGTGGCAGGTTGCGGATCACATCCTGCTGGATCTCCTCGGGCGTCTCGAAGCCGAACGGTGCCAGATTGCCGATATTGAGCTTGATGATCCGGTGTCCCTCCTCTTCCATCAGGCGGGCATGGGCCATCACCGGGCCACGGATGTCGTAGCAGACGCTGGCAAGCTTGGATGACTTCTGTATCGGTCGCATAGGTTCGGTATCGGGTGCAGGTTTATTCAAAGCAGGCCATCCTTGCGGAACATATCGCGAATACCGCGAATGGCCTGACGGGTGCGATGCTCATTCTCAATCAAACTAAAGCGTACATGGTCGTCGCCGTACTCGCCGAAGCCAACACCGGGCGAGACCGCCACTTTGGCCTCATCCAGCAGCTTCTTGGAAAACTCCAGCGAACCGAGATGACGATAGGCCTCGGGGATCGGCGCCCAGACGAACATGGTCGCCCTGGGCCGCTCGACTTTCCAGCCCACCGAATCGAGGCCTTCGCAGAGTACATCACGGCGAACCTGATACATCTCTCGAATTTCACGCACACAATCCTGCGGGCCTTCGAGGGCGCTGATCGCCGCCACCTGGATCGGGGTAAACATGCCATAGTCGAGATAGGATTTAATCTTCGCCAGGGCGCCGACCAGTACCGGGTTGCCTACCATAAAGCCGACCCGCCAGCCGGGCATGTTGTAGGTTTTCGACAGAGAGTAGAACTCCACCGCCACCTCTTTGGCACCGGGCACCTGCATGATGGACGGCGCCTTGTAACCATCAAAGACGATCTCGGCGTAGGCCAGATCGTGGATTATCCAAATCTCGTGCTCACGGGCAATGGCGACGACGCGCTCGAAGAAGTCTAGCTCCACACACTGCGCGGTGGGATTGCCAGGGAAGTTCAGTACCAGAAACTTCGGCTTGGGCCAGGAGTCGCGGATCGCCTTCTCCAGTTCGGCAAAGAAATCCTTACCCGGCACCAGCGGCACATGGCGGATATCGGCACCGGAGATGACAAAACCGTAGGGGTGGATCGGGTAGGCCGGGTTGGGCACCAGAATCGCATCGCCCGGTCCGGTGGTGGCCAGCGCCAGGTGTGCCAGCCCCTCCTTGGAACCGATAGTGACGATCGCCTCTTTCTCCGGATCCAGCTCCACCCCGTAAGTATCCTGGTACCAGTTACAGATCGCACGACGCAGCCGGGGAATGCCCCGGGACATGGAATAACGATGGGTATCGTTGCGCTGTGCCGCTTCCACCAACTTGTCGACGATGTGTGGCGGAGTCGGTTGATCCGGGTTGCCCATACCGAAATCGATGATATCCTCACCACGCGCCCGTGCCTTGGCCTTCAACTCATTGACGATGGCGAAGACATACGGCGGTAAGCGCTTGATTCTCTGGAAATCTTCTATCAAGGTGACGGTATCCACACTCTGCCCGGCAAAAGCCGGAACAGGCACTCAATTCAGCGAAATGAAGGTTGCTAACATTACTGGCGCCTATTATACCTGTCAATGTGCGAAACGCCGATAAGCGATTAATTTATTACGGAAAATTTTATGCAAGTACGCCGAGAACAGAGCGCCGGGATCTATACCATCCATGCCTACCGCAGTGATGAGGTGATCCTCAACTCGCCCAGGCCGGACGAACAGCTTCTGTCGCTACGCCGCAGTTTCGTTATTACGCCCGAGCAGTTGCAGCAGGATTGGCCCCCAGGATCGCTGGCGAAGACCCATGGTGATGACCTGTCGGCACTGGCGGAACTGGATATGGAGGTACTGTTGCTCGGTACAGGTCGCAGCCTGCACTTCCCCGGTACTGAACTTCTGGCGGCCCTGATTGGGCTGGGTATTGGCTATGAGGTCATGAATTCCGCAGCGGCCTGCCGCACCTACAATATCCTTGCCTCAGAAGGGCGCCGGGTGGCGGCGGCGATCATACTCGAAGAGTAAGCAAATCCGGCTCCAGAAACAGAAATGCCGCCATAACTGGCGGCATTTGCTTTTGAACCCCTGACACCCTTTACAAAACATCCCCACTGTAACCCTGGCTCTCCAGGATCTCGCGCAGTCGACGTAGCGCCTCGATCTGGATCTGGCGCACCCGCTCCCGGGTCACACCGATCTCCGCTCCCACCTCTTCCAGGGTCGAAACATCATAGCCATGCAGGCCGAAGCGGCGCTCCACCACTTCGCGTTGCTTGTCACTCAGCTTACTTAGCCACAGATCAATATTGCCGCGAATATCCTCGTCCTGTAGCAGGTCGGAGGGATCCATGTTGTTCTCATCGGGAATCGCATCGAGCAACGACTTGTCCGCATCACGGCCCATCGGTACATCGACCGAGGTGACCCGTTCATTCAGCCCCATCATCCGTTTTACATCGGAGAGGGGCTTGTCCAGCATCTCGGCGATCTCTTCCGGGCTGGGTTCGTGGTCCAGATTTTGCGCCAGATGACGCGCGGCACGCAGGTAGACGTTGATCTCCTTGACCACATGGATCGGCAGACGGATGGTGCGGGTCTGGTTCATGATCGCCCGCTCGATGGTCTGACGGATCCACCAGGTGGCGTAGGTGGAGAAACGGAAGCCCCGTTCAGGATCAAATTTTTCCACCGCGCGAATCAAACCGAGGTTCCCTTCTTCAATCAGGTCCAGCAGTGCCAGACCACGGTTGAGATAGCGGCGCGCAATCTTCACCACCAGGCGCAGGTTGCTCTCGATCATGCGCTTGCGGCCCGCCTCTTCGCCCCGTTGTGCCATGCGCGAGTAGTAGACCTCTTCCTCGGCACTTAACAGCGGCGAAAAACCGATCTCGCTGAGATAGAGGCGGGTCGCGTCCAGCTGTCCATCGGGTATCGTACCCGCGGTAAAGGTCACTTCCTTGTCAGCGTCATATTCAACCGCCTCCTCATCAACGCCATCCACTTCTTTCTCGTCTTCTTCATCACCCGAGTCAAGGAGATCCTTATCCTCATCATCTTCAAATTTTTCGTTCTCTTCGGGCGTTATTTTATTACTCATAAATCTTTCCTCAGGAACCTCGTCTTGGCAGGTAACTCATGGGATCCACCGGTTTGCCATTACGACGGATCTCGAAATGCAGCATAATCCCTTCCTTGCCGCTATCCCCCATTTCGGCGATCAGCTCGCCCTGTTTTACCGTTTTCCCTTCTTCAACTAATAACGTGCGGTTGTGCCCATAGGCACTGAGATAGGAATCGTTATGTTTAATGATGATCAGTTTTCCATAACCGAGTAGACCGCTCCCACTATAGACCACCGTGCCACCTGCTGCCGCACGGATCTGCTGGCCCATACTGCCACCGATATCCAGTCCCTTTTTACCCTTACTGGGCGAATAGCCGTTGAGTATCTTTCCTGTCGTCGGCCAGGCCCAGTGTACGGCACTGCCCCTGATCCGTTGATAGGTGCTTTCAACCTTGCTACGCAAGGTGGATACCACCGCGGCAGATGATGGCCGCGTTGTATTTGTGCCACTGTTCCCCTCTATATCGGCCCCATTTTCTGTCACTTGAGATGGAGTGGTTGTCCCACCAGCCTGAGGCAGATCGGTACGCACCTCACGTCCCGGAGGAATGAGGTAAATATGGTCACCGGGGTGAATAATAAAGGGCGGAGAAATATTGTTCCATGCAGCAACTTCCTGGTGATCGTACCCATAGCGCCAGGCGATAGAGTACAAGGTGTCGCCGGCACTCACCCGATAGTCGATCATGTTGCCTTCCACGTTGAGCGGCTGTAGCTCACCGCAGCCGCTTATCCATGCGGCACAGAGCATAACCAACCCTCCCAAACGCAACCGTCTAACCATTACCACCACTATTCAGAATGAAGTAGAGCACCAGTAGTACAATCACCAACGCCCAACTGATGCGATCAATATAGAGACGCAACGATTGCTCCATTTTCTCCCCACCCCAGCGCATCAGGCCGGCAACCAGGAAGAAACGCCCGCCACGACCTATGGCCGAGGCCAGTAGAAAGGGGAAAAAGGCCATGCCCATAACCCCCGCACTAATAGTAAAGAGCTTGTAGGGGATCGGTGAGAAACCGGCAAGAAACACCGCCCAGAAACCCCAGATGCCGAACCATTCATTGACCTTGAGATAGGCCGACCAATATCCCATCTGCTGCAACCACGGCGTCACATAATCAAAGGCAAATACCCCGATGAGATAGCCCAGAATACCACCCAGTACCGAGGCCAGGGTGGTCAGCATTGCAAGACGCCATGCCTGCTGCGGCTTGGCCAGGGCCATTGGTGCCAGCATCACATCAGGAGGGACCGGAAAGAAGGAGGATTCGGCAAAACTGAGCCCGCCCAGGTACCAGGGGGCGTGTGGATGGCGCGACCACCCCAGGACACGCTCATAGAGTGCGGAAAAGATCTTCATCGACTTCCTTTACTGTCGGTACCGCCTAACATCGGCACAAAGGTGACCATATCAAGCAGATGGCTGGTAAATTCTTCTCCCTGACGGGTGATCTGCAACAGCTCCTGTCCACCACCCTCGCCTACCGGGATGATCAGGTGGCCACCGTCGGCCAGTTGTTGCAGCAACGCCTCGGGAACCGTTGGTGGTGCCGCGGTCACCAGAATGGCATCAAAGGGGGCTTCGCTCTTCCACCCTTCATAACCGTCACCGTGACGCATCCGCATCGGTGCCAGGCGGATCTCGCCAAGGGTACGTCGCGCCCTGTCATGCAGGGCCCGGATGCGTTCGATGGTATAGACCTCCAGACCCAGGCTGGTCAGGATCGCCGTCTGGTAGCCACAGCCGGTCCCCACCTCCAGCACCTTGTGCGGCGAGTTGCTGAGTAACGCCTCGGTCATGCGCGCCACCACATAGGGCTGGGAGATGGTCTGGCCACTGCCGATGGGCAGCGCGGTGTCCTCGTAGGCACGGGAGGAGAGCGCCTCGTCGACGAACAGGTGGCGTGGCACCAGGCGAATGGCCGCCAGTACACGCGAGTCGTTGATCCCCTTCTCCGCCAAACGCTGTACCAGCCTTTCGCGGGTACGCTGCGAGGTCATACCGATCCCCTGAAGGCGTTGCGGGGTCATCTATTCGATCCCCTCAAGCCAGTTGGCCATCTCATCCAGCAGGGTATGCCGGGTGAGATCCACCTGGATCGGCGTTACCGACACCTTCTGCTGACGAATAGCGTGGAAATCGGTACCGGGACCGGCATCCTGCTCAATGCCCGCGGGACCGATCCAGTAGATCGGACGGCCACGTGGATCGCGGTCCTGAATCACCGCCTCAGCCTTGTGACGGTGACCGAGCCGGGTCACCTCAAAGCCTTGCAATGCTTCCCACGGCAGGTCAGGGACATTCACATTCAGGATGGTGTCTGCCGGTAGCGGATTTTGCTGTAGTCGTTGCAACAGGCTGATCGCCACACGGGCAGCTGTCTCGTAGTGGGTAAACTGGTGACCAGAAGCGGCACACAGGGAAACGGCCATCGCTGGCAGACCGAGAAAACGCCCCTCCATCGCCGCCGCCACGGTGCCGGAATAGAGCACATCATCGCCCAGGTTGGCCCCGGCATTGATCCCGGAGATGACCATATCAGGCTCATCTTCCAGCATTCCGGTAATGGCAATGTGCACACAATCTGTAGGGGTACCATCGACCCGGTAGACATGCTCTCTCACGGGATGAACCCGCAGGGGGATATCCAGGGTCAGCGAGTTACTCGCACCGCTGCGGTCACGCTCCGGCGCCACCACGGTGACCTCCGCGATCTGCGCCAGATGCTCCGCCAGACAGTTAATTCCCGGGGCCAGATAGCCATCATCGTTACTAATTAATATTTTCATTCTTTTCAGTCAGGCGCCTGGCAGGTACATCGGTTGGCTCAATAATTTTTTGCTATCCAACTATACCAGTGACTGTCCGTTGGCATGAAGTCAAAAAGCGTATGA
This sequence comes from Thiohalomonadaceae bacterium, assembly GCA_050287105.1. GTDB lineage: Bacteria > Pseudomonadota > Gammaproteobacteria > Thiohalomonadales > Thiohalomonadaceae > JAPHTQ01. Next base: position 19,046 of record JBNKBG010000025.1, read on the forward strand.
TAGACTCGAAAAATACAACGAATGGCCAACGTAAGCCAATGAGCAAGAAAGATAAAATCAGCAGCGAGGACAAAATGCTGTTCCGTGAGGCAGTGGCCGATGCGTCACCGCTGGCGCAGCAACGCGTCCCGCCCCATCGCGACCCACCACCGCCCAAACCGATCAAGCGTGAGGAAGACGAAAAGCAGGTGATGGATGACATGCTCGGCGGCGATATCGACCCGGCAGATCTGGAGACCGGAGAAGAGTTGCTCTACTGCCGCAGCGGCCTGCAACACAGTGTGTTGAAGAAGTTGCGCCGCGGCCACTATGCGATAGAGGCGGAACTGGATCTGCATGGGATGCGGGTAGAGGAGGCGCGCCAGGCCCTCACCGCATTCCTCCACCACGCCCTAACGCAGCGACTGAAAACCGTGCGCATCATCCACGGCAAGGGACATGGCTCACTGCACAAACAGCCGGTACTCAAAGGCAAGGTCAACCACTGGTTGCGCCAGCGTATCGAGATACTCGCCTTCTGCTCCGCCCGGCCGGTAGACGGTGGCACAGGAGCCGTGTACGTCCTGCTGCGGCGTGAGAATCCGCGCAAAACCTGAGACCCGAAAGGATTCAAGTAGTTAGATCGCTTGCCGATAACTGGAATAGCGGCCATGTGATGGCCATACTCTGCTGGTAGTAACCAGGATGTAGCGGTTATCGAACCATGATGCGTATTTTTTCCGGTATTCGTAGCAAGATGTTGCTGATAACAGGAAGTGGCACCGTGCTGCTGCTCGCCGCGGCCCTGTATGGCTTCTGGGGCTCGGATCAGAATCAGCAGCAATACCAGGCGTTAATCAACGGCGAGCTTGCCACCGAACGAGCCCTGTTGTTACTGCGTAATGACTTCTCCCAACTGACTCTGAGCTGGAATCAAATCCTGCTGCATGCCGGCGATGCCACTGAGCAACAAAAACAGCGTCAGCGTTTCGAGCAGATCAGCTCCACACTCAAAAAGCACAGCAAAACTCTATTACAACAGCACTCTGGTGATCGGGTCGGAAAAACCCTGAAAAGTTTCAATCTCTCGCTTGAGAGATTTGAGACGGCCAATCGGACAAATGATTTTTCGCTCGCTGCAAATACCCGGATAGAAGATGAAATCATCACACCGACGATGACACTGCTTGATGACGCGATCAGCCAGATTAACCAACAGGCGTCAACGCTAAGCAGTCACACAATCAGCCACGCCAGAGACACCATTAAAACCGGACTGATAGCGATGGCCCTGGCCGTCATCTTTGCCTTTATTCAGTTCAACATCTCGTTGAACAGATTCATCCTCAAACCTTCACAGTTACTCGCGCAAAATTTGAAACGCATGGCGACCCACGACTTCAGCATGATCCTTTCCCGCCATTCCAATGACGAACTGGGAGACATCGCGGAAAGCGCCGGAACCATTCGTGAGTCAATGCTCGACATGATCAATGAATTGCATGAGGCCAGTGTCCAGCTTGATGCCTCGGTCAACCAGTTAAGCGAGGTGATAGAGATCACCCGCAACGGTGTGGAACAACAATTGCGCCAGACCGAACAGGTCGCCGCGGCGATCAACGAAATGACCTCTTCGATGGAAGAGGTGGCTGAACATACCGGAGCAGCGGCCATATCGGCCACCAGTGCCGATAATGCTGCACAGGATGGACGTCGCGTGGTCACCCATACCATTGAAGATATCGAATCTCTGGCGCAGGAGATGGACAGCGCGTCCGGTGCTATCAGTGAACTTAAAAGTGAGAGCGAAAAGATCGGCGGTTTGCTGGATGTGATCAAGGGGATCTCCGCGCAAACCAACCTGCTGGCACTCAACGCAGCCATCGAGGCGGCACGTGCGGGAGAACAGGGTCGCGGTTTTGCGGTGGTCGCCGACGAGGTACGTGCCCTGGCGACACGAACCCAGCAGTCAACCGAAGAGATCGAAGAGATGATCGATCGACTTCAGGCCGGTGCCGCCGGTGCGGTGGAGGTGATGGAGAACAGCCGCAAACACACCCGCTCCAGCACCGAACAGTCGGCCAATGCAGGGACATCGCTGGAGCGCATTACCGTCGCCGTCACCCAGATCACGCAAATGAATGCCCAGATCGCCGAAGCCGCTGAACAGCAACTGCATGTGGCAGAGGAGATCAACCGCAGCATTATGAACATAAGTGATATCACCGAGCACTCTTCTGAGGGAGGCAAGCGGATCTACGAAGCCAACACCAATCTGATCAGCATCTCCGAACGCCTGAATAAATTGGTGGCGACCTTCAAGGTAAGCTAATAGAAAGAGCCATTCGCAGGACGATCATCAGGAAGGTAAAGCAACATCCCGTGCCAGCACAAGCTCTCGCAGCACACTCGTGGCATAGGTACCCGCAGGCAGTGCAAACTCAAGCTGCAACACATCCGGCTCGACAAACTGCCACTGCAATCCCGCTACCGGCAAACGCAGGGAGCGCCGTTCCTGTTCCAGCCCAGCCTTCTCCAACCCCTCGCGTAGAACGGTTTCATCTGCCAACTGCGCCGTTTCCAGCGCCAATACCTCGGCAAGCACCGCGGGCTTGCCACGCCCCCATAGCGGTCCACCCGGATGGAGTTCACCCTCAGCGACCTTGCGTTCGATCTCACTGCTCAGGAGCCGCACGGTAAAGGTACTGGTGGTGCCGTTCATTAACAGCGATTCGCCTGGCAGCGCCCGCTCCCAGTTCCCTGCCGCGACCCGTGCACTAAGCACCCGATTAAAGAGCCAGGAGCGCGCCGCGGAGAGATAGAGTCCGCGAAGATGACGATCCCTTTCGTGGAACTCACCACAAAATAGCGCCTGTGCCTTCGCCAGATTACCGCCATCATGACCGAAGCGTTGCGCGCCAAAATAGTTGGGGACACCAAGCACGCGAACTTTCTCCAGGCGTTGCTCCAGATCGGCACACTCCCCCGCCAGCGCACGCAGGGTGATGCGAAAGCAGTTCTGCAACAGATTACCACGCTTCAATTTACGGTGATGGCGATCCACATCGAGGAGCGTGATCTCAGCGGATTCAAGCGCTTGCCAATCAGGTTCCTGCTTGCCGCTGAGGTTGATACTGAAGTACTGCGTGGTCACTGCATGGCGGTCCTTGAGTCCCGCATAACCGACTTCACTCAGTGGCACCCTGGCTAGTTCGGCCAGTTGCCGCGCCAGCCACTCGGTGTTGGTATTACGTTTGCGGATATGTAACAGAGCGTGGTTGCCATTGCCGTCCGGATCAAAACCGAGCACTTCGTCGACCACGAAATCTTCGGCAGTGGTACGGAAGTTGGCAGTGCAGGCAGGCCTGGAAAAAGCGTAGGCCCAATCAGGCAGGGGTTGATTTTCACTCATGCATTAACAGCACGACAGCGTGGGCAGCTATCCCCTCTTCGCGTCCGGCAAAACCCAGCCTTTCGGTGGTCGTCGCCTTGACGTTGACCTGATTGATCGCCGCCTGAAGATCCTGCGCCAGATTTTCACGCATGGTGTCCACATGCATGTAGAGCTTTGGTGCCTGAGCGATGATGGTCATGTCGGCATTCCCCAGGCGATAACCGTGCTGCCCAACCAGCTCCATCACTCGACGCAACAGGATTCGGCTATCGATGCCGGCAAATTCGGCACTGCTATCGGGAAAGTGGCGCCCGATATCCCCCAGGGCCAGGGCACCCAGTAACGCATCACACAGGGCATGAATCAGTACATCGCCGTCGGAGTGTGCGGCAAAGCTGTGGTGGTGTGCGATACGCACGCCACCAAGGACTATATGATCGCCTTCGGTAAAGGCGTGTACGTCATAACCGTGTCCGATTCTCATTGGAGCGCTCCCGAGTCAGTCAATCTGTTCATCCTGCTGCGCCAGATAGAGTTGCGCCAATGCCAGATCCTGCGGCCGGGTGATCTTGATATTGTCACCATGCCCCTCGACCATCTTCGGCGTCTTACCTGTCAGTTCCATGGCCGATGCATCGTCAGTCACCAGTTGGCCATGATGCAGCGCCGCTTCGAGTGCCTCGCGCAACTCACCCAGACGAAACATCTGCGGGGTGAGGGCACGCCACAGGTGTTCCCGCGATACGGTTTCCACTACCCCATCATCACTATCCGTACGTTTCATCGTATCGGCAACTGGTAAACCCAACAGACCACCGACCGGATGCGCCTGAAGTACGTCGATCAAATGCTCAAGATCTTCACGCCGCAGACAGGGGCGCGCCGCATCATGTACCAGCACCCAGTCATTTTCATCTGCCTGAGATATCAGACTATTCAACGCATTGAGTACCGAGTGGCAACGTTCATCACCGCCCAGCGCCGTATAGAGTTTTGCATGGTGCAGAGAGAGATCGCGCCACCAGGGATCGTTTTCACTCAGGACAACCACGACACCCTCAATCTTCGGGTGATCGAGAAAACGGGCCAGGGTATGTTCCAGCACCGTTTTGCCGTGCAGCGACAGATACTGTTTGGGACGATCCGCCTGCATCCGGCTACCGACACCGGCGGCGGGGATCACTGCCCAGAATTTTGGCTTGTCAGACATAACTAAGTGTTGGCTTTCTCAGTAATGACACGGGCTACTCTTCAACGACCTGGTAGAAGGTTTCATCTTTCTTGATCATGCCAAGATCGGCGCGGGCGCGCTCTTCGATCGCCTCCATACCGTGCTTGAGGTCACGCACCTCTGCCTCCAGCGCTTCATTACGCTCCTTCAGCCCGGCATTTTCCGCCTTTTGCTGCGCCACTTTCTGTTCCAGTTGCCAGCCGCGAAAAAGACCGTTGTTGCCGAACCACAATTGATATTGCAGCAGCAGTAACAGGGCGAAGAGGATGCCAGCGAGCCATTTCATAGTCTGGATAATATCAGGCCCGGGCAACCTTGTGGTTGACCGGGCCTGTTAGTGTGAAGCGCGTCGCTCACTAATCCTGCAGATTGGTGAATGCTCCGCGACCGGGATAGCTGGCCTTGTCACCCAGTGCCTCGGCGATACGGATCAGACGATTATATTTGGCGACACGGTCAGAGCGGGACATGGAACCGGTTTTAATCTGACCGGCATTGGTGGCCACCGCCAGATCGGCGATGGTGGTGTCCTCGGTCTCACCGGAGCGATGGGAGATCACCGCGGTGTAACCAGCGTCCTTGGCCATCTGGATTGCTTCCAGGGTCTCGCTCAGGGTACCGATCTGGTTAACCTTGATAAGAATGGAGTTGGCGATGCCCTTGTCGATACCTTCCTGAAGGATCTTCGGGTTGGTGACGAACAGGTCGTCGCCCACCAGTTGCACCTTTTTGCCCAGACGCTCGGTCAGCAGTTTCCAGCCGTCCCAGTCGCTCTCGTCCATCGCGTCCTCGATAGAGATGATCGGGTACTTCTCGACCCAGTCTTCCAACAGGTCGATCAGCTCTTCGGCAGTCAGTGACTTGCCTTCGGAGGTGAGTTCGTACTTACCGTCCTTGTAGAATTCGGAGCTGGCAGCGTCGATGGCGATCATGATCTCTTCGCCCGCCTTGTAGCCGGCCTTTTCGATAGCCTCCAGAATTACCTGGATCGCCTCTTCATTGGAAGAGAGGTCCGGAGCAAAGCCGCCTTCGTCACCGACAGCGGTGTTCATACCCTTCGCGCTCAACACTTTCTTCAGCGCATGAAACACTTCGGAACCGTAGCGAATCGCCTCACTAATGGAAGCGGCACCCACCGGCACGATCATGAACTCCTGCATATCGACGCTGTTGTCAGCATGCTCACCGCCGTTGATGATATTCATCATCGGTACCGGCATGGTGAAATCAATGCCCTTGCCTTCCGCCAGATAGCGGTAGAGCGGCATCTCATGGGCCATGGCAGCGGCCTTGGCGCAGGCCAGGGAGACGGCAAGGATGGCGTTGGCACCCAGCTCACCCTTGTTCTCGCTTCCATCCAGTTCGATCAGGGTCTGGTCGATGATCTTCTGATCCGATACATCCATACCATTGAGGGCCTTGGCGATGGGACCGTTCACATTGGCCACCGCATCAAGTACGCCCTTTCCGCCGAAGCGTTCTGCATCGTTATCGCGCAGTTCAATCGCTTCACGGGAACCGGTCGAGGCACCAGAGGGAACGGCGGCGCGCCCCATGGCGCCCCCAGCCAGAACCACGTCTGCCTCTACAGTGGGGTTACCACGGGAGTCGATGATTTCACGGGCACGTACGATTGCGATTTGGGTCTTGTTGTCACTCATTGATTATCACTATCCAGATTTAATTAAAGTTATCGAGGTTAGATTAATTCGTTTTCGATGAAGCCCTGTTGCTTGACCACTTCATCCAATGCCTTGAGGGTACTTAGCAAAGATTTCATCTTCGCCAGCGGCCACATATTGGGGCCATCGGAAAGGCCCCTGTCCGGGTCAGGGTGGGTCTCCATGAAGAGCCCCGCGATACCGCTGGCCACCGCAGCCCGGGCCAGCACCGGTACGAATTCGCGCTGCCCGCCGGAGCGACCGCCGAGTCCACCTGGCTGCTGCACTGAGTGGGTGGCGTCGAACACCACCGGACAGCCGGTCGCACGCATCACCGCCAGACCGCGCATATCGCTGATCAGTGTATTGTAGCCGAAGGAGACGCCACGCTCGCAGACCATGATCTGCTCGTTGCCGACCTCACGCGCCTTCTCCACCACGTTGGCCATGTCCCACGGTGCGAGGAACTGGCCCTTCTTGATGTTCACGGGCCGACCCTGACGGGCGACTTCCTGAATGAAGTTGGTCTGGCGGCAGAGAAACGCCGGGGTTTGCAGCACATCAACCACCGCAGCGACCTCCGCCAACGGGGTGTCCTCATGCACGTCGGTGAGTACCGGCAGACCGTACTGCTGTTTTACCTTCTGCAGGATCGCCAACCCCTGCTCCACACCCGGGCCACGGAAGCTGGATGAAGAGGTGCGGTTGGCCTTGTCGAAGGAGGCCTTGAAGATGAAGTTTATCCCCAGTTCACGACACAGGGATTGCAGCTCGCCAGCGGTATCGAGTACCAGCTGCTCGCTCTCGATCACGCAGGGACCGGCGATCAGGAACAGGGGATGGTCGAGGCCCGCCTCGAAGCCGCATAGCTCCATCAGGCCTTGTTCTCCCCATATTTGCGTGCCGCGGCGACAAAACCGCTAAACAGCGGATGACCATCACGCGGGGTGGAGGTGAACTCCGGGTGGAACTGACAGGCGACGAACCAGGGATGATTCGGCAGCTCAACCACCTCGACCAGCGACTTGTCCTCGGAGAGACCGGCAAACACCAGTCCGGCCTCACTGAGTGGTTCGCGATAGTTGTTATTGAATTCGTAACGATGGCGATGGCGCTCGACGATCGTATCCTTGCCGTAGAGATCGCGCACCTTGCTGCCCTCCTGCAGATGGCAGGTTTGACCACCGAGACGCATGGTGCCACCCAGATCGGACTTCTCATCGCGGGTGACCACGGTGCCGTCGGCCTCCACCCACTCCGTGATCAGGGCGATCACCGGATGGGCCGCCTCTTTACGGAATTCGGTGCTATGGGCGCCGGCAAGACCGGCCACATTGCGGGCATATTCAATCACCGCAACCTGCATACCGAGGCAGATGCCAAGATAGGGAATGTTGTTCTCACGGGCGTAGCGCACCGCGGCGATCTTGCCCTCCACACCGCGCTCACCAAAGCCGCCAGGAACGAGGATAGCGTCTTTACCTTCAAGACAGCCGATGCCCTCTTTCTCTACGTCCTCGGAATCGATGTATTCGATCTTCACCTTGGTGAGGGTCTTAATCCCGGCGTGGATCAACGCCTCGGAGAGGGATTTATAGGCCTCGGTCAGATCGACATATTTGCCCACCATGGCAATGGTGGTCATACCGGTCGGGTTATGCAGCGCATGAATCACCGCTTCCCATTCGGAGAGATCCGCCGGTTTGGTGTCGATGCAGAGCTTCTCCACGACGATGTCATCCAGCTTCTGCTTATGCAGCTCCAGCGGGATGCAGTAGATGGAATCGACGTCGATGGCGGAGATAACCGCTCGCTCTTCAACGTTGGTGAAGAGGGCAATCTTGCGCTTTTCGTCTTCCGGCACCGGACGGTCGGCACGGCAGATCAGAATATCGGGCTGGATACCGATGGAGCGAAGCTCCTTAACCGAGTGCTGGGTAGGCTTGGTCTTGAGCTCGCCCGCGGTAGGGATATAGGGCAGCAGAGTCAGGTGCATGAAGAGCACATTGTCGTGACCCAGCTCCACCTTCATCTGGCGAATCGCCTCGAGGAAGGGGAGTGATTCGATGTCACCCACGGTACCGCCGATCTCGACCATTGCCACGTCATAACCGTCCGCACCCGCCTTGACGCTGCGTTTGATCTCGTCGGTGATGTGGGGAATGACCTGCACCGTACCGCCCAGGTAATCGCCGCGGCGCTCCTTGCGGATCACGTGTTCGTAGATACGACCGGTGGTGAAGTTGTTGCGCTGGGTCATGGTGGAGCGGATGAAGCGCTCGTAGTGTCCCAAATCCAGGTCGGTTTCTGCACCGTCTTCAGTAACAAAGACCTCACCATGCTGGAACGGACTCATGGTCCCCGGATCGACGTTGATGTAGGGGTCGAGCTTTAGCATGGTGACAGAGAGGCCGCGGGCTTCAAGAATGGCCGCAAGGGAGGCAGAAGCGATGCCCTTGCCAAGGGAAGAGACCACACCGCCGGTAATAAAGATGTACTTCGTCATGAAAACGTAACAGTCTGAGTTTGGGGAAAATATTTCGGCGCCGGGCCGGGCTAATTGTCGTTGTTTTACGTTCCCTTTTCAATGGCGAATAGCGACCAATGCAGCATAATCCCCTCTTCTTTTTCATTTGCGGTAAATTTTTCCGCTGTCCACAGACCGGATACCTGCGCCAGCTCATCGTTGAGATAGAGCAACGGGCGACGCTCGCGCTCCCAGGGCGGCACCCCGGCCTCCTGGTAGAGCCGCTTCAAATCGTGGTGTCCCTGCCTGCCTGGCAGTTGCAGCGACTCACCGCCCTGGCGCAGACGCAACTCAGCGCGCATACCACGCAGCATTTCCGCTGACAGACCGCGTCCCCGTTCCCTGCGCAGCTGCACACAACCCAGTGACGCGGGCAGACGAATCTCTCCTGCACCGTCCCAGTGCATCAGGAATGGCTCTTCCGCCAGCGCGGGCAGCGATGGCATGAACCAGACCCCGTCACGGTAGCGACGCACTTCGACCCCGGGCCAGCTCACCAGCGGCATGGCATCCTCGGCGGCGGGCAGTAACTCCTCCACTACCTGCTGCAACTGTTTCACCTCCGGCAGGAGGAGACCGAGCTGGCGACAGTGGAAACGCAACAGGTTGCGACAACGGGCAGGAGTCAGGCTGCGCAGCAGATCGAGTGAGAGCACCTCCCCCTCTCCCAGCGCCGCCCGTCGATCCTCCGCCGCCAGTTCATCCAGCAACTGGGCACTTTCGGCAAAGTTGGCCGCACTACGCGCCAGTACCTTGTGTATACCGGCACGGCGCTGCTCCAGTTGCGGCAGCAGAGTGTGGCGCAGGTAGTTGCGTTCCAGGGTGGTGTCGAAGTTGCTCGGATCGTCGATCCAGTGCAATTGATGTTCGCGGGCGTAGGCTTCCAGCTCGGCGCGCGGCGTATCGAGCAGTGGACGCAGGAGCACGCCCCTGGCCAGAGGACGCTGCTGTGGCATCGACGCCAGACCGTGTACCCCGCCTCCACGCAGCAGTTGCAGCAGCAGCGTCTCCGCCTGATCGTCCCGATGGTGGGCGCTGAGCAGCACCTCCCCCTCGCCCAGAAGATTCTCGAATACCGCATAGCGGGCATGACGCGCCGCGGCCTCCAATCCCTTGCCGTTATCCCGCGCCACCGTCACCCTCTCCGTTGTCAGCGATACATCCAGCGCATCACAGACATCGCGGCAGTGACGCGACCAGTCGGCAGAGTGTTGCGAAAGCCCGTGATCCACATGCAGCGCCAGCACCGACGCATCCAGTTGATCACGAATGGAGGCCATTAGATGCAACAGCACGGTGGAATCGAGACCGCCGCTGAAGGCGACCCAATACCGCGTTGCTGCGGCTTGCGATTGCAGCAGGGTGAGAAGATGTTGGCGGAGGGATTGTGGCATGGCAATACTCAACCCCATGGAAATGAACAACGCGAAGAGACAAAGGCAGAAATGTAGATTGATTTACCTTTGCGTACTTCGCGTCCTTTGCGGTTAAGGCTTTTATCTATTTAGTTTCGAAATTACCGAAGGACATCAGACGGCGATAACGGTTGTCCAGCAGCTGTGCGGTTTCGAGACGGTCCACCTCTTCCAGTTTACCAAGCAGGGCACGCTTGATGTTGGCGGCCATGGCAGGCACGTCGCGGTGTGCGCCGCCCAGCGGTTCGGGAATGATGAAATCGATCAGGCCCAGTTCCTTGAGTCGCTCCGAGGTAATACCCAATGCCTCGGCGGCATCGGAGGCCTTCTCAGCGCTCTTCCACAGAATTGAGGCGCAGCCTTCGGGAGAAATAACCGAATAGGTGCTGTATTGCAGCATCATCACCCGGTCGCCGACGCCAATCGCCAGGGCGCCACCGGAGCCGCCCTCGCCGATTACGGTACAGATGATCGGGGTACGCAGTTTGGACATCTCCAGCAGATTGCGCGCGATGGCCTCGGACTGACCACGCTCTTCGGCACCGACACCGGGATAGGCCCCGGGGGTATCGATGAAGGTGAGGATCGGCAGGCGGAAACGCTCGGCCATCTCCATCAGACGCAGCGCCTTGCGGTAACCTTCCGGACGCGGCATACCGAAGTTGCGGATCACCTTCTCTTTGGTGTCGCGCCCTTTCTGATGACCGATGACCATTACCGGGCGACCATCCAGACGGGCCACACCACCGACAATCGCCTTGTCATCGGCATAGGCGCGATCGCCGTGCAGCTCTTCAAAATCGGTGAAGATCTGATCGATGTATTCGAGGGTGTAGGGGCGCTGCGGATGGCGCGCCAGTTGCGAGATCTGCCAGGAGTTGAGATTGGAAAAGATCGATTCGGTCAGGCTCTTGCTTTTAGCCTGCAGGCGCGTGATCTCTTCGCCAATGTTGATCTCGGCGTCATCGCCCACATAACGCAGCTCTTCAATCTTCGCCTCCAGCTCGGCGATGGGCTGCTCGAATTCAAGAAAATTCAGATTCATAGTATTCGGATTCTATTTGCTTTTTGTATATACCATTAGCGAGTCGAGGATTATACGTGAATGTTATGCGGTTTGTCGCGTATGCCGATTTTGCCCTCAGCGCGAATACTCGACACGTACCTGCTCCTCACCAACCAGGTGACGGAGTCGCTTCAGCAGCTCGTCGCTGGGGCGCACCCGCCACTCATCCCCCAGGCGAACGCGGCTGACGGCACCACTGCCCCGATAGTTGATCGCGATGGGACAGCTACCGTCGCGGAACGGGGTCAGCACCTGTTGCAGCTCGCCGGTAAAACCATTGAGCGCCTGCTCCCGCGACAGATCCAGCACCAGATTGCGGGCGAAATGTTCGCGGGCGTGCTCCATGTCGCACAGTTCCTGACAGCGCATCACCAGACCGCCGGAGTAGTCGTCGTGGCGCACCTCGCCGCTGACCACCACCACCTGGTCCATTAGCAACATATCCTGATAGCGGGCATAGACGTCGCTGAACAGGGTCACCTCAATGCGTGCCGTGCGATCATCGATGGTAAGGAACCCCATTTTGTCACCGCGCTTGGTGGGGCGAGTACGTACCGCGATGATCAGCCCGGCCAGGGTGGCGTTCTGCGCCTTGTCGCCGTTGAGGCTGGCAATGCGACAGGTGGTGAAGGCGTTGATCTCCGCCTCGTATTTATTGATCGGATGCCCGGTAAGGTAGAGACCGAGGGTCTCCTTCTCTCCGGTCAGGCGGACGTCATCCTCCCACTCGGGCACCTCGTCATAGCTGGC
>JBNKBG010000026.1:0-28033 GCA_050287105.1 Thiohalomonadaceae bacterium
ATGGTGGCCACCGGGGTACGGTATGAAACCGCCTCCGGTCTTTCGTGACCGATGGCGCCGGTTATGGCGCGCAATCCACCGCGCACCAGTTCACCGACTTGACTCCCTTCGCCAGGAGACTTGGCATTGTAATCCTGCGCCTCGATACGAAACTCAGTGCTGGCCTTGAGGGCGATCATCGCGCCGTCACTCATGCGTAACTGGGCGCTACTGGCGCTGCCGGTACGGATGGTATCGCCCACCTGTAACCGATCGCCCCGCGACGCGGCACGCGGCTCTGCATCAACGCTGGTGATCTGTACGTCGCCGCGGGCAAACAACAGGCGGCCGGCCGCGTCGGCGGCATTGGCGCTAACCGAAAAGAGCAGCGTCAACACCAAACCGATGCAGGCGATGGAGACAGGCTGCAGTGCTCCGCCGAAAGTGTAACTCCGTGACATATCAGGCCTCCTAGAAATAGCGCAGTACGGTGACTTGCGCAGTCCAGCGATCGTTTTCATAGAACCGCACGCTCGATGTCTGTTTTCGATAATCCAGATCCGCTTCCAGCTGCCAGTTGCGGGCAAAGCCACGCCGCCACTGCAGATTCAGGTCAAGCACATCATCGGTGCGATCACGGGTTGTGGTGCCGGGATTGTAGAGAGGGTGCGGCGCGTAGCTGTCCGCATAGGCGGTACTGCTCGCGGTCAGGGCCGCCGCCAACTGGTGGCCACCTTGCAGCACATAGTTCACCCGCCCGCTCAGGGCATAGCGGGTGGCATCCCCACCGATACGGGCGTTGCTTGCTTTCTCCTGCTCAATATCGAGGGTGAGTGTGCCACGCAGTTGCGGACTCCAGCTTTTGTTCAGTTCACCACTCAGGGCGGTCATGTCGTAATCGTAGGTGTCGGGATCGAAGCGATAGGTGTGCAGCTTAAGGCCGAGTCGCCCCTGCATCCCCGCATCCAGACGTCGCTCCCAATAGGCGCTGGCGCCGAGGTGATCGCGGAAGCCGGTGTTATCCAGCCAGAGTTTGTTGGCCTGCAGAGCCAGATCGTAGCTGTTGCTCGCATCTACTTCGCTCTTCAGCACCACGCCCGCATGCAGCAGGCCAAGGTTGAACTGGGTGGCGTCTTTCTCCTGGTAATTTCGTATCTGCGCATGGAAAGTCGCTTCGAGCTGCCGCTGGTCGCTTAGTTTGTACGGCTGCCACCAGGTGCCACGCAGCAGGCTGAAGGCACTCTCGGTTGGTGTCACCGCCAGAGAGATGGGCCCAAGATTGATCCCCATATCGGGATAGCTTCCCACATTGCTGTCGTAACCGACGCTGAGGCCGAGAAGGCGAACGGGTTTGGGTGTACCGGAGAGACGGGGGCGGAGGATGTCCTGAAAACGGGCCATGCTCTCCTGAGCGGCGGGTGGTGGGTTTTGGGTCTGGAGGATATCGAGTTGTTCCTGCGCCTGCTGATTGAGACCGAGCGCCACATAGGCGCCGACCAGTTCCATCCGCGCCGCGGCGTAGTTGGGTTGGGTCTGCACTACCCGCTCGAGTGCGAAGGCCGCCTGGGCCGGCTTGCCTGCACGCATCGCGGCAATACCCAGCAGGTAATCGAATTCGGGATCACCCGCCTCCTCCTGCGCGGCCTTTTCCAGCAGACTATAGGCCTTCTGGTATTTCTCGGCGGCCAACAGCTCCCTGGCTTTCTCCTGCGTGGTGGACGCGGCAAGCGCTGGAAGCGGCAGGGAGAGTGTCAAAAAGAGAAGCAATGCAGCAATACCGCGCCGTGGCGGCAAACTCGGCAAGAACAACAACGCAGCCATCCTGGTCCCCCTCTGGATTGTTACTCACACATGCCAGTTGTGATATTCCCCTAGTTTACTGCGGGTAATTATGTGATGTCCATCACACATCTGGGGTGGGAGGATTGAGCAGGAATTTGGGCAACGACCGGCTATTTCTCGCTACGCACGTAGACCCCCCGCCAGTTCTCATCCAGCTCCTGCTGCCGCAATTCGGCGATGCGCTGCCGATAGAGGGGATAGAGCTGCAACCCGGGCTGCATCGTCTGCAGGTCGGCAAACAGCCCATCCGCCTCATCCCAGCGGCGGTTGCGATAGGCCTCCTGCGCCTGATCCAGCCGTGCAATCTCCTGCAGCAACTCCGCACGGGCCTTGTTGCGGTGGCACACCGGTTCGAAGATATGCACCGCCTGCGCCTTGCCCTTGACCTGAATAAGATCCAGATCGCGATAGAGGAAAGCCTCCCCCGCCAGTTCCCGGGTACGCTCGCCGATCACCAGCCCTACCCCGTAGTACTTGGTGGTGCCCTCCAGACGTGAACCGAGATTTACCGCATCACCCAGCACCGTATAGCTGCGCCGGTACTCCGAACCCATGTCACCGACGCTCATCAAGCCGCTGTTGATGCCGATGCCGATATTCACGGGCTGCCAGCCGAGTGCGCTGAACTCATGCTTAAGCCGCTCCACTTCGATCTGCATCTCCAGTGCTGCCTCGATGGCATGTACCGCGTGCTGCGGATCGGCCACCGGTGCACCCCAGAAGGCCATCACCATATCGCCCACATATTTATCGATGGTGCCGTGATTGTTGAAGATGATGCGCGTCATCGGGGTGAAGAAACGGTTCAGATAGCGCTTCAGTTCATCCGCTGAGAGCGATTCGGAGACGGTGGTAAAACCGCGAATATCGGAAAAGAGAACCGTCAACTCCCTTGCCCGACCCTCGGCGTCGTACTCATCGGGACGCTCACTCATCTCCTCCACCAGTTCCGATGGTACATACTGGCCAAAGATCCCTTTGAGACGCAGCCGGGTGAGTGATTCGAAGAAGAAGCCCCAGGCGAGATTGGTACCCATCAGCAACATAATCAGTAGTACTGGACCGGCAAGCCTGAGTACCCAACCCTGGCTGCTCCATAACCATTCGGTGAAACCAATCACCACAAACACACTTCCGCCACCCAACAACAACAGCGCGGCAATGGGTAGACGTGGCAGAGTCAGGGACAGCAACAGACCGATCCCGAGACTTAGTACTAAATTGGCACCCAGCGCCCACGACGGTACCACCAGAAAACGTTGATCCAGAATGGAGGCAATGACGTTGGCGTGCACCTCCACTCCGGGGAATACAGGCTCAATGGGTGTAGATCGCAGATCAAACAGTCCTGTGGCAGTGGTGCCGATCAGGGCAATTTTCCCCGCTAACTGATCGGGTGAGATCTCATTGCGCAGGACTTTATATGCCGGAACGTAGGGGAAACTACCGCGCATTCCACGGTAAGGCACCATCATCATTCCATCTCTATCGGTCGGTATCGACAGCGCCTCAGAAAAACGCAGAAACTCCAGATACTCCATACCATTCACCGGCTTGGTTACCAGAGTGGCCTGTTCAAGAAAGAGATAGCGCCGTACCGCTTCCAGTGCCAGTGAGGGATAGAGTTTGCCGTCGTAACGATTCAATAGCGGCACGCGCCGAATCACACCGTCAGGATCAGGGGAGAGATCCAGATCAAAAAAACCGCCACTGCTGGTTGCCTGCTGCAGTATCGGTAACGAACTGGTATATCCGGCCATGGAGGGAAGTGGAAGTTTTGCTATGACTTCGGGATTGGTTAGCGGTAACGGTGGCGGTAATTGCCCCGCTGTCTCGTCACGATCGGGATCAAAAACATAGCCAAGCACCACTTCACCGTTGCGTATACTTTTTGCCAATGCGGCGTCTGCATCCAGTGCCGGGGTCAGGGCTCCAAGTTCTTCGCGTAATATGGCGTAGCGTTCCTGCTGCGGCAGGTGCTTGATTAATTCAGTGGCGGGATTGCGCTCCGGTTCGGCAAACAACATATCTATTGCCACAACCACCGCACCAGCATCGTGTAACTTGCTAATCAACTCGCCGATGGTGCGACGGCTCCAGGGCCAACGCCCAATTTCATGCAGGGATGTTTCATCCGCATCGACAATAACGATCCGTGAATCGACCTCGACGACATCCGGCATATGGGCCTGCATACGCAGGTTGTAGACAAACAGTTCCAGACGCTGAAATATCGTGGCAGCTCCTGGCACCGCTTCATACTCAAGTCCCAGTATGAATAGCGTCAGCAACACGCCAAGACTCGTAGCCATACGCCTGGATTGTTTGTGGCTTAGCGCCATTCACCCTTCCCGAAGAGCTGCATCATGCAGACATTCTACTGTGCCTGGGAGGGTTTTAGCCAACCACCGGGGTGATGCGGGAGTTTTTCTCGGTCAGTGCACGTAACCTTGCCACTGTCTGCGGAGTGATATCTTCCCATTTGAAACGCCAGCGCCAGTTGCCCTGAGGTACGCCGGGGGTGTTCATGCGGTGTTCGCTGCCCAGAGCAAGAATATCCTGTAGCGGGATGATTGCCTGACGTGCGGGTGAGGCGTAGGCCGCCCTGATCAGGGGCCAGGGCATCGCCTCCTGGGGTGAACCGAGATAATTCATTACCTGCTGTTGTTTCCACTCTGGCAAGGTATTAAACCAGCCAAGGGTGGTGTCGTTATCGTGGGTACCGGTATAGACCACGCTATCTTCGGTGTGGTTGTGCGGCAGGTAGGGATTATCGCCCTGTCCGTCGAAGGCGAATTGCAGAATCAGCATGCCGGGAAAATGAAACTTGCGCCGCAGTGCCGTGACTTCCGGGGTAATGATGCCAAGGTCCTCAGCAAGGATCGGCAATTCACCGAAGTGTGTTTGCAATGCGCTAAAGAGTGCCGCACCGGGCACCTTGAGCCAGCGGCCATTGACCGCGGTCTCTTCATGCACCGGGATCTCCCAGGATGACTCAAAACCGCGAAAGTGATCGACGCGAAACATGTCGTAGAGTTCGAGATGCTGTGCCACGCGCTGTTTCCACCAACTGAAACCATCCGCTTCCATCCATTCCCAATCGTAATGCGGATTCCCCCAGCGTTGACCGGTGGCAGAAAAGTAGTCTGGCGGCACGCCAGTCACCACGGTGGGCTCGCCCTGTTCGTCCAGCAGGAAGGCGTTACGTTGCGCCCAGACATCGGCGCTGTCGTAGGCGACGAAGATCGGCATATCACCAAGGATCGCGATGCCATGCCGGTTGGCGTAATCCTTCACCCGATGCCACTGACGATAAAAAAAGAACTGTTTAAAGCGAAAGAGATCGACCTGCTCGGCTTCTTCGCGACGCAACTGCGCCAGCGCATCCACGTGCCGATCCCGATACTCCACCGGCCACTCATTCCATTGCCGATTGGCGAAACGATTTTTCAGCACCCGGAATACGGCATAGTCATCCAGCCAGTGCGCCTGCTGGGCGCAAAAGCTCCTGAACTGTTCCGCAAAACGTCGTGCCTTGCGATAGAGTTGATAGTGCAACGTCACCAGTTCCATGCGTGACAGTTTTGCCGCTTTATCCTGCATATCATGCGGCAATTCCTCTATCAGCCAATGACAGTCGATCAACTCCGGGTTGCCGGCAAAGGCAGAATAGGATTGATAGGGGGAGAGGTCTTCGTGTACCGGACCAAGTGGCAATACCTGCCAGATGCGTTGCCCTGCGCTAGCAAGAAGATCGATGAAGCGTAACGCATCGTCTCCGAGTTCGCCGAATGGTCCGTCACCGGGAAGTGAGGTAGGATGCAACAACACCCCGGCACCGCGCTGTGCCAGGGTCAACACACTCTCGTCAGCCATATTGCTCCTGTCCACGACGCATGACACCACCGGCTTCCACCTCGCCTCCACCATGGGAGATCACCGCATCCAGTGTTGCCGGTGGCGTTTCACCCAGACACGTATACAGCGCCTGCAGTTGATGACGGTAGAGTTGGTCAAACTCCTGCACCGATTCCGATGGATTGTAGTCACCAAACCACCAGAACCAGTCGGAGGCTTCACAAATACCCAGTTGCCGCTCAGCCTGATGACACTGCTCTTCGGTTAACCGACCTTCGGCCATTACTCGATCAAAAACCTGCTTGGCCTCGACCAGCAACTCCCAACCACGGTTTTTATCCTTGCTTCCAATCCAGGTGGAAAAGGTGCCATAGACCCAACTGCCTGCCACCAGTTGCTGCAGTGATTTTGGCTGCAAGCCCTGCTCCAGACATTGGCTGAAGGTGGTCAGTTCGATCTCGGGGTGTTCACTGAGACGGGTATAGAGTGTGGTAAGAAAGTTGTAGCCATTTTCCGGGTAGTACTCCCAGGCATTCTCACCATCCATAATGATCGACACCACCCGGTTAGGTTCGTCAGCACAGGCGCCAGCGATATTCTGCAAATGGTGAATAAGATTGTTGACCGCATCGCTGCTGTGCCAGTCCGCATAGGTGAAGCCAATTAAATCGGAAAGACCATCGTCACGGAAAAAACAGGTAATTGGCGCACCCTCAATCTGGTATGGGCGATGGATGCAACCAGCGGTATCCGCACCGCAGCTATACAGACTATTGCGCATCACCGATTCACCGCTGGCGGTCCAGCGAAAACCCGCAGCGGCCAGCAGTTTCAAGGTCTCGTTACTGAGCGCCCCTTCCGATGGCCAGCAACCGCTGGGGCGATAACCAAAATAGTGTTCAAAAACCTTCACCCCTTCATCGATATGCCAACGTACCCGTGCTTCACCGCCAGGATAGGGGCCATTAGCTGGCAAGGGTGCATCAGGCATCGCTTCACGAGTGGTGTGCATATCCAGCAGCAGCGGCATGATCGGGTGGCCGTAGGGCGTCATGGAGAGTTCAACCCTTCCCTCCTGCGCCAGGTAACGATAACGCAACAGTGTTTCACTCAGTTGTTCACCGATGATCGTCAGCAGTTCACGACGATCCTCCAATGAATAGCCCTGTTTTTGCTGTAAAAGTCTTTTTACACGTGGTTCATGCAGGCGTACCGTCTCCCCTAACCAGGCAAGGTGATACCAGACCATCAGGTCGGCGAGAAACTGTTCGCTGCAATAGCGCAAAGAGGAAGGATGTTTAATTAGCAGATTGGCCAGTTCAGCCAGATGCTGGTAAGTGGCAAAGCGCCTGATCATGCGCTTGGCGTTGGCACGCAGACAACGCTTGATCAACTCTACTTTTTTTATATCGTCAAAAACAGCAAGGTCTGAAACCAGTGCTGCCAGCAACGGGTCGCGCAACATAGTGCCGCTGTTGCGATAACCCTCGATCTGCTCTGTGTAGTCGCCCAGTTGTTGCAGCAGCGTCGGTGAGAAATTAACTACCGCGCGCGCCGCCGGGTTGGCCTCCAACAGGGCGGCCATATCAACGTAGTCTTTAATACCGTGCAAATAGGTCCACGGCTGCAGGTACTCACCGCTGATGGCGTCGCGGTAATCGGGCTGGTGCATGTGCCATAACAGGACAACCTTCAATTTGTTAGCGGACACGGTGCAGATCCTGACCCAACATCTCCGGCGTTACCAGCACCACCCCGTTGGTAGTTACGTGAAAACGCTTTTCGTCCTCAGCACGATCGATGCCTATCTCGGTACCATCGGCAATATCGCACTCCTCATCAATAATCGCCTTGTGGATACGACAATTCTTGCCGATGCAAACGTTGGGCAGGATCACCGAGTCACTCACTTCTGAGTAGGCATGCACCTCTACATTGGAGAAGAGTAACGAGTGGCGTACCAGTGCACCGGAGATGATGCAGCCACCTGAGACCATGGAGTCCACCGCCATGCCACGGCGATCTTCGTCGTCGAAGACAAATTTTGCCGGGGGTAGCTGCTCCTGATAGGTCCAGATCGGCCAGGTGCGATTGTAGAGATTCAGTTCCGGGGTCACGCCAATCAACTCCATGTTCGCCGACCAGTAGGCATCAACCGTCCCCACATCTCGCCAGTAGCGCTTGGCGCCGGTGCGAGGATCGCGGAAGGGATAGGCGAAGACCCTGCTGTTGTGGATCGCGGCGGGAATAATGTCCTTGCCGAAGTCATGTGAAGAACCACTTAATCCAGCATCACTGCTCAGCACATCATAAAGAAACTCTGTATTGAAGATGTAGATCCCCATTGAGGCAAGAGCCATGTCCTCCTCACCAGGGATAGTGGCGGGTTGCGCCGGTTTCTCGGCAAAATCGGTCACTCGCCACTGCTCATCCACCTGCATCACACCAAAAGAGCGGGCCTCATCGACCGGCACTGCAAAGCAACCGATAGTCATATCCGCCTCTTTCTCGGCATGGGCTGCCAGCATCGGGCCGTAGTCCATCTGATAGATGTGGTCACCAGCGAGGATCAGCACATATTCCGGACGATGGGTGTGGATGATGTCCATATTCTGGTACAGCGCATCGGCGGTACCTGCATACCACTGCTCTCCCATGCGCTGCTGAGCCGGTAACAACTCAACAAATTCACCCAGTTCACCGCGGAGGAAACTCCAGCCCAGCTGAATATGGCGGATCAGGGAGTGGGCCTTATACTGGGTCAGGATGCCGATACGCCGAATCCCGGAATTGATGCAGTTGGAGAGCGGGAAATCGACGATGCGAAACTTGCCACCGAAAGGTACCGCGGGTTTGGAGCGCCAGGAGGTTAATCCCATCAGCCGGGTACCGGCTCCTCCGGCCAAAATGAGCGCAAGGGTCTCTCTTGTCAGACGACTGACAAAACGTGGTGTATTCGATTGCGGCATAGCTTCCCCGAAAGAGTCAAAAAAATATATCTACAGCATGGTAGGCTTGAGCCATCCATGAGCCCTGTCCCTCTAATCAGTCTAAGCATAGACTACGATTATCTGAATGCGGGAAGATGAAGCTTTTATGAACCAACATCAGGAAGGAATCCAGCGTCTGCTTGAGGCCCGCCACCACGATCCGTTTGAACTGCTCGGCAGGCATTCGGAGAAAAAAGGCGTGAGCATTCGCGTCTATCTCCCCCGAGCGGCATCTGCGGAGGTGATGTGCGGCGACAGGGCGCTGACCATGGAGCGCTACATGCAGACCGATCTGTTTCAATGGCAGGGCACTGGCTGTCCCCACAACCAACCCTACCAAATCCGCTGGCAGGATGGTGCTGGAAATAGTCACCTGCAACATGACCCCTACCGTTTTTTACCAATACTGACCGACTGGGACCTGGGCCGTTTCCGCGATGGCCAACACCATCATGCGGGCAAGATGCTCGGTGCCCACAGCTGCCACCATGAAGGTGTGGACGGGATCCGCTTTGCAGTCTGGGCACCCAATGCCGCCCGGGTCAGTATCATCGGTGACTTTAACCAGTGGGATGGGCGCTGCCATCCGATGCGCAATCGCGGTAGCAGCGGGATCTGGGAACTATTCATCCCGGAGCTGGCGCTGGGCAGTCTCTACAAATTTGAACTGCTCGATCAGCAAGGCCGTATTCACGTCAAAACCGACCCCTACGGCCAGCGTTTTGAGCATCGCCCGGCCAGCGCGGCCATCGTCGAGGAGTCACAGCATCAGTGGCGCGATAGCGCGTGGATGCAGCAACGGGAAGCCGCCGACTGGCAGCACCAACCGATGTCAATCTATGAAGTCCATATCGGATCATGGCAGCGCCGCCCTGACGGTGGCTTCCTCAGCTACCGCGAACTGGCAGAGGGCTTGATCCCCCACGTCAAAGGGCTTGGCTTTACCCACATCGAACTGCTACCGGTCAGCGAACACCCGCTGGATGCCTCCTGGGGTTACCAGACCACCGGCTATTTCGCCCCCAGCAGCCGCTTTGGCACCCCGGATGAACTGCGCCACCTGATCGACCAGTGCCACCAGAACAATATCGGTGTGATCCTCGACTGGGTGCCCGCCCATTTCCCCAGGGACGACTGGGCGCTCGCCCGCTTCGATGGCACTACCCTGTACGAACACGAAGATCCGCGCCGGGGTGAACATCGCGACTGGGGTACCCTGATCTTCAACTACGGCCGTAACGAGGTAAAAAACTTTCTCCTCTCCAGTGCCCTCTACTGGCTGGAGGAGTTCCACATCGACGGCCTGCGCGTCGATGCTGTCGCTTCCATGATCTACCTCGACTACTCGCGTCAGGCCACTGACTGGGTACCCAACATCCACGGCGGCAATGAAAATCTTGAGGCGATCGCTTTTTTGCGCGAACTCAACATTCTGCTCCACCACGAGCACCCGGGGGCACTCTCCATGGCCGAAGAGTCCACTGCCTGGCCGATGGTTTCACGCCCGGTTGAGATGGGTGGTCTCGGTTTCTCCATGAAGTGGAATATGGGCTGGATGCACGACACCCTCAATTACATGCACCGCGATCCGATCCACCGCAAGTATCATCAACATGACCTCACCTTCGGTCTGCTCTACGCCTTTAACGAAAACTTTATCCTCCCCTTCTCGCACGACGAAGTGGTGCACCTGAAGCGCTCCATGCTGGAGAAGATGCCCGGTGACGACTGGCAACGTTTCGCCAATCTGCGCCTGCTCTACACCTACATGTACACCATGCCTGGAAAGAAACTGCTCTTCATGGGCAGTGAATTTGCGCAGGGGAAAGAGTGGGATCACGATAACGCGCTGGAGTGGCACCTCTATGATTATCCTCAGCACCACGGAATTCATAAACTGCTTACCGGACTCAATCGCCTCTACACGGTGCAGGCTGCACTGCATTACCTCGATTTCGAGTCCGCAGGTTTTCAGTGGCTCGATGGCAACGACAGCGAACACTCCCTGCTCAGTTTTCTGCGTCACGGCAACGGCAACAGTGTTGCGGTGATACTCAACTTCACCCCCACTACCCACGATGGCTACCGCCTCGGCGTTCCCGCCCCGGGCAATTACCATTTATTGTTTAATAGTGATGCCAGCGAATATGGTGGCAGCGATATGGGACAGATCCCCCGCTTCGAAAGCGAAGCAAAACCGTGGATGGGGCAGCCACATTCGATTGTTATTACGCTGCCCCCATTGGCAGGTTTGGTGATCGCACGGGAGGAGTGAGCCTGGGATGACAGGACAGTTTCATTCGGGCGTATGCTCAACGATTCAACCGAATTCAAAATCGAAAAACCTATGACATGCAAAATATTTTTCGCTAATCTAATCATGTAACATCTGCTTTTCTCATCCACTGAGACACCTGACAAGGAGGTTGTAGCGATGATTAAGGGACTATACGAGGCCATTGACGAGAAAAACATCGCCGCATTCTGTAACTTCCTCTCGGCAGACGCCACCTTCCGTTTTGGCAATTCTGACCCCGTTAGCGGCAAGGAAAACATCAGGCAATATGTCGCGGGATTTTTTGAATCTATCAAGGGGCTGTCACACGACATCAACGATACATGGGACGTTCCAGGCGGCAAGATATGCCACGGCATTGTTACTTATATCCGCAAGGATAGCTCAGAACTCAGCGTCCCCTTCTCTACCATCCTCAAGACCGGTGACGCGGGGATCAACGAATATCTTATTTTCGCCGATATTTCCCAGCTCTATTCCTGAAGGCGGAAAACAAAGCGGGAGGAGAACATCGTCCCCCTGGTGGTGAGTCCGGTGCTCACTCTTCCCGATTCTGTTTGTAGTAGTTAATCAAGCCGATGGTCGAGGCATCATGTCCTGTTACCGGCTTGTCATCATCCAGTTTTGGCAGAATCTCTTTTGCCAGTATCTTGCCCAGTTCAACGCCCCATTGATCAAATGAATTGATCCGCCAGATGATACCCTGAACAAATATCTTGTGTTCATACAGCGCAATCAATGAGCCAAGGGTATGCGGATTGAGTTTATGGAACAGAACTGAGTTACTCGGTTTGTTACCGGCAAAGACTGCATGGGGTAACAGTTTTTCCAGTTCCTTGCCCTGGTAACCCGCCGCCTGCAACTGCTTACGCGATTCCTCTTCGTTACGCCCCAGCATCAATGCCTTGCTCTGGGCAAAAAAGTTGGCCAACAGGATGGTGTGATGATCGCCCAACGGGTTGTGGGTTTCGACCGGTGCCATGAAGTCGATGGGGATCAGGTGGGTGCCCTGGTGAATCAGCTGATAGAAGGCGTGCTGACCGTTGGTACCGGATTCACCCCAGATGATCGGCCCGGTTTTGTAAGCGACTAAGTTGCCGTCACGATCGATGCGCTTGCCGTTGCTCTCCATATCCGCCTGTTGCAGGTAGGCGGTAAACCGATGCAGGTATTGATCATAGGGGAGGATCGCATGGGTCTCGGCGCCGAAGAAGGAGCTGTACCAGACACCGAGCAAGCCCATGACCATGGGCAGATTGTGTTCCATCGGGGTATGCATGAAGTGGCGATCCATTTCATGTGCACCGTCGAGCAGCTCTTCGAAGTTATCCATTCCCAGATAGAGCGCGATAGAGAGACCGATGGCAGACCAGAGCGAATAGCGGCCCCCTACCCAGTCCCAGAACTCAAACATGTTATGCGGATCGATACCGAATTTCGCAACCTCCTCCGCATTGGTGGAGACAGCGACGAAGTGTTTGGCCACGGCACTATCATCGCGCAAATTCTCCACCAACCAGCGACGTGCCGTTTGCGCGTTGGTCAGGGTCTCCTGCGTGGTGAAGGTTTTGGAAGAGACGATAAACAGTGTGGTTTCAGGATCGAGTTTCTTGATTTGCTCCGCCACATGGGTGCCATCAACATTGGAAACAAAGTGCACCTCAATGTCATCACGGGCATAGGGTTTGAGTGCTTCGCAAACCATCTGTGGGCCAAGATCGGAACCGCCAATACCGATATTAACCACATCGGTGATCTGCTTACCGGTGTGCCCCTTCCATATCCCGGTGTGTACCTTGATACAGAAGTGACGCATCTGATCCAGAACCCGATTCACCTCCGGCATCACGTCAATCCCGTCCACCATAATCGGTGTGTTGTCACGATTACGCAGCGCCATGTGCAATACCGCACGGTTTTCGGTGAAATTAATGTGATCACCACAGGACATGCGCACCGCCCAGCCAGGAACATCGGCGGCATGGGCCAACTCAAACAGCCGCTGCATGGTCTCTTCGTCAATACGGTTCTTGGAATAGTCGAGCAGGATATCGTTAAAACGTACCGAGAAACGCTCAAAACGTTTGGCATCGGCGGCGAACAGATCACGCATGTGCACATCACGCATCTTTTCGTAATGCGCCTCTACCGCCTTCCAGGCTGGACTATGGTTCGCTGTATCCCTAGCCTTGCTCATTCTTTCGCCACCTTTGGTTGCCGTGTTTTGCTCTTACTCAGCTTAACGATATTTTCGCGCAGCGCGGATCATACCTTGTGATTCGCCGTGGTCCACCCCTCTACTCATCCAGCATATCAATGCTGTTGCGCCAATACTGGTCCTCCCGGTCGAACAGACGGTTCGAGGCCTCTGGCCCCCAGCTACCGGCGCCGTAGGTATGGATAAACTCCCGCTCGGTGGACCAGACCTGGAGGATCGGATCAACCACCTTCCAGGCCCAGGAGACTTCATCGGCACGCAGGAACAGGGAGCTGTCGCCTTCGATGACATCCAGGAGCAACGCTTCATAGGCATCCAGGTTCAGATAGGGGATGCCATTAGTGGTGGCATCAAGAGTGGTGGTCTGCGTTTGCATCTCCAGTCCAGGCACCTTCACCTGCATCTCAAGACGCAGACACTCATCGGGCTGGATACCCAGCACCAGCCAGTTGGGTTTGATCTGTTCCAGTTGAGTTTCCCTGAACAGTTGTTGCGGTGGATGCTTGAAGCGAATACAGATCATTGAGCTGTTACGTTTCATCCGCTTGCCGGTACGAATATAGAAAGGCACGTTACGCCAGCGCCAGTTATCGATGTAGAGCTTGAGCGCGGCAAAGGTCTCGGTAGTACTGTTGGAGGCCACATGCTCCTCTTCCAGATAGCCGGGAACCGTTTTGCCATCAATTGCCCCAGCCTTGTACTGGGCGCGGAATGCCTGTGCGTGTACCGCGCTGTGCGGAATAGGACGAATGGATTTCAGCACCTTTACCTTTTCGTCACGCAGGGAATCCGCATCAAGTCTCGCTGGTGGTTCCATCGCCACCATGGTCAACATCTGTAACAGGTGACTCTGCAACATGTCACGTAGCGCACCCGCGCTGTCATAGTATTTGGCACGCAGCTCAATGCCCTGCGACTCGGCGTGGGTAATCTGCACATGATCGATATAGTTACGGTTCCACAACGGTTCCATCAGCAGATTGGCAAAGCGAAACACCAGTACGTTTTGTACCGTGCCCTTGCCCAGATAGTGATCGATACGGTAGAGCTGTTCTTCACGAAAATTGCGATGCAGTTGTTGCTCCAGCATCTGCGCACTCTCATGGTCATAGCCGAAGGGTTTTTCGATCACCACCCGACTCCAGCCACGCTCTTCCTGATTAAGTCCGGCACTGGTCAGCTGTGTGGTCGCCTCACCAAATTCAGCAGGACTGATCGCCAGGTAAAAAATATGGTTGGGGTGATAGCGATCCTGTTGCAGAAAACTGGCTAATTTGGTGTAGGAACCGGCTTTATCCAGATCGCCCTGAAAGTAATCAAGCCGCCGGGAAAAACGCTCGAAAACATCCTGGTCAAGACCGTTGCGGACACGCGACGAGAGGTTTTCAGCCACCTCCTGGCGAAATGCAGCGTCGTCCCATTCACGGCGGGCAAAGCCGATAATTCGAACACCCTCATGCAGCCGCCCGGCCTGTTCCAGATGATAGAGTGCGGGAAACAATTTGTTGCGCGACAGATTGCCGGTAACGCCGAAGATCACAAAAGTACATGGGTCACTCATTCGCTTCAGATTCCAGTTTGTTACTTTTTCACCACGGCATGGCCACCGAAGGCGTTACGCATCACCGAGAGCAGACGCCCCTGGTACCCTTCGCTATCCTGACTGGCAAAGCGTGCCTGTAGCGCCAGCGTAATCACTGGCAGGGAGACCCCCTGCTCCACCGCCTCGACCACGGTCCAGCGTCCCTCGCCGGAATCAGGCACCACCGGCGCGATGCTCTCCATATCCGGTTGCTGCGCCAGTGCTTCGGCGATCAGATCCAGCAACCAGCTGCGCACCACCGAACCGTGACGCCAGATCTCCGAAACCGTGGTCAGATCGAGATCGAACTCCTTTTTACTGCGCAGCAGGTCGAAGCCCTCGGCGAAGGCCTGCATCATGCCGTATTCGATACCGTTGTGGACCATCTTGGTGTAGTGACCGGAGCCCACCGGTCCCATGCGTGCCCAGCCTTTATCCTCCGCAGGGGCCAGCGCCCTGAGCACCGGCTCCAGCACACCAACGTCGGCCTCGCTACCGCCGACCATCATGCAGTAGCCGTTATCCAGACCCCACACTCCACCTGAGGTTCCGGCATCGATAAAACCGATCCCCTGCGCCGCCAGCACTTTCGCCCGGCGCTGACTGTCGCGGTAGTTGGCATTGCCACCATCAACGACGATGTCGCCCTTGTCCAGCAACGGGATCAACTCATGCAGACTCGCTTCCGTGGCATCTCCCGCAGGCAGCATCAACCAGACGATGCGCGGTGCCTGAAGTTGCTTCACCGCATCCGCGAGTGAGGTGGCGGCAACCAACCCCTCCTCTTTCTGTAACGCATTAACCACTTCAGATGAGCGGTTAAAACCGACCACCTCAATCCCCTTGCGCAAGAGACGTCGCGCCATGTTGCCGCCCATTTTTCCCAAACCGATGATGGCAATGCGCATTACTCTACTCTCCTCAAATGTAGCTTTGATTGTAACTGTAGCCGTTTGTCACCAACATGCATAAGTGTCACTATCACTCGCTAGAGTTAAAACATAATGACCCGGCAGTTAGAAAAAACAAAATGACCCGAATACTTTTCGCCAGCAGTGAAGCGATGCCACTGATCAAGACCGGTGGTCTGGCCGATGTCAGTGGCAGCCTGCCTGCCGCACTCAAGGCGCAGGGTGAGGATGTCAGGCTGATCCTGCCTGCCTATCCCGAGGCGGTGGAACGACTGGGCAAGACCCGTGTCATTGCCCGCTTCACCATCGACAAAAATCCTGTTCGTCTACTCGAAGGCACCATGCCAGACAGTGGTGTTATCGTCTGGCTGGTCGATTCGCCGAAACAGTTCGGTCGTCCAGGCAATCCCTATGTCGATGCCAAGGGTAAAGACTGGCCCGACAATGCAGAGCGTTTCACCCTTTTCTCCAAGGCCATCGCAGGTATCGCCATGGGCCAGGGGCGCGTCGAATGGCGACCAGATGTGGTGCACTGCAACGACTGGCAAACCGGTCTGGTGGCCGCGCTGCTGGAGGAGAAAACGGGGCGCCCCGCCACAGTCTTCTCCATCCACAACCTTGCCTACCAGGGCAGCTTTCCCGGCGAGATCTTCAGCAAGCTCAAGCTACCACCCAGGCTGTGGCATTACAGTGGTCTGGAGTATTTCGGCAATCTGGTAATGATTAAGGGTGGCCTGGCCTACGCCGACCGACTGACCACCGTCAGCCCCACCTATGCCAACGAAATCTGCACCCCGCTGGGCGGACAAGGCATGGACAGCCTGCTGACTTACCGCCGGGGACGACTCAAAGGCATCCTCAACGGTGTCGACTACAGCGTCTGGGACCCGAGCATCGACCCGTTACTGCCAAACAACTACAACGCGGAAAAGATGGCAGGCAAGGCCGAGAACAAGCGCGTCCTGCAAAAGCGGGTACAACTGCCGCAAAAAGCGGAGACCCCGCTATTGGGGCTGGTCAGCCGCTTTGCCGAGCAGAAGGGGATCGATCTGATACTGGAAGCGGCACCAGAACTGCTGCGCCAGGGAGTACAACTGGTACTTCTGGGTAGCGGTGAGCTGGCGCTGGAGAAGGCGGCACGGGCCCTGGCAAAAAAGCATCCGAAACAGGTCGCGGTGCACATCGGCTACGACGAGGGGCTGGCGCACCTGATCGAGGCCGGTGCCGACCTCTTCCTCATGCCGTCGCGCTTCGAACCATGCGGACTCAACCAGCTCTACAGCCTGCGCTACGGCACCCTGCCGATCGTACGGCGTACCGGCGGTCTGGCCGACACCGTGGTACACACCGACAGGCAGAGCCTGACGGATGGCACCGCCACCGGTTTCGTCTTCGAACACCCCACCGCCGATGGTCTGATCTGGGCCGTCAACCAGGCACTTGCCTGCTATGCTAAACCTGCCTGCCGTACCGAGGTGATGAGTAACGCCATGGCACAGGATTTCAGCTGGCACAGGAGCGCCCGCCAATATCAGCAGATCTACCGCCAAGCCATACGGGACGCCCGCCCCAACTGACGTTCGCAGCGCGGCCCCAAGCAGGGTATAATGCGCCGCTTTGTGTGACCCGGCTCACATAATTATTCCTCAACGCCGGGTTTTAACTAACTGAATTCCAAGGTGAAATCCACGTATGGCGCTAATCGGCGACAAAACGCTACGCACGCGGGTAAAACTCTTCGGCAACCTGCTGGGGGAGGTGATCCAGGAGCAGGCCGGAGGCAATATCCTCGAGGCCGTGGAGATCCTGCGCCGTGGTTACATCAGCCTGCGCAGGAAGGACAGTCCCGCCAAGCGCCGACGCCTGACCCAGTTCATTGAGGGGCTGGACATCCATACCCTCAACCACGTGGTACGCGCCTTCAGCCTCTACTTCAGCCTGGTCAATATCGCCGAAGAGTCCTACCAGCACCGCCAGCGGCGGATTCAGGTGCGTAGCGGCGGTCCGCTCTGGACCGGCTCCTTCGACTCGGTACTGCGCGAATTCCACCAGCAGGGAGTCGGTCTCGACAGGATCGGTGAAGTGCTGGAACAGATGGCCTTCATCCCGGTACTCACCGCCCACCCCACCGAGGCCAAGCGCCGTACCGTAATGGAAAACCTGCGCCGCATCTTCATCATCGGCGAGCAGCTCAACGACCCACGCCTCGGTCGTGAAGAACGCGAGACCCTGATCGACCAACTGCGCAGCGAGATCCAGATCCTCTGGCGCACCGACGAAGTCCGCGCCCAGCGCCCTTCGGTACGCGACGAGATCAAGAACGGCCTGTTCTACTTCCGTGAGAGCCTGTTTGAGGCGGTACCGGATGTCTACCGCAACGCGGAAAAGGCGATACGCCGCATCTATGGCCACGACGTCAAAGTCACCTCGCCCGCCTTTATCAAATTCGGCTCATGGATCGGCGGTGACCGCGACGGCAACCCCTTCGTCACCCCGGAAACCACCGCCATGGCAGTACGCCTGCAACACCGTGAGGTGCTGCGCGAATACCTGCGCCGGGTGACCGATCTGGGCCATGTACTGACCCACTCGGAAAGACTTTATCAGCCAAGCGAGGCCTTCAAGGCGGGATTGGAGCGCGACGAAGCCGCCTACCCGAACACCTTTGTCGACAAGAGTGAACGGTTCAGCACCGAACCCTATCGGCGCAAACTCTATTTTATGCGCTACCGCCTGCGCGAAAACCTGCGTCTGGTCGAAGCCAATATGGCTGGCGGCGACACTATCGCCTTCCCTGCCGCCTATGCCACCGAGCAGGAGTTCCTTACCGATCTGACGCAGATCCGCCAGTCGCTGATCGGTCATGGCGACAGTGCCATCGCCCACGGTGCCCTGCAGGATCTGATCTGGCAGGTGGAGACCTTCGGCTTCTACCTGATGAAACTCGACCTGCGCCAGGAATCGACCCGTCACAGCGAGGCGGTCACCGAGATCCTTGCCTCCCTGGAAACGCCCCTCGCTTACACCGAAATGAACGAGGAGCAGCGCCTGAGCATCCTCGCCGATCTTATCGCTAGCGGCGAACCGCTCAACATCGATCGCAGCGCCATTGGCGAGCGCACCCGTGAAACCCTGGAGGTCTTCGAGGTGATGGCGCGGATGCGCAAGGAGATCAGCGTCAATGCCTTCGGCAGCTACGTCATCTCCATGACCCACGCCGCCAGCCATATTCTTGAGGTGATGTTGCTGGCACGTCAGGCGGGACTGGTGGGGCGTAATGGCGACCAGTGGTACTGCGATATCGGCATCAGCCCATTGTTCGAGACCATTGACGATCTGGAGCACATTACCCCGGTGATGTCCCGTCTGCTCGACACCCCGATCTATAAAACCCTGCTCGAGGTCTCCGGCAATACCCAGGAGGTGATGCTGGGCTACTCCGACTCGTGTAAGGATGGCGGTATCCTCGCCTCCTCCTGGAATCTCTACCAGGCGCAGAAGCAGATCGCCAAACTCACCGCGGAACGTGGCATCCATCTGCGCCTGTTCCATGGTCGTGGCGGCACCATCGGCCGTGGCGGCGGCCCGACCCACGAGGCGATCCTGGCGCAGCCGGAGGGTACCGTGCATGGCCAGATCAAGTTCACCGAGCAGGGCGAAGTGCTTTCCAACAAGTACAGCAACCTGGAGACCGCGGTCTACGAACTGACCATGGGGGTCTCCGGTCTGCTTAAGGCAAGCCGTAGCCTGATCATGCCCCCGGGCAGGGATAATGAAGAGTATCTCGACATCATGCAGCAGCTCGCGGACAACGGTGAACAGGTCTACCGCGAACTGACTGACAACACCCCCGGCTTCCTGGACTACTTCTACGAGGCCACCCCGGTCAGTGAGATCGGCCTGATGAACATCGGCTCGCGTCCCTCCCATCGCAAGAAGGGCGACCGCTCCAAATCGTCGGTGCGCGCCATCGCCTGGGTCTTCGGCTGGGCGCAGTCACGCCACACCCTTCCCGCCTGGTACGGTATCGGTAGCGCCTTGAAAATGTGGCTGAACGGCAAGGTGAACGGGATGCAGAAGTTGCAGGAGATGTACCGCGCCTGGCCATTCTTCCGCGCCCTTTTGAGTAACACCCAGATGTCGTTGTTCAAGGCCGAGATGGGGATCGCCGAGGAGTACGCAGAACTGGCACATAACCCTGAGCAGGCACGTGTAGTCTACACCCGCATCAGCAGCGAACACCGCGACACCACCGCCAACGTACTGGAAGTGGCGCAGTTGGGCAGCTTGCTGGAAGAGACCCCGGTACTGGCGTTATCACTGTCGCGTCGCAATCCCTATCTGGATCCGCTTAACCATATCCAGATCACCCTGCTCAAGCGCTATCGTAACGAGAATCAGGATGAGGCGACCCGCACCATGTGGCTGGAGCCACTACTGCGCTCTATCAATTCCATTGCGACAGGGATGCGTAATACCGGTTAAACCAGACCGACGATTTTCCTCTGGAAATGCAAAAAGCGCGAACTATAGTTAGTACGTTCGCTGCTGCAACCATACCGAGAGGTAAAAAGTACCATGCATATCCAGACGATCCGTAGCATTGCCAAGGAGAAGGGCATCAAGGCCGGGCGCATGACCAAAGCGGACATGATCCGCGCCATCCAGCGCACCGAAGGGAATTTCGACTGCTTTGGCAGCCCCACAAACGGTGAGTGCGACCAGATGCAGTGCGTCTGGCGCGATGACTGTCTCGGTAGCAGCAGCAAAGCCAAATCCTGAACAAAATAAAACCGGCCATTGGCCGGTTTTCTGTTTGCGTTTCAGATGGTTACCTAATCAGGCTGCCTGTACCGGAATAGTGTTTCCGGTACGAATCACCTCATTGTTCTCACCCAGATAGACCAGGGTCGGTTTGAAGCGGGCCAGCTCCTGCTGATCCAGGGACACATAGGCACAGATGATGATCACATCGCCAGGATTGGCCTTGTGCGCCGCCGCGCCGTTGACCGAAATCACCCCGGAACCCTCTTCGGCACGGATGGCATAGGTGGTAAAACGCTCACCATTGGTGACGTTATAGATCTCGATCTGCTCGTATTCGCGAATCCCTGAGAGCTCCAGCAGCTTGCCGTCAATGGCGCAGGAACCCTCATACTCCAGTTCAGAGTGGGTTACCCGAGCGCGGTGCAGTTTGGCTTTCAGCATGGTGCAAAACATGTCTGTCAGCTTCCTCAGTGTTAATGGCTAAATAATTATGCGCGCATTGCCCCGCGGGATTCAATGCAGGCGCGACTGGGCGCGCAGTTTATCACAAATCTATCAACAAGTTATCAATCAATCTGGCGCGACCCAACCAGGCCGCGGCCAGGATCACCAGCGCCCCCTCCCCGCCATGGGGCGGCAGCAGGTCGTCTGTGCGACGCATCTCCAGATAATCGGGGCGCAGGCCCGCTTTTTCCAGCATAGATGCCCCTTCGCGCTGCAACAGTGAGTAGTCGCTTTCGCCGCTGCGCAGGCGTTCGGCCAGCGTTTGCAGGGTTTGATAGAGGGCGGGGGCGATTTGACGCTCTTCAGCAGTGAGATAGCCGTTGCGCGAACTCATCGCCAGACCGTCGCTCTCACGCAGGGTGGGCACTCCGACCATCTCTACCGGCATATCCAGTTCAGCCACCATCCGCCGCAGTACCGCCAGTTGCTGAAAATCCTTCTCCCCAAAGCAGGCCACGTCGGGCTGGACGATGTTAAACAGCTTGTTGACCACGGTGGCGACGCCACGGAAGTGGCCGGGACGGCTGGCACCGCAGAGCAGGTCGGAGAGTCCGGGTACTTCGACGAAGGTCACCCCGTCGCGGCCACGGGGATAGATTTCGGCCTCTTCGGGCAGAAACAGCAGTTCAACTCCGGCGGCCTGCAGCAGAGCAGCATCCTCTTCCGGGGTACGGGGGTAGGCACTCAGGTCCTCCCCGGCACTGAACTGCAACGGGTTGACGAAGATACTCACCACCACCCGATCCGCCAGTTCGCGGGCACGGGCGACCAGACTCATGTGACCGGCGTGGAGATTGCCCATGGTGGGGACGAAGGCGATCCGCTCCCCGCCACGGCGCCAGGCGCGGACCTGCTCACGCACGCCGTTGATAGTACGTTGGGTATTCATTCGCTTAGTTGAAACTGTGTTCTGGCCCGGGGAAGGTGGCCTGCTTGACCTGTGCCACATAGGCGGCCAGCGCCTTCTCCACGGAACCGCTATCGGCAAGGAAGTTGTGCACGAATGAAGGCGGTTTTCCGGGGGTAATACCGAGCATGTCGTAGAGCACCAGTACCTGGCCGTCGGTATCCGCGCCAGCGCCGATGCCGATCACCGGCATGGAGACCGCTTCGCTGATCTGCTTGGCCAACGCCTGCGGCACGCACTCCAGCACCAGCATATCGGCCCCCGCCTCGTCCAGCGCACGGGCATCGGCCAGTATCGCCTCGGCATCGCGGGCATCGCGACCCTGGATTTTGTAACCGCCGACCTTGTGCACCGACTGGGGCAACAGGCCAAGGTGGGCACAGACCGGAATGCTCAGGGAAGTCAGACGACGGACGGTCTCCACCATCACCGCACCCCCTTCCAGCTTGACCATTTGCGCCCCGCCCTCCTTCATCAAACGGGCCGAGGTGGCGATGGCGATCTCCGCTGTGGCGTAACTGAGAAACGGCATGTCGGCAACAATGAAGGCGTGCTCGCTGCCATTACGCACCAACTGGGTGTGATAGACCATCTCATCCACGCTGACCGGTACGGTGCTGTCACGCCCCTGGATCACATTGCCCAGGGAATCTCCCACCAACAAAACCTCGACTCCGGCTTCTTCGATGCGACGGGCAAAGCTGGCGTCGTAAGCGGTCAGAACGGCGATCTTCTCGCCCTCCTGTTTCATCCGGCGCAGGGTACTCAGGCTGATTCGTGACATGGCATTCTCACAACATGGACGGTATCGGGTTGAAATAGTGGCGACCGCGTTTGACGTTGCGGATCTGCTCCAGCAACAAAATATAATCGGCATCGCTCTCCGCCAGGTCGATCTCGGCGGCGTTGACGATCAACAGTGGCGAACCACTGTACTCGTAGAAAAAACGGGCGTAGGCATCGTTGACCCGGTTCAGGTAATCCATCGCCATGCTCTCCTCGCCCCTGCGCGCGCGGCGCATCACCCGCTGCATCAGCACCTCCACCGGGGCCTGCAGGTAGATCACCAGATCCGGCTGCGGTGCATCCAGGGTAACCAGTTTGTAGGTCTGCTCGTAGAGATTGAGCTCGTCTGCATCCAGCGTCAGTTCGGCAAACAGACGGTCCTTCTCCAGCATAAAATCGGCCACCCGCACCGGTTCGAACATGTCCCCCTGGCGCAACTGCTGCATCTGTCGTGCCCGCTGGAAGAGAAAGTACATCTGTGTGGGCAGGGCTGCGTCACGCGGACTCTGGTAAAACCGCTCAAGAAACGGGTTTTCCTCCGCCCCTTCCAGCAGCAGTTCGCAGCCGAAGGTCTGCGCAAGGCGGTTCGCCAGGGTGGTCTTGCCCACTCCAATGGGGCCTTCGACGACGATAAATCGGGGATCGCTCACGATCTGCTTCTGTCCTGACGCTGATGGAAAGTTAGCGGAAAGAATATCACGCTGAAGAGGTATCGTCCTCACCCGCTGGCAACGGCTCCAGACCCTCGCGATCAACCCTGCTCAGCGCCTCGCGCAGGGTCAGGCCATCGGGAAAAGTAAGCTCCGGTGCCAGATCAAACAGGGGCTGAAGAACGAAATTGCGCTGCAATATCCCCGGATGGGGCACCTGCAGCCGTGGCTGTTCAATCACCTCGGCACCATAGAGCAACAGGTCCAGGTCCAGAGTACGCGGTCCCCAGCGTTCCCCCTTGCGTACTCGGCCCTGGGCCTGTTCGATGGCCTGCAACGCATCCAGCAGTGCCAGGGGATCAAGACAGGTATCGAACATCGCCACCCCGTTGAGGTAGTCAGGCTGATCTGCAGGCCCCATGGGTTTGCTGCGGTAGAAACGGGAGATGGCGGTAAGACGCGATTCAGGGATCTGGCGTAGTGCTTCAACAGCACGTTGCAGTTGGCTTTGCGGGTCATCAAGATTGCTGCCGAGCCCGATGTAGGCACGGATAAAGGTGTGCGCTCCTGCCACGCTTAGGCCCCGGGACTGGGCGGACGTTTACGTGGACGGCGGCGACGTTTCTTCTGCCCGGCGCCACTACCCGCATTGGCTCGCAGCATGGTATTACGCTGCGCTTCATCACTCTTCTGGAAGTCGGTCCACCAGTCGGCCAACTCCTGTGGCGCCTCGCCAACCCTCGCCCGCAATAACAGGAAGTCATAGGCAGCGCGGAAGCGTGGCTGGGCCACCAGACTCAGGGCACGACGGCCATTGTTACGCTTGAGCCGCTCCTGCCACTCCCAGATCTCCCGCGATTGCAGGCTGAAGCGCTTGGGGATCAGCACCCACTCCACCTGACGTGAGATGATGGCATCACCGGCCTGCTGCATCGCCTGTAGCGGTGGCACCCCTTCGTCACACAGGGCCAGGTATTCACGTCGTACCGGTTCCCACAGCAGTGCGGCATAGAGAAAGGCTGGAGTGACAGGCTGCCCCTCATCCACGCGCCGATCGGTGTTCTCCAGCGCGTGCACGATCAGGGTGTGGGGGAAGTGCTCCTCCTCCTCGGCCAGGATGTCGTCGGTATCCGGATAGAGGTGCTGGAACAGGTCATAGTGGCGCAGCAGTTCATAGGACGGTACCGCCGAACCGGCGAGAAACATCTTGAGGGTCTCGTCGAACAGACGGGCGTTAGAGACCTCTTCCAGCAGGTAACCCAGTTCACGGATCGCCTCCTCTACCTCAGGTTCGATGCGGAAACCGAGCTTGGCGGCAAAACGCACCGCACGCAGCATGCGCACCGGGTCCTCGCGGAATCGCTTGCGCGGGTCGCCGATCATGCGCAGCAGACCGGCCTTCAGATCCGTTACACCGCCGGTATAGTCGACCACGGAGAAGTCACGGATGTCGTAGTAGAGGGCATTGACGGTGAAGTCGCGTCGCCAGGCGTCATCTTCCAGGGTGCCATAGACGTTGTCGCGCATTAGCATACCGTTGTCGCTGGTGAGGGCGTCACCCTCCTCTTCGTGCCCGGCACGAAAGGTCGCAACTTCAATGATCTCACTACCAAAATGGATGTGCGCCAGACGAAAGCGGCGACCGATCAGACGACAGTTACGGAACAGCTGATTGATCTCTTCAGGACGGGCGTCGGTGGCCACGTCGAAATCTTTGGGTTCTCGTCCCAGCAACAGGTCACGCACCCCGCCGCCCACCAGATAGGCCTCATAACCCGCCTTGGTCAGGCGATAGAGCACCTTGAGTGCGTACTCACTGATGTTGCTTCGGGAGATGCCATGCTCGGAACGGGGGATATGGGAGACCGATATCTTGCCGCCTGCTTCTGGGAGAGCGCTCGTCCCGGCGCGCTTGCTCGAGTTCTTCAGCCAGGAAAACATCGGCGAATCATAGCACGCCTGCGGCTTCAGGAAAGGCCTGCAAGCGGATCAAAAGTGATAACGGACGAAGGCAGAGTAGCTGTCGAGCCGGCTTTCCGGCTGATAGGTACCACCACTTACGACATCAGACTTGGCAAAACGATAGCTATCGTACTCCAGTACCAGGCTCCACTCCGCCGCTAGATAGAACTCTGCATTAGCCTGGAGACTTAGCTGCCCGACAGGATGGAGATTTTCGCCACTAAGATAGCTCGCCTCTTCATCGACGTAATAGGGGGCCATAACGCCAACACCACCGCGCCAGCCGCGGCCAAGATATTGTCCCGCCACTGTGGCGTAGCTGACCAGATAGCGCTCCGAATAACCACTCACCGGAACACTCCCCTCAGCAATACCGTCACCCAGGCCGCGACGCCAGCTATCGACACCGAAACTGAAGCGAATGAGCCAGTCACCATCGCTCAGATCGGCCTTTCTACGCTGGGTCAGATAGTTAAAACCTACTTCGGCCCGAATACCGTTGTAGTCGGTATCGAGACTGACTTTTCGCGATACGGGATAGAGGACGGCGGGGACTGTCTGGCCATCGTAGTTCACAGTGCCGGAGTAGAGACGGCAGGAGAAGTCCTGCCACCAGCGTTTTTCGACCCGGTTGGTTCCCTTCACTTCAACGAAATAGCGCGGCCCAGTTTCACTCAGTAGCTTGTCACCGTTATCCGCAAACTCGGTCCACTGGAAATACTCCAGGCCACCACCCAGCTCAACCTGGGTAGCCTGAACTGAGGAAGACGCTAGCAGTAGTAATGTCAGGTGCCAAACTCGGCGCATGGATCCGCCTGTCTTTAGTATCGATTTGTGCCGATGATATAGCACCCCGGTCTAATCCGGAAACCACATCGATGCAATTCGCCTCTCAGACGGCGTAATCGGTTAGAATAGCGTCCACTTGAAATAACCCCTGATGAGAGAAACCATCGTGGCGAAAAAACAGAACAGTATCGATTTTGAAGCCTCGCTCAAGGAGCTGGAGGCACTGGTAGAGAAGATGGAACAGGGCGAACAGTCACTGGAACAGTCGTTGAAGGATTTTGAGCGCGGCGTGGCACTGACCCGTTCCTGCCAGCAGGCGCTGCGCGAGGCTGAACAAAAAGTGCAGATCCTGATGGGTTCGGATGAAAACAGCGCACTACAGGACTTTGAGGGGGAGAAAGAGTAGTCCCATGGAGTTCAAAACACTGCTGCGTCAGTACCAGCAACGTGCAGAGCAGACGCTGAATCACTGGTTACCCCCTATCGAAGAAGCCCCCGATCACCTGCATGCGGCCATGCGCTATGCCACCCTTTCCGGCGGCAAGCGCCTGCGGCCGGTGCTGGTCTATGCCAGCGGCAGTGCCCTGGGGATTCCGCTGAAACAGCTGGACGGCCCGGCCTGCGCGGTTGAGCTGGTGCACGCCTATTCACTGGTTCACGACGATCTGCCAGCGATGGACGACGACGACCTGCGCCGTGGCAAACCCACCTGCCACAAGGCCTTCGATGAAGCCACCGCGATCCTGGCCGGCGATGCCCTGCAGTGCCTGGCCTTTGAGGTACTGGCCAACGACCCGGCCATGAACGCCACACCGACACAGCGACTGGCGATGGTGGCGGAGCTGGCCCACGCCAGCGGCTCCCGTGGCATGGCCGGTGGCCAGGCCATCGACATCGCCGCCGAAGGCAAGCAGCTCACCCTGGAACAGCTTCAGACCATGCACCGCTACAAAACCGGCGCACTGATCCGCGCCGCGGTACGCCTGGGCGCCCTCAGTGCGCCATCGATCAGTGCCGAACAGCGTGAGGGACTGGACCGTTACGCCGGGGCGGTCGGCCTCGCCTTCCAGATCCGCGATGACATTCTGGATGTGGTCGCCGATACCGAAACCCTGGGCAAACCGCAGGGCTCAGACCAGGCCAGGGACAAACCCACCTACACCTCGCTACTCGGCCTGGAGGGTGCAATGGAGAAGGCTTTGGTACTACATCAGGAGGCCCTCGACGGCCTGGCCGGTTTCGGTGCCGAGGCCGAGCCGCTACGCCAGCTTTCCGCCTACATCGTAGAACGGGCAAATTGAGGCGAAAGGCTTGCATCACCTGTACTCAAAGGCCATCATAAGCGGCTTTTCCGCCCTACCTATATATAAGTGACAATGCGCGAACAAAGTCCGAGCCCCCCTCTGCTGGAGACCATCGACGACCCGGCACAGCTGCGTCTGCTCGATCTCAACCAGCTCAAACAACTGGCGGGCGAACTGCGCGAATTCATGGTGCAGTCGGTAGGTAAGACCGGCGGTCACCTCGCCTCTGGACTCGGCACCGTTGAACTGACCATCGCCCTGCACTACGTCTACAACACCCCGGAAGACCGTGTGGTGTGGGACGTGGGACATCAGAGCTATCCACACAAAATTCTCACCGGCCGACGCAAGATGATGTCGAGCCTGCGCAAGCTGCACGGACTCTCCGGTTTTCCCAAACGTGACGAAAGCGAATACGACACCTTCGGTACCGGCCACTCCAGCACCTCCATCGGCGCTGCCCTCGGCATGGCTATCGCGGCGCAGAAAGCGCAGAGCGAGCGTAAGGTAGTGGCAGTGATCGGCGACGGTGCCCTGACCGCGGGGATGGCCTTCGAGGCACTCAATCACGCCGGCGACCTCGACGCCAATTTGCTGGTGGTGTTGAACGATAACGACATGTCCATTTCACCCAACGTCGGCGGCATGTCCAACTACCTGGCACGGGTGCTCTCCGGCAAGCTCTACT
>JBNKBG010000027.1:0-27218 GCA_050287105.1 Thiohalomonadaceae bacterium
GGAACAGCTTTGCGATCGCCTGCGCGTGCCGCGTGATTATCGCGAAATCGCATTACTGGTGACGCAGCACCACGGCATCTATCACCGCGCCGAAGAACTACGCCCAGCAACCATGCTGGAACTGCTGGAGAAACTCGACGCCTTCCGCCGTCCGGAACGGCTGGAGCTATTCCTCCTCGCCTGCGAGGCCGACTCCCGTGGCCGCACCGGTTTTGAGGAACAACACTTCGTCCAACCCGATCTGATTCGCGCCGCCTACCATACGGCGACACAGGTCGATCAGAAAGCCGTGGTGGAACAGGGATTCAGCGGCAAGGCGGTGGGGGATGAGGTGCAGCGGCGACGTATTGAAGCAATATCTGGAATAAAAAAATAATTCACCGCAAAGGCGCAGAGGTCGCAAAGAACTCCCTTCTAAAATTCTTTTCTTT
The DNA here is from genome assembly GCA_050287105.1 of Thiohalomonadaceae bacterium. GTDB lineage: Bacteria > Pseudomonadota > Gammaproteobacteria > Thiohalomonadales > Thiohalomonadaceae > JAPHTQ01. The sequence continues at coordinate 432 of JBNKBG010000027.1, forward strand.
GCGCCTCTGCGGTGAAGTTTATTTATCTGTAAATACAAAGATAGGCAGTATCCTGCGCCACCTTCAGGGCAAACTTCTGGTTGGCCTCGACGATAAACTGCTCACCGGGACCGTAGTTTTTCCATTCACTTTCGTCGGGCAGGCGCACGGTCAGCTCGCCACTGATTACCTGCATGGTCTCCTGCTGGCTGGTGCCGAACTCGTATTCGCCCGGCGCCATAACGCCGATGGTGGCAGCTTCGCCGTTACTGCTGAAGGCGATCGATTTCACCTTGCCGTCAAAATATTCGTTGGTCTTGAACACGGAAATTCCTTCTGGCTTTTGTCAAAGTAAGAAACGGAAAGTTTATCAGGGGTCGCGTCGACAGGCAGCTGTTTTCACCGGCCATGATACTTTCAGGCAATACGATGAAAAAATTTAAATGCGCTCTCACGAACATAAAAAAACCGGCCCAGGGGCCGGTTTCTTAATATTCTTTGGCGACCTCCCTGTCGCCACTTCCAAACATCTCCTTACGGCACGATGAGGGTCACCACATTGGAGAAGGGTGAACCACCGATGTCGTTGACCGCCTGAACACGGTACAGGTAGGTACCCGTGCGCAGTCCGCGGTTACGACGACCCATATCGACAAACGCACCATCGGGACCCAGTACCGCCATGCTGCCGACATTGGACCAGGTAACACCGTTGTCCCGGCTCTGCTCAATCGTCACGGTAGGTGCATTCGGATCAACGTTGGTCCAGGTCAGTACCGCAGCCGGTGCACCACGACGTGCCAGCGGCTGGATGCTGCCAGCCAGATTGGTCGGGGCAAGCGGCGCAATCAGGTCAATGGTCGCGATGTTGGACGCGGCTGATTGAATTGTCACGCCATTCGCCAGGCGAACCGCACGGACCTGGTAAGCATAGGAGTTGCCGGCACTGACACTGGCATCGTCGAAACGGGTCCGACGGGTACTGGTGGTCGTCGCCAACACACTGAAGGCACTGCCGTTGACCGAGCGCTCAATCACAAAGCCCGTGGCGTTGTTAGCGTTATTGGTCCAGCTCACACGTACCTGGTTCGCACGACGGAGAACCGCGGTGGTGTTGGTCGGTGCCGCCACGGTAACCGCGGTGTTCGGCGTCGTGATGGTGTAGACGTTGGAGGTCGCTGTTCCGCCACCGTTGACCGCCACAACCCTGTAGCTGTAGGTCGTGTTGCCCGAAACAGTGGTGTCGATGTAGCTCCCCTGCGCCCCGGTGCCCGCGATGGCCGGCAGAGTACCGGTGATCGCATTCCAGGGACCATTATTGACGGAGCGCTCAACGCTGAAGCCCTGCTCATTAGAGGCCTGATCGGTCCAGCTCAAATCCACCTCCATCAGACCGGCCGGAATACTACCAGTAAGGCCAGTTGGTGCAGCGGGAGGCTGCGGCGAAGGTGTGGTCACCGCGACAGGTGCGGTGGTCAGCACGGTCGCCCCATTGGTACCGATGACAACGATACGGTAGAAGTAGGACGTACTCGGCAGCACACCACTGTCGGAGTAACTTCTGTCGGCCGGAGCCGCCACAACCAGCGGTGCCCAGGGACCATTGACCATCAAACTACGCTCGATACGATAGCCGTTAACACTGGTGTCCGGGAAGGTGGTGTTGCTCCAATCCACGGTGACCAGGAACTCGCTGACAGCCGTTGCGGTCGGGGTGACCGTACCAGCTGGTACACAGGCCTGAACCGGAGCCGGGGCGTTCCAGGTGGAGAAGGAGCCGCTGGCCGCAATGGCACGTACCTGATAGTTGTAACACATGCCGGGGGCGACAGTGGTGTCGGTCCAGTTGTTACCACCGAAGCCCATTGCGCCACCGGTCTGGGTGGGCACCAGGAAGGCTGCCTGCGGTACGGTGCTGGTGGTCGGAGCATCAAAGCGCCATACCTCGAACTGCACCTCGTTATCCGCCATGTCGTACCAGGTGAGATCCACGGTGGTCGGCGTAACGGACACAAGCTGCAGGTTCTGCGGTGCCAGTGGCGCATCGTTCGGCGTCATGTACTCATACGGCAGGGACATAATGCTGCCCTTGCCATTGAACGCCTCGACCTTGAGACCGTAGGTCTTGCCCAGGTTCATAACGGTGTTTTCCAGCGTCAGGGTGTTCGCGTCGGTGATAGCGAGGCGGTCCCAGTCGGAAGTCGCGTCGCTGGCGCCATAGCGGATCCAGACCACATAGCCATCGGCTTCAGGTACGCCGGTCCAGCTAATGACCGCAGAATAGGCCTCGGTCATTTCGGCGCCGGTAGCCGGGCTAATGTAAACACGTGGCACCGCGGTGACGACCGGTGCAGTAACTGGTACTACAGAGTCGGTGGCATCACGGTCGACACGGTACGGTGCACCCTTGTCGCTCTTCAGCCATGCAGCGTAGGCGATGCCGCCCCAGTTATCACGCAGCGGGTTGCCGTCCAGGTCGGTCATACCGGCCAGGCCGATCACGTCACTGAGATAGGTGGGGTTCATCGGGTAGTTAGGATCCAGAATATTGGGCGGACCTTCCGGGCGAAGATTAGAGCTGTCCTGATCTTTCAGGTGCTCCATAAATTCGCGAGTATGGGTCTGCCAATAGGTCTCTGCTGAGGCGGTCAGTACTGCGCCCGGAGCTGCGGCAAAGCGGTAGGTGACCTCATCCCAGTTCTGCCCATCCGGATAGCGTTGGTCGATGATCGCATTGGTTGCCGGGTCAAGCACGACATCTTCCACCGGTAACATGGTGGCCGGGTCATACTTCCAGAACTTCACCCCGGACATGCGGTAATCCGCGTAGGTGAAACCTGCCGGCGGGATCCGGTTGTCGAACAGGATTTTGTCGTTAATCAGGCTCGAGGACGGTGTACAGGTAACGCCGTCACAGCTACCGGTAACGCGCTCGTAAACCATGACCGCGTTGTTCAGCGGATCGGTGGCGTCGATAACGTTGCTCAGTGAACGCTGGAAGCTGATGCGATTGGAATCGTTATACAGCTTGGCCACGTCCGGATCGTAGTGACCGGATTCGTAGACGATGTTGATACCATCATTAACCTGCACCTGTACCCAGAAACGACGTCCATCAGGATAGCCAGAGGGGATACGGTGACCGGTTTTGTTGGTGACCTTAACCTTCATCTCATAGATGTTGTTGCCGTTGGCATCGACCAGCGCTACGCCATTGGCATCGGTAACCACGGTCGGAACCTGACTGATGGCAACATCCATACCGTCACGCAGTGTGATCTCGGTGTTGCGCTTGGCGCGATCGTACATGGAGTCACGATTGGAGAGCATACCGGGGAAGACGCGTGGGTCGTTACCGGTGGGCATGCCGATGACTTCCATATCCACCTCCGGATAGAGCAGCTTCATCATCTCCGGCAGATCGCGGTTGGCACCGGTCAGCTTGTGGACGGTAGTACCGCCTTCCGCATTGCGATCCTTGCCATAAGGGAAGCCACCGACCAGCAACGGGTCCGCATTATAGGAACCGGAATCGTCGTTGGAGTACTCATGCTTAATCTTCGGCATGTGGCAATCCTGGCAACGCTCCTTACCTTGCGGACGGTTGGTCTTGCGGATCGGGTCATAACCGACGTGGGTGTCCTGGGAGAAGCTACTGAACTTCCACTCAGTGTAGGTGCGCTGCTCAGGCATACCATGATTCAGCACCGGTACGGTGAGATCGTGGCAGGAGCCGCACATTTCTGAGGTGGTGATGAAGTCGTTACCACCAGGCATGCGGCCACCGGTCTGACTCAGGCCAGGACCGTCAGGCAGGATTGGCAGCAGACCCGTGGTGGTATCCGAAGTACGACGACCACTGGAACCGACGGTCGGGTGCTCAATGGAGACGGCGGTTGCCATGTAGTCGTACATACCGGTGTTCGGATCGATTGGGGGTCCAACCGGGGCTTCAAACATCGGTGGAATGGAGCCGTCCAGGTTATAGACGATGTACTGACCCACAGAGTTGGTGGCCGGCATACCGGCAGGTACAGGGTTCATCGGGCCAGTCCAGTTGGGCGGATAGACTGCGTAGATCTGGCCGGTGTAGGAGGTGCCTTCCAGCGGCAGGTCGCTGAAGTAGGCATCGGAGATACCGGAACGCGGACCCACATAGGTCATACCATCAAGGAACTGCAACGAGGTATCGCCATAGGGATTGCCCGGGGCAATGGTCGGGTCTCCCGCCTGATCGACGAAGGGACCGCCGTCGTGCTGCCAGCCGAAGATACCGGCGATCATGTTCCAGACGGAATCATTCGGATCGAGGTCGGCACGTTTGTAGGTGACATTACCCACGGCACGGTGACAGGTCTCACACATCACACCCTCGTCGTCGGTAGAGGCGACGATGCTGTGCATCATGCTGCGACCGGAGGGGTCGCCCGCCATGGTCGGGTCAAAGCGGCCCGAGTACCAGCCGTTAGGGCTGTGGCAACGGAAACACATGTTTCCCGCACCATCCTGCCCGGTCAGCGTCGCCAGGGTATTGTTAACGATGATCTGGTTGGCGCGGAAGATCGGATCGCGCGCCGCACTGGCCATGTTACCACCGCCCCAGTTACCCATGTGGGCAACCTGCTGGTCGACAGAACCACCGTGGCAGGCGCCGCAGGTGACGGTGAATTCAAAACTGTTGAACGGTGCAGGGAAGGTCAGGTTGGCCATCTCCTGCTGTTGAGTGCCCGGATTAGGCACGGCACCGCTGGGTACGTCACGGCCCGGGATATCGGCGTGTACAACACCAACCAGGCTCAGTACCAACAGCAACCACAGCGCCACAGCGCTGCCATAGTTCCTTGTTGTTTTCATGGCGATAGTCTCTCTATGTGAATAAAAATTTAAATTCGTGGCCACAACTTGAGCTCCAGCGTCAGTACGCCGCTCAGTTTGTCGTCGAGGATGAGAGTGCCCGTGCCACGCATAGGCTGGCGCCCCTGCTCTGCAGAGACAGGCACCATGGTGGTTTGTGGCAGACGCAGGGTGGCTGACCAGTCGCCATAGCGCTCAACGGGATTGAACGGCAGTTCAACCTGGAATTGGCCGCCAAAGACGCCCGGGGTGTAACGCGGGTTGGTGACAGGTGGCGCATCGATGTCGCTCAGGCTCCATTTGCCACGGACATACCAGATGCCAGCCTTCTGCGCCCGGCTATCTTTTTTCGGGGAAAATGCCGTCAGATCGAGACGGAGTGTCCCTTTGCCGATGAGTGAGGTGTCCGCGGACTCGGCTGTCGCCTCCAGGACATAACCTGTGCTCATGGTGCCGTTGGGCAGGGCAACGGTCTCGCCCATTTCAAGCACCTTGCCTTCGCTCAGGGCCCACGACATCGAATTCATCTTTACCGTAAGCGCCATCGCGTTGCCTGTCGCCAGGACAAACAACAGCCCGGTCAGCGCGAACAGTAGTCCCCGAAGGACGCGGCCTGGCCGTGTGATGTTGGTTTGCATACTTTTCTCTCCTCAATAGCGGGTTGAAATACATCCGTATCCCCACGTGCAACGCAGCACTCGATCCAGCAGGCAGAGATATCTAGCGGCGAGACTCCGAGCAATTCGAAGGCGTCGCATAGCATCTCCGTCAATAGCGGATACGGTCTTTCAGTAATTAAGAGGGAGGGGGGGAGCCGTGGTAACAGGTCCGAAGTGCATGTTCCCTCACGCCAGGTGTTGCAGCGGCGTCACAGCTGTGATCTGTGTCACATTCTATGTGTGACACAGTTTGCAAGTTTCAGGGAGGGAAATGTATCGGGAAGAAGTCTGATTTTTTATGCTGGTATTACCGGGGACGCTAGGAAGAAAGTACCAACGCGGCCCCCCATGGTGGCAGGCCGCATTAAACAGGTACCTAGCTCTGCGGCTTAAGGTGCCGCACCGCCCAGTGACTCGCTTCGGTACGGTTACGTACCTCGATCTTGCGAAAGATGTTGTAGATGTGACTTTTCACCGTGTGCTCGCTGATATGCAGCTTGCTGGCGATATCCGCATTGCTATCAGCACGGGCGATGCAGTGCAGGATATCCAGCTCGCGCTTCGACAGCTTGATCTCAGGGTTTGGCGGTGAAGACGCGAGCCGTATTGCCTGGCGCTGGCGTTCAAAGCACTGCTCGACCAGACGTCGTGGCATCCATAACTCCCCACGCAGCACCTTTTGCATCCCCTTCAGCAGTAGCTCCTGGCTGCAATCGTCGAAAAAGACCCCTTTAAGAGAGGGCCAGCGGATTAACTCTTCGACGCGACTGGCGGTACTGGCATTGAGAAGCACAGCACTCCCCTTCGGCTCTTTCAGGTGTAATCCCTCCAGACGTTCGGCGATGGAGCTGTGATCGTGGTGTTTACAGTCAATCAGGGTAAGCGTATTTGGCAGCGACTTCTTACTGCTATCTGGTTCGAGATCAAAATCGTATGTGGCGTAGAGGGCGCCGGAAAGGTATTGCGCAAGGACTCTTGTGTGCAGATCCTGGCGTCCGACAAATAACAGTTTTGGCGAGCGTGTACCCGCACCTGCCGGGGAGGCAGCTTCAATAGCTCCAATCATGGTTTGAGACCTTCATCCGTGTTTTCTAAAGGCCTGTCCGCAGACAAACCCACCATACCGCTTGTTTGTTATTTCTTTATTACGTGCGCGCGCGCACGTTACAGCATGAGCACAACGGGAGGGATTATCGCACAAACAGCAAGGTTATAGACTCCCAAAAAAGGAGTAGATAGCCGAAACGAAGAGACCGGCATCAGCCGGTCTCCCAATTCAGTGCCCGCAAAGGATTTCAGAACGGGATATCGTCGTCGAAATCGTTGAAATTGCCGCCACCAGAAGGGGCTGCCTGGGCAGGGGCATTACCGGCCTGTTGCTGCGGCGCCCCTCTCTGCGGTGCCGGAGCTGCGCCCTGGTTGTAGTCCGAGGCACCGCCGCGACCGCCCAGCATCTGCATTTCGTTAGCCACGATCTCCGTGGTGTAGCGATCCTGACCATTCTGATCCTGCCATTTGCGGGTCTGCAACTTGCCTTCTATGTAGACCTGGGAGCCCTTCTTCAAGTACTCACCGGCGATCTCACCCAGACGGTTGAACATCACCACCCGGTGCCACTCGGTCTTTTCCTGCTTCTGCCCGGACTGTTTGTCGGTCCACTGCTCGCTGGTCGCAATTGAAATAGTCGCGACCGCCGCACCGCTGGCGGAGTAACGTACCTCCGGGTCCTGTCCCAGATTACCAACCAGGATTACCTTGTTAATACCACGTGCCATAGTTAACTCCCCTTACCTTGTTATCCTGTCTACGTTACATGCTCTGGGTCAGGTACCGGCGAGCGCCAGGCGCTCCAGAGCTTCCCTGTCCACCAGCCGGCTGTCCACCTTCAGATAGGCAACCCCATCTTCCACATTGACCACTGCCTCCGCTACCCCGCTGAGGGCCAGCAGTTGCTGCTCCATTTTACCGGCCGCGGCGCAATCTTCCACTGCTACGGCAAACATTTCATTACTCAGGTAGGGCGGCTCACGCATACTCAGCGCCGCCAGCCACCACAGCGCAATCGCCCCGGCGCAAAAGAGAAACACCGCGCCACTGCCGTATTGACCGTGTAGCCAGCCGCCCGCCGCACCACCAATAAAGGCACCGATGAACTGGGAACTGGTATAGACCCCCATCGCCGTGCCCTTACTCTGGGCCGGGGCGATCTTGCTGATCAGTGACGGCAAGGTCGCCTCCAGCAGATTGAAGGCGATGAAGAAGCACTGCAACAACAGGGCGATGGCCCAGAAGTGATGCTCGCCCCAGTAGAGGCCAAACTGTGCCAGCAGCAGCGCGGCAACGGCGCCGATATAGACCTGCTTCATCCGCCGCTTCTTCTCCGCGACGATGATGAACGGTACCGCCAACCCCATGCCCAGCACCATCACCGGCAGGTAGAGCCAGGTGTGGTGCTCGGCGATCAGGCCACTATCGACCAACGCCAGCGGTAGCACCACGAAACTGGCCGTCAGCACCAGATGCAGGGTGAAGATACCCAGATTGAGGCGCAGTAACTGACCGTTAGCCAGCACCTGGCGAAACTGCGCCGGCTCCAGCTCTGTATCCCGGTGGAACACACTACGCTGCGGGTTAGGCACGGCCACATAGAGCAGGACGATCGCCAGCAGGGCGAATACGGCGATCAGACCAAAGATACCGGGGACGCCGATCCAGTGGTTAAGTAACGGCCCACCCACCATGGCGACGACAAACGAGAAACCGATGCTCATGCCGATCACCGTCATCGCCTTGGTGCGGTGCTGCTCTGAAGTGAGATCGGCGGTCAGGGCCATGACGGCGGCGGCGATGGCCCCGGCCCCTTGCAGAGCGCGACCGAGGATCACCCCTTCGATGGTGTGGGCCATAGCGGCAACCACACTCCCGGCAGCAAAGATCAACAGGCCCGCGGCGATCACCGGCTTACGACCGATGCGATCAGACAGCATGCCAAAGGGGAGCTGTAACAGCGCCTGGGTCAGGCCGTAGATGCCGATGGCCAGGCCGACCTGAAACGGCGTCACGCCTTCCAGGTGTTCGGCATAGAGGGCGAACACCGGCAGAATCATGAACAGACCCAGCATACGCAGGGAGATGATGGAGGCAAGGGAGACGGCGGCGCGCCGCTCCAGTTTTGTCATAGTCGATGCGGACATTCTGCTAAAAAACCCGGGGAAATAGCGGTTACCGGAAAATACTTATTATTTTGCGCATGTATAGGGAACGGTCGTATAGTAGCAGGTTGTGTTTACCACGGGAACGAGCATGGACTCCATCATTTTACGCGGCGCACGCACCCACAATCTGAAAAATATCGACATCACGCTGCCGCGTGACAAGTTAATCGTCTTCACCGGCCTCTCAGGCTCCGGCAAATCCTCACTCGCCTTCGACACCATCTATGCCGAAGGACAGCGACGTTATGTGGAGTCACTCTCCAGCTACGCCCGCCAGTTCCTCTCGATGATGGAGAAGCCGGACATCGACCACATCGAAGGCCTCTCGCCAGCGATCTCCATCGAACAGAAATCGGCCTCGCATAACCCACGCTCCACCGTCGGTACGGTCACCGAGATCTATGACTACCTGCGCCTGCTCTTTGCCCGCGCCGGTGAACCCCACTGCCCCGAGCACGATACGGTGCTGGAGGCGCAGACAGTCAGCCAGATGGTCGACCAGATCCTGGCCCTGCCCGAGGGCAGCAAGCTGATGCTACTGGCACCAGTCGTTCAACAGCGTAAGGGCGAACATATCCAGGTACTGGAAGAGCTGCGTGCCCAGGGCTATATCCGCGCCAGGATTAACGGCGCAGTGGTGGAACTGGATCAGGCGCCTGCGCTGGAGTTGCGTAAGAAGCACACCATCGAGGCGGTGATCGACCGTTTCAAGGTACGCCCCGATATCAAGCAACGGCTGGCCGACTCACTGGAGACCACCCTGCACCTGAGCGATGGCCTGGCACGAGTCGCCTTTATCGATGAACAGCATGAAGAACTCACCTTCTCCGCCCGCTACGCCTGCCCAGTTTGTAACTACTCACTCTCGGAGCTGGAGCCGCGCCTCTTCTCCTTCAACAACCCGGCAGGGGCCTGCCCCACCTGCGACGGCCTGGGGCTACATCAGTTCTTTGACCCGGCACGTATCGTCGCCCATCCGGAACTGAGTCTGGCGGGCGGGGCGATCCGGGGCTGGGATCGACGCAACGCCTACTATTTCCAGTTGCTCACCTCACTGGCAAAACACTACGGCTTCGATATCGATAGCCCCTATGACAACCTGGAACCCCGTCTGCGCCAGATCCTGCTCTACGGCAGCGGCGACGAGGAGATCACCTTCAAGTACCAGTCGGAGCGCAGCGGCAAGAGCACCCGTACCCACACCTTCGAGGGGATCATCACCAACATGGAGCGACGCTACCGCGAGACCGACTCCAACGTGGTGCGCGAAGAGTTGAGCAAATACCTCAGCCAGCAGCCCTGCCCCACCTGCCACGGTAGCCGCCTCAATATCGCCGCACGCCACGTCTTTATCGCCGGTTACAACCTCCCCTCTCTCACCTCTATGCCAGTGGGACGGGCACGGGATTTCTTCAACGATCTGAGCCTGCCTGGCTGGCGCGGCGAAATCGCCAGCAAGATCCTCAAGGAGATCGGTGAGCGCCTCACCTTCCTGGTCAACGTCGGCCTCGACTACCTGACCCTGGAGCGCAGTGCCGACACCCTCTCCGGTGGTGAAGCCCAGCGTATCCGCCTCGCCAGCCAGATCGGTGCCGGGCTGGTGGGAGTGATGTACATCCTCGATGAGCCTTCGATTGGTTTGCACCAGCGCGATAACGAGCGGCTGTTGCAGACCCTGATCCGTCTGCGCGATATCGGCAATACGGTGATTGTGGTGGAGCATGACGAAGACGCCATTCGCGGTGCCGACCACGTAGTCGACATCGGTCCCGGCGCGGGTATCCACGGCGGCGAAATCGTCGCCCAGGGCACGCCCGCCGAGGTGATGGCCAACCCCGCCTCGATCACCGGCCAATACCTGGTGGGCAAGCGTGCTATCGAGGTACCAGAGAAACGTCATAGCCGCGATCCCAAACGCCAGCTCAAACTGCGCGGCGCCTCCGGCAATAACCTAAAGGGGGTAAATATCGACCTGCCGCTGGGGCTGATGACCTGTGTCACCGGTGTCTCCGGCTCAGGTAAATCCACCCTGATCAACGACACCCTCTACCGCCATGCGGCAATAGCGATCAATGGTAGTGGCGATGACCCGGCCCCCTGCGCCGAGATCATCGGCCTGGAGCAGTTCGACAAGGTGGTCGACATCAACCAGAGCCCTATCGGCCGTACCCCGCGCTCCAACCCGGCCACCTATACCGGCCTCTTTACCCCGATCCGCGATCTCTTCGCCGGAACCCACGAGGCGCGCTCACGCGGCTACAACCCCGGACGCTTCTCCTTCAACGTCAAAGGGGGTCGCTGCGAGGCGTGCCAGGGGGATGGCATGATCAAGGTGGAGATGCACTTCCTGCCCGATGTCTACGTCCCCTGCGATGTCTGCAAGGGCAAGCGCTACAACCGCGAAACCCTGGAGGTGCAGTACAAGGGACGCAATATCTATGAGGTGCTGAAGATGACGGTGGAGGAGGCGCGGGAGTTTTTCGACCCGGTGCCAGTGATCGCCCGCAAACTTCAGACCCTGCTCGACGTGGGCCTCAGCTACATCACCCTGGGCCAGTCAGCCACCACCCTCTCAGGCGGTGAGGCACAGCGGATCAAGCTGGCACGGGAGCTCTCCAAGCGGGACACGGGCAATACCCTCTATATTCTCGACGAACCGACCACCGGGCTACATTTCCACGACATCGAACAGTTGCTGGTGGTGCTGCATCGGCTCCGCGACCACGGCAACACCATTGTGGTGATCGAGCACAATCTGGATGTGATCAAGACCGCCGACTGGATCCTGGATCTGGGTCCAGAAGGGGGCGACCGGGGCGGCGAGCTACTGATCGCGGGTACGCCGGAAGAGGTGGCTGCCTGCAAGGGGTCGCATACCGGCCGCTTCCTCAAGCCGTTCCTGCAGCGCTGAACTGCCTCAACCGACGGGGTCTCCCACCGCGGCCCCGAAGTGCTCAGCGGCACGACCGCAGTTCACCGCGATCTCCAGCAGGCCGGCGGCGTTTTCATAGCAGAGCGGCATCCCCTCCGCGACATCGCTAAAGGTCCGTGCTCGCGGTACGGGCTCGCCCCTGAAGGTGATGCCCTCCCTCTCTCCCAGATTGGCGGCGCGGATGCCGGTCATCAGATTACCGAAGTGATCCACGTAGATGATCTGAGGCAGATCCGCCCCCATCTCCGGGCTCACCTGGAACCCGTAAGGCTCGCTCTCCGGGAAATCCCCTACTGCCAGCATTGCAGCGACCGGGGCAAACAGATCACGGCCGTGAAAAGTGTCGCTCAGCCTCTGGGGACGCCAGCGAATACGCCACCCATCCAGGCGGGTGCTACGCGCTGCCACTACATCGAACAGGCCATTATCCGGCCCCACATACCACTGCCCATCGGCACGCAAGATAACCGGTTCGCGCTGAGTACTGCCGACACCGGGGTCGACCACACAGAGGAAGACGGTTTCTGCGGGAAATTCGGCTCGATAGGCGGCCAGCAAGTGGGCGCCGCTACGGATCTGCTGGGCGGGCAGATCGGCAAAGAGATCGATCACCGGCACCCCGGGGGCGCGTTGTGCCAGGATCGACTTCATAATGCCGGTATAGGGGCCATGCAGGCCAAAATCGGTCAACAGCACGATCATCCCATCCCTCCCATTACTTTTGTGTCCCATCCTGCCAGAAACAAAAAACCGGGCACAAGGCCCGGTTTCTTATAGTACTGCTGTGGTCTGCACTCAGGCTTCGCTATCTTCGACAGCTTCAATACCTTCGGCACGATCCACCAGCTCAACATAGGCCATTGGTGCCTTGTCGCCAGCACGGAAACCGCACTTGAGGATACGCAGGTAACCGCCGGGGCGGCTCTCGTAACGGGGACCCAGCTCATTGAACAGCTTGGTGACCACATCACGATCACGCAGGCGGTCAAAGGCCAGACGACGGTTGGCAACACTGTCGGTCTTGGCGACGGTGATCAGTGGCTCGGCGACGCGACGCAGTTCCTTGGCCTTGGGCAAGGTGGTCTTGATCAGCTCGTGACGCAGCAGTGATGCCGCCATGTTACGGAACATGGCCTTGCGGCTGCTGCTGTTGCGGTTCAGTTTGCGGCCAGATTGACGGTGACGCATTGGACTTTCCTTCAGATACCGTTAAACGCTACATAAGCGCGGAGAGATCAGGCACTTGCCTTGGCATCTTCCGCATTTTTAATGCTGGCAGGCGGCCAGTTCTCAAGGCGCATGCCCAGAGAGAGACCACGTGACGCCAGCACGTCTTTGATTTCGGTCAGCGACTTTTTACCCAGGTTCGGGGTCTTCAGCAGCTCAACCTCGGTGCGCTGAATCAGGTCACCGATGTAGTAAATGTTCTCTGCCTTGAGGCAGTTGGCTGAACGTACAGTCAGCTCAAGGTCATCTACCGGACGCAGCAGGATCGGGTCGATCTCAGGCTCGGCGGACTCTTCCACTGCCTGGGTCTTGCCTTCCAGATCAACAAAGCTGGAGAGCTGGTCCTGCAGGATGGTGGCGGCCTTGCGGATCGCCTCTTCTGCCTCGATGGTACCGTTGGTTTCGATCTCCAGTACCAGCTTGTCCAGGTCGGTGCGCTGTTCTACGCGGGCGCGCTCGACGGAGTAGGCAACGCGGCTGATCGGGCTGTAGGAAGCGTCGATCAGCAGCGAACCGATAGCACGGGACTCGTCGTCCGCATCGGCACGCTGGTTGGCCGGCTGATAGCCACGGCCCTGCTCCACCTTAATGGTCATGCTCAGCTCGCCGCCCTTGGTCAGGTTGGCAATGACATGCTCCGGATTCATGATTTCAACATCATGGTCCAGCTCGATGTCAGCGGCAGTCACCACACCAGGGCCACTCTTTTTGAGGTTCAGAGTTGCCTGCTGGCGATTGTTCAAACGAATCGCTACGCCTTTGAGGTTAAGCAGGATTTCGATAACGTCTTCCTGAACCCCTTCAATGGCGGTGTACTCGTGCAGTACGCCATCGATGCTTGCCTCGGTAATCGCGCTGCCCACCATAGATGAGAGCAGGATACGACGCAGGGCATTGCCCAAAGTATGTCCAAAACCGCGCTCCAGCGGCTCCAGTGTTACCTTGGCGGCGGTGTCACTAATCTTTTGGACACCAACCATACGTGGCTTGAGTAATTCCAGTTCTGAGCCGTGCATGAATAGTCCTCTTTGAAAAAGCACTACCAGCGACATGCGCTGGTAGATTATCCCACCCGGTAGCACATGGCTCCGGGTGGAAACGGTCAATTACTTGGAGTAAAGCTCGACGACCAGCTGTTCCTGAATTTCGGCAGGTAGTTCACTACGCTCAGGAACCGACTTAAATACGCCTTCCAGCTTGCTGCCATCCACATCGAGCCATTCCGGCAGACCGCGCTGCTGCGCAAGGTCACTGGCAGACTTGACTCGCAGTTGAGCTTTCGCCTTCTCGGACACAGCAACCACGTCACCGGCCTTTACCAGGTAGGAAGGAATGTTGACCTTGCTACCGTTGACGGTAATACCGTTATGGCGTACCAGCTGGCGCGCTTCGGAACGAGAAACACCAAAGCCCATGCGGAAAACCACGTTATCCAGACGGGACTCGAGCTGATGCAGCAGATTCAGACCGGTAATGCCTGGCAGACGTGCAGCCTCTTCGTAATAAGCGGCGAACTGCTTCTCCAGCAGACCGTAAATACGTTTAACCTTCTGCTTCTCACGCAACTGACGGGCATAGTCCGACAGGCGAGTACGACGCTGACCGTGCTGTCCCGGCGGGAATGGGCGATTCTCGATCGCGCATTTGCTGGTGTAACACTTCTCGCCTTTCAGAAAGAGCTTCTCGCCCTCACGACGGCACTGACGACACTTGGAACCGATATACCTAGCCAATTTCGTAAGCCTCTTTCTTATACACGACGTTTTTTCGGCGGACGGCACCCGTTATGCGGGATTGGCGTCACGTCGGTAATGTGGGTGATTTTGAAGCCCATGCTGTTCAGCGCACGTACCGCTGACTCACGGCCAGGACCAGGGCCCTTAACCCAGACTTCCATATTCTTCATACCAAACTCCTGTGCAGTCGCACCGGCCTTCTCGGCAGCAACCTGCGCCGCGAACGGGGTGCTCTTGCGCGAACCGCGGAAGCCGGAGCCACCAGCAGTCGCCCAGCACAGGGCATTACCCTGGCGGTCAGAGATGGTAATAATGGTGTTGTTAAAAGACGCGTGGACGTGCGCTACGCCGTCTACAACGTTCTTTTTAACCTTCTTGCGTGTGCGAGTAGTCGCCTTTGCCATATCCTAACTTCCCAATAACTATGTGAATTCAGACCAGAGTCTGCTCAATCATTTCTTAATCGGACGGCGCGGACCTTTACGGGTACGTGCGTTGGTCCGGGTACGCTGACCGCGCAGTGGCAGGCCGCGGCGATGACGGATACCGCGGTAGCAACCGAGGTCCATCAAACGCTTGATGTTCATGGAAACTTCACGTCGCAGGTCGCCCTCAACGGAAAACTTGGCGACTTCACCACGCAGCTTCTCGATCTCCGCTTCAGTCAGATCCTTGATAGGCGCTGCCGGGTTTACCCCAGCCGCGTCACAGATCTGCTTGGAACGTGTACGACCAATGCCGTAGATCGCCGTCAGGGCAATCACTGCATGCTTGTTCACCGGGATGTTAATACCAGCAATACGGGCCATTTAGCCACTCCCTCAAATCACAAAAGCACAAACGCCTGACACGCTGTGGAAAAGCGCGCCATAATAATCGCAAACCCACCGTGAATCAAGCCCCGCACGGCAGTTGCCGTCGTCGCGGAGCTGGTCACAGACTAGCCCTGACGCTGCTTGTGGCGAGCGTCGGAAGAGCAGATCACACGTACCGTACCGTTACGGCGGATGATCTTGCAGTTGCGGCAAATCTTCTTAACGGAAGCACGAACTTTCATCTTACGTCTCCAGTAAACCAATCTTGGCAGTCAGGACCTACAGCCCGGACTTACCGTAACCTTTCAAATTCGCCTTTTTCATCAGGCCTTCATACTGATGTGACATCAGATGCGCCTGCATTTGGGCCATGAAATCCATTACCACCACCACGATAATCAGCAGTGAGGTACCACCGAAGTAGAACGGTACGTTCCACGACAGGATCAAAAATTCCGGCAGCAGACAGACCAGGGTGATGTACATCGCACCCGCCAGCGTCAGACGCCCCAGAATGCTGTCGATATACTTCGCGGTCTGTTCACCCGGACGAATCCCGGGGACAAATGCGCCTGATTTTTTCAGGTTATCTGCCGTCTCCTTCGGGTTGAACATCAACGCCGTATAGAAGAAGCAGAAGAAAACAATCGCTACCGCATAGAGGCCGACATAGAGCGGCTGTCCCGGCGAGATCATGGCAGAAATATTCTGCAGCCAACCCATGCCTTCGGCATTTGCAAACCAGCCACCCAGGGTAGCCGGAAATAGAATAATTGATGAAGCGAAGATGGGCGGAATAACACCGGCCATGTTCACTTTCAGCGGCAGGTGACTGGACTGTGCCGCCATCATCTTGCGCCCTTGCTGACGCTTGGCGTAGTTGACCGTGATACGGCGTTGACCGCGCTCCACGTAAACTACCAGGGCAGTTACCGCCAGTGCCACGGCAAACAGTACCAGAATGGTTGCCGGGTTCATCTCACCGGTCCGCGCTAGTTCCAGGGTACCGCCAATAGCACGCGGCAGACCCGCGACGATACCAGCAAAGATAATCAGCGAAATCCCGTTACCAATACCGCGCTCGGTGATCTGTTCACCCAGCCACATCAGGAACAGGGTACCTGTCACCAGGGTCACTGCGGTCACCAGACGGAAGGCCATACCAGGCTCAATCACTACCGGGATATTGCCCGGTGCCATCTGTGACTCCAGCATCACCGCCACGCCAAAGGCCTGGAAGGTCGCCAGTACCAGCGTGCCCATACGGGTGTACTGGGTGATCTTACGTTTACCCGCTGCGCCTTCCTTGCTCAGTTGCTCCAACTTCGGAGAGACCTTGGTCAGCAGCTGAACGATAATGGACGCCGAGATATAGGGCATGATGCCGAGGGCAAACAGTGAGAAACGTTGCAGGGCGCCACCGGAGAACATGTTGAACATGTCTAGAATGGTGCCACGCTGCTGCTCGAACAGTTTGGCCAGGGCAATAGGGTCAATGCCGGGAACCGGGATATGTGCGCCGATACGAAAGACCAGCAACGCACCGAGAACAAACAGCAGACGCTGCTTCAGCTCGGTCAGCTTGCCGCCGGACATGGCATTGGCCATCGCTGAAGCGGAGGCTCCCATTATCAGGCCTCTACTTTACCGCCGGCTGCCTCAATCGCAGCCTTTGCACCTTTAGTAACGCCCAGACCACGTACGGTTACCGCTTTTTCCAGCTTGCCAGAGGCAATGACCTTGGCGCGCAGGGTATCCTGACGGACGATATTGGCAGCCTTAAGCGCCATCAAATCGACCACGTCGCCTTCGACCAGCGCCAGTTCGTGCAGGCGAATCTCGGTGGTGGTACGGCCTACGCGGGAGCTAAAGCCGACCTTGGGCAGGCGACGCTGCAGTGGCATCTGACCACCCTCGAAGCCTACCTTGTGGAAGCCACCGGAACGGGCATGCTGCCCTTTGTGACCACGACCACAGGTCTTGCCCAAACCGGAGCCGATACCACGGCCCACGCGCTTGGCACTCTGTTTGGCGCCAGCGCCAGGTGAGATTGTGTTCAGTTTCATCTTAATCCTCGACAACCTTGACCATGTAGGACACCTGATTAATCATGCCGCGAGTGCATGGGGTGTCCTCGACTTCAACGGTTTGGTGCATACGACGCAGGCCCAGACCAGCAACGGTTGCCCGATGGGTCGGCAGACGGCCGAATACGCTGCGCACCAGCTTGATTTTGATCGATTTGTTCTTGGCCATGACTTATTCCAGAATCTCTTTAACGCTTTTGCCACGCTTGGCCGCAACGCTCTCCGGAGAGGTCATGTCGGTCAAGCCGTTCATGGTGGCGCGGACTACGTTTACCGGATTGTTGCTACCGATACACTTGGCCAGCACGTTATGCACACCCGCTGCTTCGAATACAGCGCGCATCGCACCGCCAGCAATGACACCGGTACCTTCAGAGGCCGGCTGCATGTAAACCTTGGCTGCGCCGTGACGGGCATTTACTGCATATTGCAGGGTACCATTCTCGGTGATGCTAACCTGGCGCATGTTACGACGCGCACTTTCCATTGCCTTTTGAATGGCAGCAGGTACTTCGCGAGCCTTACCGGTACCGAAGCCAACCTTGCCCTCGCCGTCGCCAACTACGGTCAACGCAGCGAATTGGAAAATCCGTCCGCCCTTAACCGTCTTGGATACACGGTTTACACCGACCAGCTTCTCAATGAAGCCGTCGTTATTCTGTGCTGAGTCAAATCCCGCCATAATCTAGCCCTTAGAATTCCAGACCACTTTCACGCGCAGCATCGGCAAGAGCCTTTACGCGGCCATGGTATTTAAAACCTGAGCGGTCAAAAGCAACCTGGCTAATACCAGCCGCCTTCGCTTTTTCCGCAATCGCCTTACCAACCGCAACGGCGGCATCGGCATTACCGGTGGTTTTCACACCGCCCCTGATCTCTGCCTGTACGGTGGAAGCTGAAGCAATAACTTCGCTACCGTTAGGGGCGATGATCTGGGCATAGATGTGACGCGGTGTGCGATTAACGCACAGGCGGTGTACACCCAGTTCCCGGATCTTCGCACGGCTACGTACAGCGCGGCGTAAACGTGATTCTTTCTTCGATTTCATCGCCTTAAACCCTATTTCTTCTTGGCTTCCTTACGGACAACACGTTCGTCTGAATAACGAACACCCTTGCCCTTGTAAGGTTCCGGTGGACGATAAGCGCGAATTTCTGCCGCAACCTGGCCGACTTTCTGCTTGTCGATGCCTTTAACCAGGATCTCGGTCTGGCTCGGGGTCTCAATGGTGATACCCTCGGGCACTGCGTAGTTCACTGGGTGTGAGAAACCCAGAGTCAGGTTAAGCACCTTACCCTGAGCCTGTGCGCGGTAACCCACGCCGACCAGTTCCAGCTTACGTTCAAAGCCGTCACTGACACCTTTAATCATGTTGTTGAGCAGAGCACGGGTGGTACCGACCAGCGCGTTAGCGGCTTTGGTCTCGGCACGCGGCGCAAAGCTCATAGCACCATCTTCCTGCTTCACTTCAACGATCGGGTGAACCTCATGATCAAGAGCTCCTTTGGAACCCTTAACCTGCAACGCCTGACCACTGACACTAATAGTGACGCCCGAGGGGATACTAACGGGATTCATATATCTAGCCATTGCTCATCCCCCCTTAGAATACGGTGCAAAGTACTTCGCCGCCGAAGCCAGAAGCGCGCGCAGCACGATCCGTCATCACACCGGCAGAAGTAGAAATGATAGCGATGCCAAGCCCGGCCATAACCGTGGGCAGCTCATCCTTACCCTTGTATACGCGCAGGCCAGGACGACTAACGCGCTTAACGCGCTCAATCACTGGCTTGCCCTCGTAGTACTTGAGGGTAATATTGAGTACCGGCTTACCATCGATATCCTGTTCAGTGAAGTCAGTAATGTAACCCTCGTCCTTCAGGACCTGGGCAACAGATTTCTTCACCTTGGATGAAGGCATTAATACCTCCACCTTGTTTGCAGATAGCCCGTTACGAATACGGGTCAGCATATCTGCAATAGGATCAGTCATGCTCATGCGGTAATGCTCCTAATTCACAATCGGCCAAACGGCCACTTACTTACCAGCTTGCTTTACGCAGGCCGGGAATATCGCCACGCATCGCAGCTTCGCGCAGTTTGTTGCGACCCAGACCGAACTTACGGTAATAACCGTGTGGACGGCCGGTCAGGTTACAGCGGTTGCGTTTGCGCACCGGGCTGGAATCACGCGGCAGTTTTTGCAGCTTAACCACAAGCTCCTGCAACTGTTCCATCTCCAGGTCCGGAGCTTTCATCTGCTTTTTGATCTCGGCACGCTTGGCGGCATATTTCTTTACCGCTTTCGCACGCTTGAGTTCACGCTGCACCATAGAAGTCTTTGCCATAATCCTGTCCTCAGCCCCTGAACGGGAAGTTGAACGCTTTCAACAGCGCCCGTGCTTCGTCATCGTTTTTCGCGCTGGTGGTAATGGTGATATCCATACCGCGCAGGGTGTCGATTTTGTCGTAATCAATTTCCGGGAAGATGATCTGCTCACGTACACCCATGCTGTAGTTGCCGCGACCGTCGAAAGATTTGGCACTCAGACCACGGAAGTCACGAATCCGCGGAATACTGATGCTAATCAGACGATCCAGGAACTCATACATACGCTCACTGCGCAGGGTAACCTTGCAGCCGATCGGCCAGCCTTCGCGGATCTTGAAGCCGGCAACTGAGTTGCGCGCCTTGGTCACGATCGGCTTCTGGCCGGAAATTTTGGTCATATCGGAAACCGCGTGCTCAAGCACTTTTTTGTCTGCTGCCGCTTCACCGACACCCATATTGAGGGTGATCTTCTCGATCCGCGGAATAGCCATGACGTTGTCGCACTTCAGCTCTTCCATCAGCTGCTTGACGACGGTTTCTTTATAGAATTCTTGCAGTCTTGCCATTGTCTTACCCGACTTAAGCGTCAATCACTTCATTATTGGATTTGAAGAAACGGACCTTACGGCCATCCTCCAGGATCTTAATACCTACCCGATCGGCCTTGCCGGTAGCCGGGTTGAAGATCGCCACATTTGAAATCTGCAGCGGCATCTCCATTTCCACGATGCCACCAGGGACACCTGCGTTAGGATTCGGTTTCTGGTGTTTCTTCACCACGTTAATACCGTCAATCATCACCTTGTCGAACGCCGGCATAACGCTGCTGATGGTGCCACGTTTACCTTTGTCACGACCGGCGATAACGATAATCTCGTCGCCTTTCTTAAGCTTTTGCATCTTTCCGTCCCTCGCCTTACAGCACTTCAGGTGCCAGGGAAATAATCTTCATGAAGCGATCACCACGCAGTTCGCGGGTAACGGGCCCGAAGATACGGGTACCGATCGGCTCCAACTTGTTGTTCAGCAGCACTGCGGCGTTGCCATCGAAGCGAATCAATGAGCCATCGGTACGACGCACACCCTTACGGGTACGCACTACCACGGCGTTGTAGACATCGCCTTTCTTAACCTTGCCGCGCGGAATCGCTTCCTTAACGCTGACCTTAATAACGTCACCAATACCTGCATAGCGGCGATGAGAGCCACCAAGCACCTTGATGCACTGGACAACACGGGCACCGCTGTTATCGGCAACATCCAGTTTTGTCTGCATCTGAATCATGGAACATTCTCCAAACTGTCAATCTTGCTGCACACAGCGCCATTCTTGGGGCGCGAGATAATACCACTAAATGTAGAAAAGCCCAAGCCAATTCGGCGCCTTGGGCTTTTATCCGCCGGGTACAGCTATGTTGGTCTGATAGCTTTTCAGCTAGCCCTTTCCACAATCTTGACCAGACGCCAGGATTTGGATTTCGAAAGGGGACGGCACTCCTCAATAGAGACGGTGTCGCCCATTTTGCTCTCGTTACTTTCGTCGTGCGCGTGCAGTTTGGTGGTGCGCTTTACGTATTTACCGTAAATCGGGTGTGCCACCCGACGCTCAACCAGCACGGTGATGGTTTTATCCATCTTGTCGCTCACGACACGCCCGGTAACAGTGCGTGTATTCATTTCCTGATCGCTCATGCCTTAGCCTTCTCATTCAGAATGGTCTTGACGCGAGCAATCTCGCGGCGGACCTGACCAACACGATGGGTCTTGGACAGTTGCCCGGTACCCTTCTGCATGCGCAGATTGAACTGCTCGCGCAGAAGCCCCATCAGCTCCTTGCCCAGATCCTCGACGCTCTTGTTTCTCAATTCAGTAGCTTTCATCACAGCACCGTGCGTGTTACGAATGTGGTTTTGAGCGGCAGTTTGGCAGCGGCGAGTTTGAACGCTTCACGCGCGATCTCCTCGCTGACACCCTGCATCTCATACAGCATGCGGCCCGGCTGGATCTGGGCCACCCAGTATTCAACGTTACCCTTACCTTTACCCTGACGAACCTCAAGAGGCTTCTCGGTAATCGGCTTGTCGGGGAAGACGCGGATCCAGATCTTGCCACCGCGCTTGACGTGGCGGGTCATGGCACGACGTGCCGCCTCAATCTGGCGAGCGGTCAGACGACCACGTTCAACAGACTTAAGACCGAACTCGCCGAAGCTGACTTTATGACCAGACTGGGCCAGACCGCGGTTGCGGCCCTTCATCTGCTTGCGGAATTTTGTACGTTTTGGCTGAAGCATTGCTACTTACTCCGTTACTTCGCCGCCGGCTTTTCAGCTTCGGCTGCGGCCGCGGCTTCACCGCGGTCAAATACCTCGCCTTTGAAAACCCAGACCTTTACGCCAATGATGCCGTAAGTGGTCTTGGCTTCAGCGAAACCGTAATCGATATCAGCACGCAGGGTGTGAAGCGGCACGCGACCTTCGCGGTACCACTCGCTGCGGGCGATCTCTGCGCCGTTAAGACGACCGGCGATGTTAATCTTGACGCCCTGGGCACCAAGACGCATCGAGTTGGTCACCGCACGCTTCATCGCACGACGGAACATGATGCGCTTTTCCAGCTGCTGGGCGATGCCCTGAGCAACCAGGGTGGCATCCAACTCAGGCTTACGCACCTCTTCGATATTGATGTGTACCGGAATACCCATCATCGCAGAGACATCGTTGCGCAGACGCTCGATATCCTCGCCCTTCTTGCCGATAATCAGGCCGGGGCGTGCGGTGCTGATGGTGATACGGGCATTGCGTGCCGGACGCTCGATCTGGATACGGCTGATCGAGGCACTGGCAAGACGCTTCTGCAGGTATTCGCGCACTTTCAGATCGGTGTGCAGGTACTCACCAAAATCCTTTGACGCGGCATACCACTTGGAGGTCCAGTCTTTGGTGATGCCCAGACGGATACCTGTTGGATGAACTTTCTGTCCCATTACAGCCTCTCTATCACTTTTCCGCGACAGCCACAGTAATGTGGCTGGTTCGCTTGAGAATGCGGTTGCCGCGGCCTTTGGCGCGAGCGTGCATGCGCTTGAGGGTCGGACCCTGATCGATAAAGATCGTGGAGACCTTCAGTTCGTCGATATCGGCACCGTCGTTGTGTTCGGCATTGGCGATAGCAGATTCGAGCACTTTCTTCACCAGACCGGCGGCTTTCTTCTGACTGAAGGCCAGGATTTCCAGTGCCTTATCTACTGGCAGTCCACGGATCTGATCTGCAACCAATCGACATTTCTGCGGAGAGATGCGTGCGTATGTCAGTTTTGCTTTGGTTTCCATCACACTCACTCCTTACCGTGACTTCTTGTCTGCAACGTGACCCTTGTAAGTCCGGGTAGGAGCGAACTCACCCAGCTTATGACCGACCATGTTTTCATTGATCAGTACAGGGACATGTTGACGACCGTTGTGCACGGCAATGGTCAAACCAACCATCTCCGGCATAATCATGGAACGACGCGACCAGGTCTTAATCGGGCGACGGTCATTGGCAGCGGTAGCCGCTTCGACCTTGTTCGCCAGATGATGGTCAATAAATGGACCTTTTTTGATTGAGCGTGGCATCTATCTCGCCCTCATTACTTCTGTTTGCGACGACGGACAATCATGCCATCGGTACGCTTGTTCTTACGGGTTTTGTGTCCCTTGGTAGGAACACCCCACGGAGTAACCGGATGACGGCCACCTGAAGTCCGGCCTTCACCACCACCATGCGGGTGATCAACCGGGTTCATGGCAACACCACGAACGGTCGGACGAACACCACGCCAGCGAGTGGCACCGGCCTTACCTAATTTGCGCAGGCTGTGCTCGCTGTTACCCACCTCACCGACGGTTGCCTTGCAATCGGCCAGTACTTTACGCATCTCGCCAGAACGCAGGCGGATGGTAGCGTACTTGCCTTCACGGGCAACCAGCTGTACGGAGGCACCAGCGCTGCGGGCCAGCTGTGCGCCTTTACCAGGCTTCAGCTCGATGCAGTGCACGGTGCTGCCCACTGGAATATTCAACAGCTTGAGGCAGTTACCTGGCTTGATCGGGGCCTCGGAACCGGAAAGGATCTCGGCACCGGCGGAAACTCCCTTGGGCGCGATAATGTAACGACGCTCGCCATCAATGTATTTGATCAGGGCGATATTGGCGCTACGGTTCGGATCATATTCCAGACGCTCAACAACACCGGGAATACCGTCCTTGTTGCGTTTGAAATCGATTACACGGTAGTGCTGACGGTGACCACCACCCTGGTGACGGGTAGTGATACGGCCCATGTTGTTACGACCACCGTTCTTGCTCTTCTTCTCGAGCAACGGCGCGTAGGGAGCACCCTTGTGCAGCTCAGGGTTCACCACTTTGACGACAAAGCGGCGGCCTGGAGACGTCGGTTTAAGTTTTGCTACTGGCATCGGACGTTTCCTTCCATTTATTCAGCAGCACCGAGGAAGTCGATCTCTTGACCTTCCTGCAGTGTGACGTAAGCTTTTTTCCAATCGCTGCGGCGGCCCATCATGGCCCCGAAACGCTTGGTTTTACCTTTGACGTTGGTCACCTGAACGCGGTCAACCTTGACACCAAACAGCAGCTCAACGGCCTGTTTGATCTCCGGCTTGGTCGCATCGGTGGCAACTTTGAATACGATCTGGTTGTTCTGGTCAGCAGCAACGGAGCTCTTTTCAGAGATGTGCGGAGCCATCAGAACCTTCATCAGGCGCTCTTCATTCATGCCAGCATCTCCTCCAGTTGCTTGACTGCGTCGACAGTCATCACGACCTTCTCGAAACCGACCAGGCTAACCGGGTCAACACGCTTCGCCTCAACCACAGAAACATGCGGCAGATTGCGTGCGGAGAGGTAGAGATTGTCATCCACATCATGGGAAACGATCAGCACGTTGCTGAGCCCCATCCCTTTCAGCTTCTCGTTGAGTTGCTTGGTCTTGGGAGTCTCCATCGCGAAGCTCTCAACCACCAGCAGACGCTCCTGGCGAACCAGTTCAGAAAGGATGGCCTGAACGGCACCGCGGTACATCTTACGGTTAACCTTCTGTGAGAAATCGCGATTGGTCGCAGCAAAGGTCTTACCGCCCCCACGCCACAGCGGGCTGCGGATGGTACCAGCACGTGCCCGGCCGGTGCCTTTCTGGCGCCACGGCTTGGCACCACCACCGCTTACAGCGGCACGGCTTTTCTGTCCCTTGGTACCGGAACGGGCGGCCGCCATGTAGGCGGTAACCACCTGGTGTACCAGGGCTTCATTAAATTCACGGCCAAAGTTGCTATCGGACAGCTCTACGCTGTTTTTGGAGTCACGACCGGTGGCAGTTGTCAGTTTCAGTTCCATGGTCATATCCCCTTATTTCTTCGCCTTGACGGCAGGTGTTACGACCACGTCGTTGCCCTTGGAACCGGGAACGGCACCCCTGATCAGGAGCAGGTTGCGTTCGGCATCGACCCGGACGATTTCCAGGTTCTGCGCGGTACGCTTCTTGTTACCCATATGACCGGCCATCTTCTTGCCCTTGAATACGCGACCAGGAGTCTGGTTCTGACCGATAGAACCGGGAGCGCGGTGGGACCGGGAGTTACCGTGGGTGGCATCCTGCATACTGAAATTGTGGCGTTTGATAACACCTGCGAAGCCTTTACCGATAGTGGTGCCGGAGACATCCACCTTCTGGCCGGCTTCAAAGATATCGACCTTGATTTCGGAACCCGCTTCAAGACCTTCGCCTTCGCCATCTTTCAGACGGAATTCGCACAGAGCGCGACCCGCTTCAACACCGGCCTTGGCAAAATGACCCGCCATGGGCTTGGTGACGCGAGTGGCACGACGTGCGCCGATGGTTACCTGAAGTGCGTTGTAGCCGTCGCTCTCCACGGTTTTCACCTGGGAGATGCGGTTTGGCTCGACTTCTACGACGGTCACGGGGACAGATACGCCATCTTCAGTAAAGACGCGTGTCATGCCGCGT
This sequence comes from Thiohalomonadaceae bacterium, assembly GCA_050287105.1. Lineage (GTDB taxonomy): Bacteria > Pseudomonadota > Gammaproteobacteria > Thiohalomonadales > Thiohalomonadaceae > JAPHTQ01. The sequence goes on from JBNKBG010000027.1 coordinate 26,292, forward strand.
TTGCGACCAATAACACCAATAGCCATTGTTATAACCTCAAATAGCACCGCACCGATTTCGATTGACCGGTGCTGAAACTTGACCGCCCCGACCTATGGCCGGGGCGGTAACCGTGAAAAAGGCCGGTATTCTACTGCAATTTAATCTGGACGTCGACCCCTGCGGCCAGGTCCAGTTTCATCAGCGCATCGACCGTCTTGTCAGTCGGGTCGACGATATCCATCAGCCGCTTGTGGGTACGCAGTTCGTACTGGTCACGCGCGTCCTTGTTGACGTGCGGTGAGATCAGGACGGTGAAGCGCTCCATCTTGGTCGGCAGCGGGATCGGGCCATTAACCTGGGCACCGGTACGCTTTGCAGTTTCAACGATCTCGCGGGCAGATTGATCGATCAGACGATGATCAAAGGCCTTGAGACGAATACGGATCTTTTGATTAGCCATATTAATTACTCAATGATTTTGGCAACGACGCCAGCACCAACGGTGCGGCCGCCTTCACGGATAGCAAAGCGCAGACCATCTTCCATCGCGATCGGTGCGATCAGCGATACGGTCATCTGCACGTTGTCACCCGGCATTACCATTTCTACGCCTTCCGGCAGGTCGCAGGCACCGGTGACATCGGTGGTACGGAAATAGAACTGCGGACGGTAGCCGTTGAAGAATGGGGTGTGACGACCACCTTCATCCTTCGACAGTACGTAGACCTCAGCTTCAAACTTGGTGTGCGGCTTGATTGAACCCGGCTTGCACAGGACCTGACCACGTTCGATTTCGTCACGCTTGGTGCCGCGCAGCAGGATACCCACGTTGTCGCCCGCTTCGCCCTGGTCCAGCAGCTTGCGGAACATCTCGACGCCGGTAACGGTGGTCTTGGCGGTGTCTTTCAGACCGACGATTTCGATCTCTTCACCCACCTTAACAAT
>JBNKBG010000028.1:0-26822 GCA_050287105.1 Thiohalomonadaceae bacterium
ACCGGTGCGCTGCTGGCGCCCTCGATGTCCTGCAGCAGGGCCTGTTCCAGTTCCAGCTTGGCCTTGGCGTGTTCTTCGGGGCTGATCTCTCCCTCTGCCAGTTCATTGCTCAGTTCAGCCAGACGCTCACGGGCAATGGCGATGTTCTGCGCCTCGCGGTCATGGGCCGCAAGCTTGCGACCGCGTAACAGGGTGGGGGCGAGAATGGCGATAGCGGCGATGATCAGCAGCGCTGTAAGTATCCAGAATAGCGTCATGAATTAGTCTTCCTTCGTCTGTCCGAGCAGTTTTTCGGCGCGCGCCAGTTGTTCCGCGCTCAGTTCCGGCTCCACCGCCACTGCACGGCGGCGGATAAAGGTGACGACGAAACCGATGCCGCCGATGAGAATGATGAACGGGCCGATCCAGAGCAGCAGGGTGGAGGGTTCGAACGGCGGTCGGTAGAGCACGAAATCACCGTAGCGCTCCACCATGTAGGCGACGATCTCTTCGTTGCTCTTCCCTTCCTGAATCATCTTGTAGGCCTGGTCGCGCAGGTCCTGGGCCAGTTCGGCGTTGGAGGCGGCGATGTTCTGGTTCTGGCACACCAGGCAGCGCAGTTCCTCGGTGAGCACCTTGAAGCGTGCTTCGTCCTCAGGGGTGGCGAAGGTGTGGGTTTCAATACGGGCGAACAGGGCGCTGCTGAAGAGCAGCAACAGGATGCCTAGCCAGCGGGTCATGAGGGTTCTCCATTCAGCTTCTGCACCAGCGGTACGATGGTCTTTTCCAGTGCCTCGGCGGTGATCGGACCGATCTGCTTGTAGCGGATGACGCCCTTCTTATCAATGACGAAGGACTCCGGCACGCCGTAAACGCCATAGTCGAGCCCGGCACGGCCGTGCAGATCGGAGATAGAGGTGAGGTAGGGGTTGCCCAGCTTGCCCAGCCAGTCGAGGGCATCGCGTGCCTCGTCCTTGTAGTTGAGACCGATCACCGGCACCAGACCACGCCTCGCCAGATCATTGACCAGCATGTGTTCGGCGCGGCAGGCGGTACACCAGGAGGCCCAGACGTTGAGCAGCCACACCTTGCCACGCATGTCCTCAGGTTTGAAGGTGGCCGCCGGGTTGTGCAGGGTCGGCAGCTCGAAGCTGGGGGCCGGTTTGCCGATCAGCGGTGAGGGCACCTCACGGGGATCGAGGGAGAGACCGATGGCGAGAAACACCACCATCACCGCAAACAGGGAGAACGGGATCAGAAAACGCAGTTTAATCTTCATGAGTTCAGCTCCTTCGCCTTGCGCGCCAGCCGGAAGTAGCGGCGATCACTGGCGGCGAGCAGGCCGCCTAGCGCCATCAGCAGGCCACCCAGCCAAATCCAGCGCAGGAAGGGTTTGTGGTAGAGACGCAGGCTCCAGGCACCGGCCTCGCCCAGCGGTTCACCGAGGGCGACAAAGAGGTCGCGGAAGAGGCCGCCGTCGATGCCCGCTTCGGTCATCGGCATACCGGTCTTGTAGTTGCGTTTCTCCGGATGCATGAGGGCGACAGGCTTACCGCCGTAGGAAACACTCACTTCGCCACGGTAGCCCTGGTAGTTGGGGCCGACAAAACGTGATGCGCCGTTAAAGGTGAAGCTGTAGCCGCCCATCTCGTAGCTCTGGCCAGGGTCGAGGCGGATATCCTTCTCGGTACTGTAGATGGAGGTGAAGCCGACACCGGCGATAAAGACCGCAATGCCAAGGTGAGCGATCACCATCCCCAGACGACCACGCGATGCGCCCTTAAGCAGTTCCATGGGACTCTTCTGTGCCTTCACCCAGGCCAGGGTTGCCAGCAGCACCCAGTAGGTGAGCACCGCGCCGAGCAGTGCGCCCCAACTGAAGCTGGGGGCAAATATGAGCACCGAGGCGAGGCCGAGGATCAGGCTGGCGACCAGCGGCAGACGCAGCTGTTGCCACAGCTCCTTCGGATCGCTCTTGCGCCAGTTGGTGAAGATACCGATACCGACCAGGATCGCCAGCGGGATGGTCAGCGGGACGAAGACGTTGTCGAAGTAGGGCGGCCCCACCGAGATCTTGCCGACGCCCAAGGCGTCGAGGATCAGCGGATAGAGGGTGCCGAGCAGGATACTGGTGGCGGTGACCACCAGCAGCACGTTATTCAGCAGCAGGCCGGTCTCACGCGAGAGCAGATCGAAATGGACCGTGGAGCGGATCTCGCTGGCACGCCAGGAGTAGAGCAGCAGCGAGCCGCCCACCACCGCGCCAAGGAACAGCAGGATAAAGATGCCGCGCTCCGGATCGGTGGCAAAGGCGTGTACCGAGGTGAGTACCCCGGAGCGGACCAGGAAGGTGCCGAGCAGGCTGAGAGAGAAGGCGAAGATCGCCAGTAACACGGTCCACGCCTTGAAGGCGCCGCGTTTCTCGGTCACCGCCAGGGAGTGGAGCAGGGCGGTGCCCACCAGCCAGGGCATGAAGGAGGCGTTCTCTACCGGGTCCCAGAACCACCAGCCGCCCCAGCCCAGTTCGTAATAGGCCCACCAGCTGCCGAGGACGATACCCAGTGTGAGGAAGACCCAGGCGACATTGGTCCAGGGGCGCGACCAGCGTGCCCAGGCGGCGTCGAGGCGACCGCCGAGCATCGCCGCCACGGCAAAGGCGAAGGCGACGGAAAAGCCGACATAGCCCATGTAGAGCATCGGCGGGTGGATCGCCAGGCCCGGGTCCTGCAGCAGTGGGTTGAGTTCACGACCCTCCAGCGGCGGCATCGGCAGCCGCTCGAAGGGGTTGGAGGTGAAGAGCATGAACATCAGGAAGCCGCTGCCGACCATGCCCATCACACCGATGACCCGTGCCACCATGGGCTCCGGCACGCTACGGCTAAAGATGGCCACGGCCACGGTCCAGAGGGAGAGGGAGAGGGCCCACAGCAGCAACGAGCCCTCGTGGGCGCCCCATACCCCGGAGATGAGGTAGATGGTCGGCAACTGGGTGTTGGAGTTGCTGGCCACGTACATCACCGAGAAGTCGTGTACCAGGAAGGCGTAGGTGAGGCAGGCAAAGGCGGTTGCCGTCATCAGGAACTGTGCCCAGGCGGTCGGGCGAGCCAGGGCTATCCAGCTGGCGATGCCACGATGGGCGCCGATCACCGGCAGGGTGGCCTGTACCAGCGACATACAAAGGGCAAGGATCAGGGCCATCTGGCCGAGTTCTGGGATCATTATTGCTTTTCTCCGTTGCTGTTGCCGGACTTCTCCAGCGCCGCCGCGACTTCAGGCGGCATGTATTTCTCATCGTGCTTGGCCAGTACCTCGTCGGCGACAAACTCACCGTTTGCCCCCATACGGCCCTGGGCGATGACCCCCTGACCCTCCTGGAACAGGTCAGGCAGGATCCCGGTGTAGCTGACGTTGATACGGTTCTTCAGATCGGTGACAGTGAAGCGGACGGTCAACTCCTTGCCCCGTTGCAGCGAGCCCTTCTCCACCAGGCCACCAAGGCGGAACAGGTGATCTTTGGGTGCCTTACCCTCCGCTATTTCTGTGGGGGAGAAGAAGTAGGAGAGGTTGTTACCCAGGGCGTTGAATACCAGTACTGCGGCCAGGCCCAGTACTGCCAGACCGATGAGGATAACAACCAGTCGTTTATGTCGTGCCTTCATGATTGCCTCGCTTCATTCATCCGCATCAGGCGTCGGATGCGGCGCAGGACCTCCGCCCTACGGCGGCCCAGCAGGAGTGGTTCGGCGACCATCAGCAGCGCGGTAACGCCGAAGGATGGCCAGACGTAGGCGGCATAGCCGCCCATATTGAGGAATTCGATCATGCCTGTTTCTCCCCCGCGACCAGCTCTTTGACCCAGCTGCTGTCGCGCTCTCGTTCCAGAATGATGCAGCGCACCCGCTGCATTGCCACGGCGATGCTGTAGGCCCAGACGCCGAGGGTCATGATCAGCATGGTGGCGAGCATGATGCCACCCATACTGGAGCCGCCGCCGACACTCACCGAGGCACCCTGGTGCAGGGTGTTCCACCACTTCACCGAGTAGTGAATGATGGGGATGTTGACCGCGCCCACCAGGCAGAGCACCGCGGCGGCACGGTCGGCGCGGCGGTTGTCCTCAATGGCCGAGTGCAGGGCGATATAGCCGATGAACAGGAACAGCAGGATCAGCTCCGAGGTGAGGCGCGCATCCCAGACCCACCAGGTGCCCCACATCGGTTTACCCCAGAAGGCGCCGGTCCACAGGGCCAGAAAGGTGAGCATGGCGCCGGTGGGGGCCAGGGCCGAGGCCATCATCGCCGAGAGGCGGGTATTGAAGACCAGACCGAGTAGCGACCAGAAGGCCATAGCCAGATAGATGATCATCGACATCCAGGCGGCGGGGACGTGGATAAAGATGATGCGGTAACCCTCGCCCTGTTTGTAGTCGGTCGGTGCCACGGCAAAGCTCATATAGAGGCCGACGGCGATCAGCGCCACGGCGATCCAGGCGGACCAGCGGGCAATACTCCCGGCCAGGGGATAGAAGGTGGCCGGTGAGGAGAATTTGAACCAGTTGATTAGTCGTGAATCCATGGGTGACCCAATATTTATTGTCCGAAATAAGAGCAAGTTACTCGGGTTTAGTTCCTGGCGTCGTGAACTGTATCCCGTGAAGCTGAATGCAAAATTAGCGTAGTGATCATGGGCTTGTTTCCCTCCCCCGCACTACTCCGCCGAAATCCGCAGCGACAGCGCGGTGGCCAGCGGGGCAAAGAAGAGCGACAGCACCAATATGGCCGCCAGCATCGACAGGTGGCCCTCGGCTCCCAGCCCCGAGGCGGTGGCCTCCACCGCACCCGCGCCGAAGATTAGCACCGGAATGGTCAACGGCAGCACCAGTAGCGAAACCAATACTCCGCCGTTGCGCAATCCCAGGGTGAGCGCCGCACCGATGGCGCCGATCAGGCTTAGCACCGGGGTGCCGAGCAGCAGGCCAAGCAGCAGCACCCCCAGGGATGAGAGGGAGAGATCGTATTGCAGCCCCAGTACCGGCCCCATCAATACCAGCGGCAGGCCGCTAATCACCCAGTGGGCAATCACCTTGCCCAGCACCAGCAGGGCGAGCGGGCAGGGGGAGAGCAGCAGTTGATCCAGGGTGCCGTCGGCAAAGTCGGCGGCGAAGAGCTTCTCCAGCGATAGCATCGACGAGAGCAGCGCCGCGACCCAGACAATACCGGGGGCGATCAGGCGCAAAGTATTCGGCTCCGGGCCGATGGCCAGGGGGAAGAGACTGACCACGATCACAAAGAAGAAGAGGGTGGTGAGCAGATCGCCGCGGTGGCGAAAGGCGAGCAGCAGGTCACGGGCGATGATGGCGCGGAAGGTACTAAACATCGTTGTCTGCCTTTACGCCGAGTGTCAGCTGGCGCAGCGCGCCGCGGGTCAGCGCCACCTCCTGGTGGGTGGTGAGGAGCGCCATACCCCCGTTGTCGATGTGGCTGGCGATCAACCCCTGTAGATCTTCGACCGCGCCACTGTCGAGGGCGCTGAAGGGCTCATCCAGTACCCACAATTTGGCGCGGCTGGTGATAAGGCGTGCCAGGGAGACACGTAGTTTTTGCCCCTGGGAGAGGTGTTTGCACGGCAGGTCTTCGAAGCCGCGCAGGCCGATCTGCTCCAGCGCCTGCCACGCCCGTTCCTCGGTGATCGTTGCGCCATCAAGGGCCGCAGCGAAGTGCAGGTTTTCCAGCGCGGTGAGGTCGCCCTTGATCCCGGTCTTGTGGCCCAGATAGAGCACCTCGCGGCCAAACTCCTCGCGCAGATTGTCGATCGGCGTGCCGTTCCAGCGGATCTCGCCCGCACTGGGCTGGAACAGTCCGCTCAGGGCGCGTAGCAGAGTGCTTTTGCCGCTGCCGTTTTTGCCCTGCACGTGCAGCAGCTCGCCTGCGTCGAGACGCAGGTTCAGGCCGCTAAAAAGACAGCGGTCGCCGCGGGTGCATTCCAGTTCTGTGGTTTCGAGCATGGGATAGGTTTCAGATTGCCAGGGGAGGAGTATACCGTCCTGCTGGCTCCCTGTGTGGTGATTTGCGAGAAAGTCGGATGGTGCCACGCCGTCCCCTGCGGACGGCGTGGTAAGTTCGATTAGAAGTTGTAGCGGTAACCGATGTCGACGTAGTTGCCGATACTGCTTTCACTTGGGTCGTCAGGGATATCCTGATCACTGATGGTGGTGCCGAATTCCGCTTCGAACGCCATGTTTTCGCGCCAGGCATATTCACCACGGAAACGCAGACCAAGTACATTCTGCGTGGTGCCGGTGCTGGTCCAGTCACGGGTGTCGTACTGAATCGTTGGGTAGAGCATCCACTTCTTCTTGTAGCGCAGACGCACGCTGGCAGAGATGCCGGTGCTGTTCATGTCTTTACCGTTGAAAATACGTATGCCGGCAGTTGTCACGTCATCGCCATTAATAATGCCGTTACCGACCATGCGCAGGCTGTAGTAATACTCGTCGCCGCTATCCTCGGTGGCGGCAATCGTCGTCGGAGTTGTAATAGCGGGTGTGCCGCTGCTGTTGATAACCGAGACATCGCCGTAGAGGCGCAGATTTTTCTTTAGCGGATAGGAGGCACCAAGGGTGATGTTTTGACTGTCAGCAGTGCGATCACGTGCCAATTGATAGATCTCGTCATTGGTCATTGTCGCCTGCAGCGTCTTGATGTCGTCCGCTACTCCCTGTAATGCGTTGGTTGTGGAGATGAAGGGCGACTTGCGCATGCTGACATTGGCGTTCAGATTGAGCTCGTTCTTCAGGGTCCAGTTGGCGATCAGCATGGCGAGGTTAGTCTCGCTATAGAAAGTGTCGTAGTCGAGCATGCCGAGGATGGTCAGATCCTTGGTGAAGTAACGTGCTTCGCCACCAACACTACGACGGTCTGCCAGCGAACCGACATCCTGATTCAGGGCGTAGGCACTGACCTCCAGATTGCCAAAATAGGGACCAAGTTCAACCGACAGACCAGTAAAGGTATGTGTATCGTCAATTGGGTCACGGGTACTGGTGACCGGGCTACCGGCTACCACCGTGGCAGTGATTCCCTGGGTCACCGTGTAGGCGAGACGCAGGCCGTCGAAGCGCGACATAACCCCGTCACGGCTACTGGCCTGGCGACCCACGCGGCCCATCAGGCCCAACTCGCGATCACTATGTTCGGCATAGAGGTAACGCACACTGCTGGAGTCGGTGCTGTCATCCAGATTGGCGTCATTGCCATAGCTGAGGCGGAAGCGGGAGTCGGAACCACCGACGCGACGGCGAAGGTTCAGATCCACATCGGTCTGCAGGTAGTTGGCCTTTGAGCTGACCGTATTAACGTCAGTCGTGGTATCAATCGTGTCGTAGAGGTAGTACTGGGAAATGCCACCATAGAACTGCCAGGGGTTCTGTTCCTTGCGGGATTCAGCTTTGCGCAGTTCCTTTTTATCTTTCGAGGTTGCGGTCTGCAGGCTTGCCAGACGCTGGCTGACCCGTTCGCTGTCGGCACCGTCCGGGTAGCGCTTGAGGTACTTTTGGTAGATGTTTTCGGCAGAGGTCATGTTACCCAGACGCTCCTGGGCCAGACCCATATATTCATAGGCCTCACGGGTAGCACTGTTTTCCGGCAGGTCGATCACCTGCTGGTAGAGGCTGCTGGCTTTGGTCGGATTGCTTTGATCTACCAGGGCGATACGCGCCTGTTCCATCAAACCGTTGGCGCTGGCTTCAACCGAAGCACTGCCTTTGACGGTTTTGCCTGCCAGGGTAATGGTAACACCACGGAAATCGCTGTGAGCGGCGACATCGAAATCTACCTGGCGGGCAAAACGCAGCTCCAGTCTCGCGCTACCACGGACCTCCTTGCGATAGCTGACCAGGCTCAAAGGCTTTTGTTCAGTAGCCGTGTAGCTCTCCGTTTGCTGCTGCGGACTCTCGCTGGTCTTAGCCGCATCACTGGTCAACTTCAGATCAATGTAGAGACGGTCACCCTTGCTCTTGGGTGTATGACCGATGACCTGCGCCGTTTCAGTAAAGCTGATGTGGATCGAACCGTTACTGATCTGGACTTCGTCGATAATTCCCTCACCCTCCAGTGCCGAAACGGGTTGGGTGAGTCCCAGGCTGCAAAGTAGCAGTAAAGCGCGGCCGCCTCGGCGGCCGCAAAAGTGGTGTAGTGCTTTCATAGAAAATTATTACCTTAGTAATTCTTAAAACTTACGCATGCTGTGCTCATGGCAGCCTACGAGGCAGTTTTGATAAGCAGGCAACTTACTGTCGCTGTGTTTGCGCCTGAAATCACTGTAGTGACAGTCGATACACTCTCTAACCTGTCTCGAGTAGTCGTAGACATTGACATTCCCTGCCGATTGCGGAGAACCGCTGTGACATCTGTCGCAGCTGGTAGACCAACCGTGATCGGGAGGGTATGTTGAATCCTGATGTCCGTAGCTGGCTGGTGTCCAGGCTCTGGTGGTGTGGCAGGCATTGCACTCCAGGGTGGTGCTGAAGTGGTTACCCGGTTTGCCAGTGGCAACCACACCATCGTGACAATCGCTACAGCTTCCAGTAACCCTGCTATGGCTGAAATTCCAGTTGCGGGTGGTGTGGCATAGGCTGCAGGTTGCCGTGGTGCTCGGGTGGCCGGCACCTTTACGTGTAGCGATGTTGGTGCCGTCACCGTGACATAGGAGACAGTCGCTACTGGCGTCGCGATGGTTGAATCTCCAGCTGCTGGTGTTATGGCAATCATTGCAATTGAAGCTGCCCGTGCCCACGTGGCCAGAGGGCGTGGGTGTGGCAGGGATGCCACCGTTTTTGGGGCTGACGTTGTGGCAGTCGTCGCAGAAGTGCCCCGTGGCATTGGCCCCGTGGTTAAAGTGTACAGATGCCCAGGTGCTGGTGCGGTGGCAGTTAATACAGTCTGTACCGTTGCTGGCAACACTTGAATGGATCGTGTCGGAAGGTGGTCTACTTGAAGCGGCCCCTCCAATTGTATGGCAGCTGTTGCAACGTCCTAGTACTGCCATGTGGTTGACCCGGCGCACATCATCCCAGGCGAGGGTGGAGTGGCAGACATCACAGGCGTTGTTTGACTGGATGTGTGCTGAGGTCTTAACCACCGCACCGGTGTTGGTCAGTGTGTTGTGACAGGAAGCGCACTCCCGCGGGGTGCCGCGGAATTGACCTGAGGTGTGGCAGGCATCGCACTCTACGGCACGGTGTCCTCCGGTGAGGGAGAAGCCCGTGGTGAAGTGGTCAAAGCTGTCGTTGACCGGGGCGGCCATCACCGCTGCCGGAAGCCAGAGCAGCAGTCCTGCAAGGATGCTGCATAGTGTGGTGCGCTTCGTATTGGACATGACGCTATCTCCGTTAAGGTCTCTCAGGACCCAATCTTGGCTTTCTTGAAATCTTTAGTGGTGTGGCAACGACCGCAGTTACGGCCAAATCGGCCACGGTGCACATCGTCATACTCATGACACGACGCACAATCGTTAGGGGTTGCACTCGGTGGCCCACGCAGGTGGCAGGCATTACAGGCAAGTCCCCGGTGTTTGTTGGTCAGTTTGTAGTCGGTCTGCCTGTTGTGGTTGAACTTCCACAGACGCCAGCCGTTGGCGTTATGGCAATCGTTACAGGCCTCGCCCAGACCGCCCTTGTGGTCGTCGTCCTTTTCGTGGCAGTCGTTACAGCCTGCCGCGGTTGAGGTGTACTGCCCCTTGGTATGGCAGCTTTCGCAGGTCGCCAGGGCATGCAGGCCGTAGAGCGGGAATTTGGTCAGGTCGTGGTCGAAACGGACCTTTTCCGACCAGCCGGTCTCACGGTGACAGTTATCACACTTCTTGCCCAGATCGCCCTTGTGGACGTCGTCTGACTGGTGGCACTCGACGCACTTGCGCACCTTGGCATCTTTCTTCACCCCGCCTGCGTGGCAGGCGTTGCAGGTGGTCTTTTTGTGCGCGCCGAGCAGTTTGAAGTCGGTCTCTTTATCGTGATCAAACCTGGCTTTGCCCCAGTTTTCGCTGTTGTGGCACTTTTCGCACTTATCGCCGTTACGTCCCTTGTGCACATCATCGGCGCGGTGGCAGTCGTTACACTTGAGCGGCAGTTTCTTATCTTCCTTACCGGGCAGGTGGCAGGCATAGCAACGAGCCTTGTCATGCGCCCCTTTAAGCTTGAACTTGGTCTTGTCGTGGTTGTAGCGGACTTTGTTCCACTTGACGCTGCTGTGGCAGGTTTCGCACTTCTCGCCAAAACGCTTGCGGTGTACGTCTTCCCCACGGTGACACTCGACGCACTTGGTCGGGGTTTTGTCGTACAGCTTTTTGTTGGGGTGGCAGGAGGCGCAGAGGGCCTTTTCGTGGGCACCCTTGAGCGGAAAGTCGGTCTTGCCGTGGTCGAACTTTTTGTCTACCCAGTTGTTTGCGCCGTGGCACTCGCCGCACTTCTTGCCGAAGTCGCCTTTGTGCACGTCCTGTTTTTCGTGGCACTCACCACAGACATGGGGCGCTTCACGCCACAATTTGCCTTTCTTGTGGCAGGTCTGGCAGGGGACGCGGGCGTGGGCTCCCTCCAGTTTTAAATCGGTTTCGTCGTGGTTGAAGAGTTCACGGTCGAGCAGGATAACCTTGGCATTCCTACCCTTGTGATCGGTGTGGCAGACGCCGCAACTGATGTCGCGCACCTGTTTGGAACGGCCGTGGTAGCCCTCTTTCTTCTCAATATCCTTTTTGATAGCCGAGTGGTCGTGGCAGTCCAGACACAGTTTATTCTGGGTCTCCTTGCTGAAGCGCGAGTGGCAACTGGTGCACTCGCTTTCGACCTTGGCATGGCCCTCGATCACCTTGCCTGGCATCAGCAGTGTCTCGATCTTGGCCGCGCTGGCCGGCATGGAGAACGTTGCCAGGAGCAGCATCAGCCAGGCTTTTTTATTATTAATACATGTGAACAGCGATAACATGAACGATCCCTGAAAGTACCATCATTAAGAAGAATGGAAGGTGCACAACGTGCCAGAGTGCAAACAGACGCTCATAAAAGTTGAATTCCAGTACCTTGCGTGTGGCATCAAGGTAGGTCTTCAGGTAACGCTTGGCCTGTGCGCGTTGTTTGCGCCGGGCATCTTTATTCCACTGCTCATCGACAGCGGTTTTATCCAGTACTGCGCACATCGCCCGCCGTAAGCGCCAGCGGTGCCACCAGCCTGTGGTGGCGAATAGTATCCAGCGGCCGCTACTCTGCAGGACCCCTTTTGATGGCGTTAAGGCAATTTTTTCAATGGCTTGCAGGTGGTTGGTGAAGTCTACACTGTTTTCACTCAGCCAGCCGAGATGGCCACGACTGAAGCCGACGATGTCCCCCAGTTCGCCCAGGCTCGCCTTGCTACCGTAGAGGCCGTAGTGGATACGGGTGTAGAAGAAGCGGCCGACGATACCGCTTCCGGCAACCAGCAGCATACAGATCAGGGCAACATTGCTATTGATGGAGCCCAGACCGAAGTTGGAGTGGAAAAGTACCAGAGAGGGGCCAATCACGCCAAAGACCATATGCACGCGGAACCAGTAACGCAGCGGGCCCCAGTTACGCAGGGGGCGCCAGTTCTTGCGTACCGGATAGAGCAGCAATAGCAGCATCAGGGTGCCGCCGATGATGCCGAGGGCGTAGCCAACGCCTCTTTCCGCTGTGATATAGTGCTCGTCACGAAGCACCCAGCCGCGATAGAGCAGCCAGCCAACGATAGCAAAAAATATCAAACCGCCCACACGACTTAGCGTGGGGGTATCGAGCTGCAGCGGACGCTGTGCCTTTGTCGACGGAGGCATGGTCGACATAGTACTTCTCCTCAATATGTGGTGCTTGAAGCGTAATTTAGCGAATGGTGCATTAATACAACCTTAATGCCCTGAATTCCGCCAAATGTGGTAGTAAATGCCACATTTAAGATCGTGTTAATCAAGTCACTATCAAATGTGGACTAATTTGCGAGTATATTCCCAGAACGTATGTCTGGGTTCTGTTCTTATGGTCACGCTTTTTACAATTGTATCCGGGAGGATTGTCGGTGGATTATAGTGAATGGCTGCTCATGGGTATATATGCCACACCCTTTGTACTGATTTGGGTCTGGTATATGCGCCGTGTAGGTCGCAGGGAAAAACTGGCTGTAAAAACCCTGGAAGAGTCGACCAAGGCCGGTCTTACTGAGCCTGCTTCCCTCCATCCGGTTATCGACCCGAACCGCTGCATCGGCAGCGGTTCCTGTGTGAACGCCTGCCCCGAAGGTAATGTGCTGGGGATGATTGGTGGCAAGGCAGTGCTGGTGGATCCAACCCGTTGCATCGGTCACGGTGCCTGCCGCCTCTCCTGTCCCCGCGATGCGATTACCCTTGTATTTGGTACGGAAAAACGTGGTGTCGACATTCCCCACGTCAGTCCGGACTTCCAGACCAACGTCCCGGGTATCTATATCGCCGGGGAACTGGGGGGCATGGGTCTGGTCAGAAATGCGGTTAATCAGGGCGGCCAGGCGATGGCCTCCATCGCCAAGCTTCCCGGTCTGGGCAAGAAGGATCGCCTGGACGTGGTCATCGTTGGTGCCGGTCCTGCGGGCCTTGCCGCAGCCATGGGCGCCATCGAGAAGGGGATCCGTTATGAGATGCTGGAGCAGGACAGTTTCGGCGGTACCGTGGCCAACTTCCCCCGCGGCAAGATGGTGATGACCCAGCCGGTGAAGATGCCTATTGTCGGCAAGATGCGTTTTACCGAGGTCTCCAAAGAGGAGTTGATGGGTTACTGGAACAAACTGGTGGCCGATCACAACGTTCACATGCGCACTGGTGTGCGGGTGGACGATATCGTCAAGGATGGTGACGGGTTTATCGTCAAAACCACTGATGGTGAATTCAAAACCCGTGCAGTGCTACTAGCCATTGGTCGTCGTGGTACGCCGCGCAAACTGGGGGTACCGGGGGAACAGCTCTCCAAGGTGGTCTACAAGCTGGTCGATCCTGAACAGTACCGTGGCATGCATGTACTGGTAGTCGGTGGTGGTGATAGTGCGCTGGAGGCTGCGACCAGTATTGCCGCCGAAGAAGGCACCACCGTGACACTCTCATACCGTAGCGATGCCTTCGGTCGTGCCAAGGGTAAAAACAGAAAGAAAGTCGATGATGCGGTGGCTGCGGGGAGATTGCAGTTGCTGATGAGTTCCAACGTTAAGGCAATTTACCCGGACAAGGTGGAGCTTGAGCAGAATGGCAAGACGATCACCCTGGACAACAATGGGGTAATCGTTTCCGCGGGCGGTATTCTGCCGACAGGCTTCCTCAAGAACATCGGTATTGTCGTAGAAACAAAACACGGGACTGAATAATGAGAACTAGCTCCACTACCACAGCGATAATCCTGTTTGCCACATGCCTGATGCTGGCTACTGCATCTTCGTATGCGGTGACCATGAATGATGCCAAGGTTGCTGCGCGAATGCGTGACTATCCAAAGATGGCAAATATTCTTTCCCAGCTGGCCTCGCGCGGCGACACTGAGGCGCAGTATCAATTGGCTAATTTGTACCGCAGTGGACGCGGTGTACCGAAGAATCTGGATACCGCAGCGATATGGGCACGCAAGGCAGCGGATAAGGGGCACGCCAAAGCACAGTATCTGTTGGCCGAGCTGTGTCAGAAAGGGGTTGGTTGTAAATCGGAAAGTGAGGCCAAAAGTCTCTACGAGCGTTCTGCTGCCAAAGGTTATGACCTGGCCAAACAGAAAATGAGTGGCGGTCCCGCGACCATTGAGATTTCCGAACACTCCGATGAACAGTTGCGTTCCGCCGCACGACGCGGCGATCTGATCACGGTTGAGCAATTGCTCAATGCCGGTGTTGATGTCAACAGCAAAGATAGCAATGGTCGTACCGCGCTATTTGAAGCGGTGGAAAACAAGCGCGTGGATGTGGTGCGCAAGCTGTTGAAATCCGGTGCAACGGTAAATCGGACTGATAAGTTTGGTGATAGCCCGTTGCGTCTTGCCGCATTGAGCGGGAGTTCCCGGGTTGCGATCCTGCTACTCAATTCAGGGGCAAGAGTCGATTCAGCGGACAAGTTTGGTAATACGCCGTTGTTGATGGCAGCCAACAAGGGCAGCGCAGCGGTAGTGAAGGTACTACTCGGACGGCACGCAGATCCCAATAAGGCCAACCGCGACGGTGATACACCGATGGCGGCAGCGATGCGGCGTAAAGACGATGAGATGATCGCTGCACTGGAGAAGGCCGGTGCACAGAAGCCCAAGGTCCTCAAGGCCAAAAACGTGGTGACATCAATTAGTGTGACCGGTGATGAGGCAAAACTGTATCAGGGCTGGCCGCCGCTGATGATTGCATCCTGGCAGGATCAACCCAAGCGGGTCAGCGCTCTGTTATCCAAGGGTGCCAAGGTCAACGAACGTGATCAGGACAAACATACCGCACTCACCCGTGCCGCCTGGCGTGGTAGTGACAAGGTGGTAGATATTCTGCTTAAGGCTGGCGCTAATGTGAAAATGAAGGATGGCACTGGTCGGACCGCGCTGCTTTGGGCGGTGGCTGAAAAGGTCCACCCAAAGGTGGTGCAACTGCTGCTGGCGAAGGGTGCTGATGCCAATGACCTTGATGCGGATGGACGCAGTGTGATCTCCTATGTTGTCGATCATAAAAATAACGAGGCGTTGGCGATGCTGCTCAAGGCTGGTGGTAATCCAAATTCCAAAGAGAAGGATGGCACCACGCCGCTGATCCGTGCCGCACGCAAGGGTGATGCAGAGGCTGCACATCAGCTGTTGGAGGCAGGGGCTAACCTGGATGCGCACGATGACCATCAGCGTGATGCCGCCTGGTATGCCGCCGACAGCGGTAACGAAAAACTGCTCAAGAATCTGCTAGAACATGGCGGCAAGACCTTTGCTTCGGATCGGCATGGTCATACCGCGCTGGAGCGTGCGGCGTATAACGGAAACGATGGTTGCCTGTCTCTGTTACTGACCAGCGGTGCCATTCCTACCCATACCACGGCAGATGGCAACACCGCTCTTACGCTTGCGGCTGAGCAAGGTAAGTACAATGCGGTCAAACTGCTGCTCAAGTACAAGGCACCGGTCAATACGCGCAATGACGCGGGCAACAGTGCACTGATGCTGGCCGCCAAGGGCGGTCATGGAGCCGTTGTCAGTGAACTACTGAAGGCGGGGGCCGATCCCTATATGCTGAATAAGCAGCGTATGACAGCACAGGACCTGGCAGAAGAAGCAGGACATAAGGATGTGGTGGATATCCTCTCCAAATCTCCAGGCAAGAAGATGAACTGGATGAAGCTCATCACCGGTTAATGCCAGGAATAAAAAACGGGCTGTGCGATTATCGTGCAGCCCGTTTTTTTATGTCCTGGTTTTTGTCGCTAACCGCGTAGACCGACACCATGTTTCAATAGCCAGAGACTGTAGCTATACAACACTACAATGAATGCAATGATGACTGTATAGGCGGTGAACAGGCTGATATCGGTGATGCCCAACATTCCGAAACGGAAGGTGTTGATCATGTAGAGGATGGGGTTGGCCAGGGAGATAGTCTGCCAGATATCGGGCAGCATGTTGACCGAATAGAAAATCCCACCAAGATAGGTCAGCGGTACCAGGACGAAGGTGGGGATAATCGATATATCATCAAAACTGTTGGCAAAAATAGCGTTTATGAAACCGGCCAGGGAAAACAGTGTTGCGGTTAACAGCAGTACACTCAGTGTGACCCAGATGTTATGTAGCTGAATATCGACGAAGAAGGCAGCAACCAGCGTCACCATTACCCCGACAATCAAACCCCGGGCAACACCACCGGCAACAAAGCCGACCAGTATCAACGAAAGCGGGATCGGCGCAATTAGCAACTCTTCGATATAGCGTTGAAACTTCGAGCCATAGAAGGATGAGACCACATTGGCGTAGGAGTTGCTGATCACCGTCATCATAATCAGACCGGGGACAATGAAATCCATGTAGCTGTAACCAGAAATTGGTGCGAGCTGGCTACCGATCATCTTGCCGAAAATGACGAAGTAGAGCGCGGTGGTAATCATCGGCGGCAGAATGGTCTGTACCCAGATACGCAGGAAACGGCGCATCTCCTTGAGCAGGATGGTGCTAAAGGCGACACGGTAGTGACGTAGACTCATTTATTCGCTCCGCTCTCCACCAGATCCAGAAACAGCTCTTCCAGACGGTTGGATTTGTTGCGCATACCCGTTATCTCCAGCCCCTGTTGATTCAGCAGATCAAACAACTGATTGAACCCCTGTTCGCGTCGGATATCCACCTCAAGGGTATGCTCGTCGCTCAGTGAGCAGGGATAGTCCTGCAGCACGGGTGCTTCAGTCAGTGGCTGTTTCAGATCCAGGATCATGGTCTCTTTATCCAGCTTGCTGATCAGTGTCTTGATACTGGTGTTCTCGATGATCTCGCCCTGATCGATGATCGCCACGTTGCGGCACAACTGTTCCGCCTCTTCCAGGTAGTGAGTGGTAAGAATAATCGTGGTACCGCGACGGTTTACTTCGCGCAGGTATTGCCACATGGAGCGGCGCAATTCGATATCGACCCCCGCTGTGGGTTCGTCCAGGATCAGCAGTTTGGGGTTATGTACCAGTGCGCGGGCGATCATCAGGCGGCGCTTCATCCCACCAGAGAGGGCGCGTGCCATGGTGCGGCGTTTTTCCCACAGGCCAAGTTTTTTTAATGACTCTTCGGCACGCTCACGCGCTTCGGCTGGAGGTACGCCGTAGTAGCCCGCCTGATTGAGCACCACCTCTTCAGCAGGCTCAAACATGTTGAAATTGAATTCCTGCGGTACCAGGCCAAGATAGCGCTTGGCCTTCATCGGTTCGCGCTCCAGATCCGCATCGAATACCTGAACACTACCGGCGCTCTTGTTCACCAGCGAGGTAATGATGCCGATGGTGGTCGACTTCCCCGCACCGTTAGGTCCAAGCAGGGCGAAAAAGTCCCCCTCCTCGACGCTCATGTCGATGCCCTTGAGGGCTTCGAAGCCGTTGTTGTAGGTTTTCTTTAGACCGGTGAGTTTCAGCGCGTGCATAGAGCGAACAATAGACTTGTCTGAGTGAAAAGCGAGCAGGGAGTTTACCGCAGCGGGGGCGGGATTGTCATGTCGGATGAATTGACCACCTCAGGTCGTCATGCTACAAAACCCGCTGACTTGTAAGACATTAATGAGAATATTGTGGAGGGAGAGGGGAACAATGGAAGCACAGTCCTATATGCTGATATTTCAGGGGCAGTTGGCCGAAGGTTTCAATCTGGATGAGGCAAAGCGTAATTTGCGCGAACTTTTCAGTCTCTCCCAGGAGAAGATAGAAGAGCTCTTTTCCCTCCCCAAGGTGGTCTTGAAACGGAACCTTGACCATGATTCGGCGCAGATATTCCAGACACAACTGCATAAACATGGCCTGGTGACGACGATTATGCCCATGGAGAATAGTGTGCAAACGTCAGCGCCAGCCAAAAGCGGAAACGATGCCGGAACTGCCGCCGCTGTGGCTGACAGTACACCGGTGCAATTCGAGTTTCAGGGCAAGGCAGGCGAGTATTTCAAGATCTGGATTGTTAACGTATTACTCTCCATCATTACTCTGGGTATCTACTCCGCCTGGGCCAAGGTGAGAAATCACCGCTATTTCTACAGCAACACCCAATTGGATGGACACAGCTTCGAATATACCGCCAATCCTGTTGCGATACTCAAGGGGCGCATCGTCGCCACGGTCTTTTTCGCCGGTTATGTATTTAGTACTGAGTTCATGCCGGTACTGACACTGGTGTTTGTTGCACTTTTTGTGGTCGGGTTTCCCTGGCTGGCGTGCAAATCACTCTCGTTCCGTAATCGCAATACCGCTTTTCGCAATATTCGTTTCGGTTTTGATGGCAGCTACTTTGAAGCACTCAAGGCATTTATCCTCTGGCCATTTCTCGGCATGATCTCATTCGGTCTCTTATTTCCCTATGCCATCAGCAGGCAGAAATTGTTTGTCGTGGGTTTTTCCCGCTACGGTACCACTCGCTTTCAGCCCCAGTTTACCTCAGGAGGCTTTTACAATATCTTCCTGGTGGCGTTCGCTGTACTCATTCTCGGTGCCATAGTGGTCGGCGGGGTAAGCGCATTGATCCCGCCGCTTGCACCGATTCTGTTCCTGCCGTTCTATCTTTTTCTCTTTGCCTATATCAATGCCAAAAGCGCCAACCTGATTTACAACCATACCCTGTTGCAGGAGCACGGTTTCGATAGCCGAATCAAGGTCGGGCCTCTCGCCTGGATCTATCTATCCAATGCGCTGGCGGTTGTCCTTACCATCGGTCTTGCTGTGCCCTGGGCCAAGATACGTCTGGCGGCCTATCATGCCTCCTGTCTTCAACTATTGAGTCGTGGTTCACTGGATGAGTTTGTCGCCGGTGAGGAGAAAAACGTCAGCGCCATGGGTGAAGAGATCGGTGATGTCTTCGATCTGGATATTGGTCTGTGATCGAAATCCACGGCGAACTTTACGACGGCCAGACCTCGCGCAACTGGCCCGCAGTACTTCGGGACAGGGGCAACGGTGAAGTGCAGTTTTCCTGGGCGGAGGGAAGTTCTTCCTATCTGTTAGGTGCGGTCAATGTCTCTTCACGTCTGGGCAATACGCCGCGTTATTTTAATATGCCCGACGGCTGGAAATTCGAAAGCCGCGATAACGATGCCATCGATAGTTTACTAGCCCGATACAAACTGCATGGTTGGCAGGCCATGGTGCATCGGCTGGAGAGTCGTTGGCACTATGTGCTTGCCTCATTACTGTTTGTGGTGGCCTTTGTCTGGGGGATGTTGCAGTACGGTCTGCCCGCCGCCGCCGAAGCGATTGCTTACCAGTTACCTGCCAGCGTTACCGATACTATCAGTGTGCAGACACTGAATTCCCTCGACGAGCATTTCTTTGAAACCAGCAAGCTGCCGGATGTCACACAAAAACGACTACAGGCGCGTTTCAAACAGATGACTGCTGCGCTGGATGGTGGACATCAATTTGAACTGCAATTCCGTGGTGGCGGTGAACTGTTGGGAGCGAATGCCTTTGCTTTACCTTCCGGCACCGTGGTGATGACCGATGAACTGGTGAAGCTGGCACACAATGATAATGAACTGGTTGCGGTGATGGCCCATGAACTGGGTCATGTGATCAATCGTCACGGCCTGCGCCAGATATTGCAGCACTCGGTGTTGACCCTGTTCCTCGCCTATACCACCGGCGATGTCTCCAGCGCGGTGGCAGCGCTGCCGGTGATGCTGGTGCAGTTGGGTTACTCCCGCGATTTCGAGAGGGAGGCCGACGACTATGCCTACAACTACCTGGTTGAACAGCACATCGCTACCGCCAGTTTTGCTGACATCCTCACTCTCATCGAATCGTCGCATAAGGCACGTCAGGAGAAGTCGGAGAGCGAAGGCAGGGGTTCGAAGATATTTGAATACCTCTCCACCCATCCCGAAACCGCAGAGCGGGTAAAGCGGTTTAACGGCGAGCGATAACAAAGCCTTTTTGCCACAGGATTCCCTGTGGCAAGGTTTTTTCCTAGAGTTTGATGATTTCCAGGCCCAGCCCGGTGTTCTTCGCCAGGGTTGCCGGATCGCTGATCACGGCGATGCTGGCCCGTTCGGGTTTAAGGTAGTTTTCTGCCACCCGTTTCAGATCATCCTGCCTGACCTCGAGAATCCGCGCACGGAAGCGGCGGCGTTGCTCCGGGGTACGTCCATGTAGGTTGCCGTGGAAGGTCTTTTTCGCCTCCCCTGCGGGTGAGCCCGGTTTGTCGATGTTGCTGATGATGCCGAGGATCGCCTCTTCCAGTAGACGCCACTCGTGATCCTGTTCCAGCAACCACTCCACGGAGCGGTCGAAATCGGCCAGGGTTTCTGCCAGGCGTGGGTCGCGATAGGAGTAGAAGCGGAAGGTGCCGCTATCCACGTCGTATCCTGCGCCGCCACCGTAGGCACCGCCCTGTTCGCGGATCGCCCGGTGCAGATAGTTGTTGCGCAGGAAACCTGCCAGCACCATCAGTGCCGGGGCATCCGGGTGTTCCGGGGCCACGGTGGGGTAGGCCTTGGCGCAGAAGTTGACCTGAGTTGAAGTGGACCAGGCATGCTTGAGTTGACCAACCCCTGCCGGGGCGCTGAAAGCTTCAGCGCTCATGCTGGCGCCGTTGTTCTGCCACAGCCTGTCGATGGTCTGCTCCACCGCTTGCCGTTCGGCCTCTTCACCGATCAGTAGCAGATGCCTTGGCGCCTTGAGCAGGAGTTCGCGGATCTGTTCCAGTTTGGCGGCCAGCGCTTTCAGTGTTGCCGGATCATCGAGGCTGTCGTCCAGCGCCTTCAGCGCCTTGATCCCGGCCAGGCCGCTCCAGCGATGATTCAGTGCCGCGTTGGGCGCCAGACCACTGGCGGCGGCCGACATTGCCAGACTGTGGCCGGCACTGGTCACCCGCTGTTCGCGGTAGGTGCGCTCCTGTGCCACCAGTTCGCGAATACGCGCTAGCTCGTCGAAGCGGGCGTGGCGGAAGATCGTCTGCATCAATTCGGCCAGTTCACCCTGATTGCGGTTCAGCGCCTTGCCCGAGAAGGTCAGCACGCTACGGTCACGCAGTACGTCGTCCACTGCACCGCGAATCGAAACGTTGGCACCGATGCCACCGGTCACCGCGGCCTGTTTTCCCTGGGCCTGGAGATAATCCATTTCGCCGCAGCCGGTTTCGGTGACGATGTCGCAGAACAGCGGCAACAGATCGACCAGTTCTGGTGCCATCTCCGGCAGGTCCAGCACCAGTTGCTGGTAGACCAGGCCGTTGGTGCCGCGGGCAAACCAGGTGGCGGGCATCCCGCCCAGTTGTTCCTCGCTGCCTTCGGGGATGGCGAGATCGGTGGGGATATCTTCCAGACCGACCTTGGGCAGTTTCTCCGGATCGTCGTGGCTGTTCTGCCGCTGTAGCAGCCTGGCAGCCATCTCAATGACCCGTTGTTTATCGGCGTCGCTCATCGCCGCCTTCATCTGCGCCAGCCGTTCCTTCTCCGCCACGTTGCGTTCGGCACTGAGGCCTGGATCGGGACGCATCACCAGACGGACCCGGTGCGGGTTCTCCAGCAGTTCGCGGGCCATGTTACGGATAAAGGCGGGGTCCTTGATCTGTTGTTGCAGCTTATTGAGGATGGGGTCCATGTCGATGACTTCGACCGCATCGGCGCCATGCAGCACCGGGCCAAGGGCGTTGACCATCAGGTGCAGACCGAAGGGGAAGCCGTCGCCGCTGATCTCACGCTGGGAGAGTTCCAGTTGGTGCAGCACCGCCTCGACCATCGACTGTTCCACACCGTTGTCTGCCACATCACGCAACACATCCAGCACCAGCTTTTCCACTGCTGCGGCATGCTCAGGGTTGGAGCCTTCCAGACCGGCGGCAAACATCATCTCCCGGTTGGAGTCGGAGAGGCCGCACAGGGGCGAGGGCGAGCTGCCCAGCTCAGAGGTCTCCAGGGCGCGTCGCAGGGGCGAGGCGCTATTGTCGAGCAGCACGCCGGATAGCAGGTGGGCGCGCATCACTGCCTCGGTGTCGATGCTCTTGTCCATCAGCCAGCCGAGGACGATGTGGGTTTTGTCTTCCAACTCCTCTTCGCCGTCGAGGGCGTAGCGATCCTCCACTTCGATCGGTTTGCTGTAACGCTTCTCGTCGGGGATAGCGATATCCATCTCCAGCGCCTCGAACTGCGCCAGTGCCCCCTCCTCAAAGCGCGCCTGCTGCTCTGCCGCGGGAATATCGCCGAAGGTCATGAATACCGCATTGCTCGGGTGGTAGTGGTGGGCGTGGAATGCCTTGAGCTGTTCCCAGGTGAGATCGGGAATACGCTCCGGATCGCCGCCTGAATTGTGGTGATAGGTGATGGTGGGAAAGAGTTCGCGGGTCAGCGACTGGTAGAGCGCCGAACTGGGAGAACTCATCGCCCCCTTCATTTCGTTAAACACGACCCCTTTGAATACTAGCTCTGAGTCCGGGTTCTCCGCCTCGGCGAACTCAACCCGGTGGCCCTCCTGGAGGAAGTCGAGCTCCTCCAGTTTGGGGTGGAATGCCGCGTCCAGGTATACATCTAGCAGGTTATCGAAATCCTTGCGGTTACGACTGGCGAAAGGATAGGCGGTCCAGTCGGCGGCGGTGAAGGCGTTCATAAAGGTGTTGAGTGAGCGCCGGGTCATCATGAAAAAGGGATCGCGTACCGGATACTTTTCGCTGCCGCAGAGGCTGGTGTGTTCCAGAATGTGGGCGACCCCGGTGGAGTCCTGGGGCACGGTACGAAAGGCCACCAGAAAGGCGTTCTGATCGTCATCCGCCGCCAGGTGGATATGCAGTGCGCCGGTCTTGCGGTGGCGGTACTCCTGGATATCAACATTGATCGACGGCACGCGGTGGCTGCGCAGGAACTCGAAAGCGGGGTGGCATTGCGGATGGCTCATTGGGATCTCTTAATAACCTTAATGTCGTGGTAACAGTTGGGGTTGGGGCGCCAGTATACAAGGAATGCGCATTGGTTGTGCGTCGGCCTGCCCTTACAATGTATTCATGGAACTGTTCGATACCCACTGCCACCTCGACGTGGAGGAGTTTGCCAGCGATCGCGATGCGGTGCTGGCGCGTGCCCGTGCCGCAGGGGTGAGCCGTCAGGTGATCCCGGCGGTTGATGCCGCCGGTTGGGATGGCCTGCTGGCCATTTGCCGTAAGGAGCAGGGACTCTACCCGGCACTGGGACTGCATCCCATGTTCACGGATCGTCACCGCGATGAAGACCTGGTCCGTCTGCGGCGCCTGCTCGAAAGCGAACGACCCGTGGCCATCGGTGAGATCGGTCTCGACTACTTCATTGCCGAACCCGATATCGAGCGGCAGCAGGCGATCTTCGAGGCGCAGCTCTCCCTGGCCGAGGAGTTCGGGTTGCCGGTGATGCTGCATGTGCGCAAGGCCCACGATCAGGTGTTGCAGACGCTGAAACGCTTCAAACTGGTCGGCGGGATTGCGCACGCCTTTAGCGGCAGTCCACAGCAGGCGGAACAGTATCGGGATATGGGTTTCCTCTTTGGTTTCGGTGGCATGCTCACTTACGAACGCTCCAGCCGCATCCGCAAACTGGCCAGGGAACTGCCACTGCAATCCATCGTGCTGGAGACCGATGCCCCGGACATGAGCCCGGCGACGCACCACGGTGAGCGCAACAGCCCCGAATACCTGCCCCAGGTACTGGCCGCCCTGGCCGCGCTGCGTGATGAACCTCCTGAGCTACTGGCTGCCCGGACTACCGCCAACGCCCTGCAACTATTCAAACTGCAGTAGAAAAATTTCTTCGTCTCCCTGTCAACCGATTCGGTGCTGCTGCGTTATTCAGGTTGAAAGCAGTAGTAACCCCCAACAGGAGAACGACGATGAAAAACCTGACGATGACAAGCAGTGTTGTGCTGGCGCTGATGCTGGGTGCAGGCAGCCTGATGGCAGCTCCCGCCGATGCAACGACCGACCCGGCGCTGGAACAGCTTCGGGCGCAGGAGCAAAATAGAGTGCAGAATCGCGAACGCAATCAACTGAATGTGAAAAGCGATAGCGAAGACCTCGCGGCTAGTGAAAGCGGTGATCAGACGCGTGATCGGCTGCGTGATGGTACGGGCGATAAGGATCAGACCCGTGACCGCCTGCATGACGGTAGCGGCGACGGTACTGGCGACGGCGTTCCGGATCAAACCCGTGATCGTACCCAGGACCGCCTGCAAGATGGCAGCGGTGATGGTGATCCTGACCAAACCCGGGATCGCACCCGTGACCGTCTCGATAGTGAAGACGGTACTGGTAGTGGCGACATGAACCGTAACCGTTTTGAAAACCGCCGCATGAATCACACCATTGATTCAGGCATGCGTGGTAGTAGTGGTGCGGGCCGCCGTTAACCACAGCGGATGATCGGTGCATCGTCCACAAGGCAAGGAGAGTAAAGCTGAATCAGGAACAGGCGCTGGATCGTTTTCTTGCCTCAGTGGAAAGGAGAGCTTTTCACATGGCAAGGATCGCTACCGGTAATGAGGACGATGCACTGGAGCTGGTACAGGAGGCAATGCTCACCCTGGCGCAGCGCTACGCTGCGCGGGATGAGCAGGAGTGGGGCCCGCTGTTCAGGCGTATCCTGCAAAGCCGGATCCGTGACTGGTATCGGCGTAGCATGGTACGTAACCGTTTCCGTGTCTGGTTCAATCGCGGCGAAGATGAAGATGAACCGCTGGAGAACCAGCCCGATCCTGCTCCCGACGAACCGTTGCATCAATTGGAAATGCAACGCTTCGGCGAGGCGCTGGAAAAGGCCCTGGGTGAACTACCGAACCGTCAGCAGCAGGCCTTTCTGTTGCGGGCGTGGGAGGGGTTGAGTGTCGAAGAGACCGCTGCGGCCATGGGTTGTTCGGCGGGAAGTGTGAAGACCCACTACTCGCGCGCGATACACACCCTGCGAGAGCAGCTGGAGGAGATGCAGGCATGAGCAGAGACGAGCAGCAATTTATCGAGCAGGCACGTGCAGCGCTGGATGAGCGTGAGGTGCCGTCGCACATCGCCACGCGTCTGCGCAAGGCTCGGCATGGTGCCATCGCCGCTCGCTATCGTTATACCCCAACATGGTTCCCGGCGCTGGGTAGTGCGGTGCTGGTACTGGTGATCGGCCTGATCTGGTTCGGTGGTTTACCTCAAACGGATGGAACTGTAGCGCCGCCGGTGCAACAGGTTGCGACCGATTTTGAAATGCTGGTACATGGCGAAGAGTTGGAGATGTTTGCCGATCTTGATTTCTACCTCTGGTTGGAGCAACGGGCTGACCATGCGGGTTAATAAAACACTTCTGTTGTTGTTAAGCCTGTTGCCGCTGACAGTGAATGCGGCAGAGCAGGAGCCTCCCTCAATGGAGCTGCTGGAGTATCTGGGCAACTGGGAAGATAGCAACGGCAACTGGATCGATCCCCAGATGCTGGAACCAACCGCCATGCGTGTTGCGGAGAGTGAAAATGAAACAGCCAACAAAGATGACGATGAATAGCCGTATCCTGGCACTGCTGCTGGTACTGCTGCCTGGTATGGCCTGCGCCCTGCCGTGGGAGCAGCTCGACGAGGCGGAGCAACAGGTGCTGCAACCCTATGCAGAACGTTGGGACGGCATGAGCAGTGAACAGCAGCAACGCCTGCAACGAGGCGCGCAACGCTGGTCAAAAATGGATGCGCAGGAGCGCAAGGCAACCACCGAGCGTTTCAAACGCTGGCAGCAGATGACACCTGAGCAGCAACAGCAAATCCGTGAACGCTATCAGCAGTTCATCCAGCTCGAGCCACAACAGCAGCAACGCCTCCGCAAGCAGATGGAGGCCTTTCAGCAACTGCCGCCCGAAGAGAAACAGGCACTACGCAAACAGTGGCAGGAAAGAAGCGTTACAGAAAACAGTGAGGAAGAGAGTTCGACTATGGAGCAAAAGGATATGGGGTCAAGACAGCGTATGGATGGCGGCGGCGCGCCGCGCATGGAGCGCCACGGGATGGAGCGGATGCAACGGGGAGGACGTCAATGAAACGCCTGACTCTTGTTGCAGCACTGTTGCTCCCGCTGGTTGCCCAGGCGGGAAATCGTTTTTCTACCGGGGTGGAATACACCAGTGGTGACTACGGTACCGGCGTCGATACGGGTACCTGGTATGTGCCGTTTTCTCTCAGTCATTCCGGCGAAACCTATTCACTCGGTCTGACGGTACCATTTATTGCAGTGAGCGGCTCCAGTGAGGTCAGTGGGGTACGCGGTACCGGTCATGGCTCCACTACCACAGTCACCACGACCAGCACACGCACCGATACTGGAATTGGCGACGTGGTGGCAAGGGCCAGCCTGCAACTGCTGGCGGAGGGTCAAAATGCACCGTGGCTGGCGCTCACCGGCAAGGTGAAGTTCGGCACAGCGAGTGCCAGTAAAAACCTCGGTACGGGTGAGAATGACTATGCGTTACAACTGGAACTGGCCAAAGGCCGCTTCGATGCCACGCTCGGTTACAACGTCCTCGGCGATACCGATACTATCGACTACGACAACATCGTCTATGGTGCCGTGGCCTGGACGGCGGAATTAAACAAGACATGGAATCTGCGCAGCGAATACTATACCGAGCAACCCGCAGTGAGCGGCGATGATCCGGTACAGGAGCTGACCCTCTCCTTCGATCGAGCGCTGGATAACAAGCGCAATCTTAGCGTCTATTTCATCAAGGGCTTTTCAGATACCAGTGCCGACTGGGGCGCCGGGGTGATGTTGTCCCGATCCTTGTAATAACCTGATTCCGTGGCTCAAACCTTTTTTACTATTCGGTCTTGCGCGTAGGCATGCTATCGTGCCGCCATGGCATCGATAACAAACAGAACGGTTCTTGCCTGGACGCTCTACGACTGGGGTAACTCGGCCTTTGCCACCACGGTGATGGCGGGTTTCTTTCCCATCTTTTTCAAGCAGTACTGGAGCGCCGGGGTGGAGGTGAGCGAAAGCACTTTCTACCTCGGTGTTGCCAACTCCATCGCTGGATTGATTATCGTGCTGCTGGCGCCGATCCTCGGTGCCATCGCCGACCGTGCCTCACACCGTAAACGCTTCCTGATTTTTTTCGCCTTCCTCGGTATCTGCATGACCGCGCTGCTACCGTTGGCGGCCAAAGGGGAG
>JBNKBG010000029.1:0-26560 GCA_050287105.1 Thiohalomonadaceae bacterium
CTCCAGACCGATGTATTGCTCGCCGAGCAGACCGGCAGTAAAGATCGAGGCACTGGAGTCACTGGGTAACGCATTGTACTGGTTGCTGATATTGAGGCTGACCACCGCCTGGAAGGTGTTGGGATCGAAACCGATATGGCTCACCCGGCCCACCCGCACCCCGGCAACGGTCACTGGCGAGCGCACCTTCAGTCCACCGATGTTGTCGAACTTGGCGGTGACGGTATAACCCTCGTCACTGCTTACCACGGTGAGGTTACTCACCTGCATCGCCAGCATGAACAGGGCGGCCATGCCCGCTGCGATAAACAGACCGACCCAGATTTCGACTGTTCTGGTATTCATCATATCAATTGTCTCCAAACATCAATGCGGTGAGGATGAAATCCAACCCCAGTACCGCCAGGGAAGTGTGTACTACGGTGCGAGTGGTGGCGCGGCTGACCCCTTCAGAAGTCGGTACCGCGTCATAGCCCTCGAAGATGGCGATCCAGCCTGCGACCACGCCGAACACCACGCTCTTGATCACGCCGTTAATAATGTCGTCCTGAAAATCGACGCTCGACTGGATCTGTGACCAGTAGGCCCCCTCATCCACCCCGAGCAGACCGACGCCGACGAAGTAGCCGCCCATCACGCCGACGGCACTGAAGATCGCCGCCAGCAGGGGCATCGAAATAAATCCGGCGAGAAAACGCGGCGAGAGCACCCGCTTGATCGGGTCCACCGCCATCATCTCCATACCGGAGAGCTGCTCGGTGGCCTTCATCAGGCCGATCTCCGCGGTCAGTGCCGAACCGGCTCGACCGGCAAACAGCAGTGCCGCCACCACCGGTCCCAACTCGCGCACCAGACTTAACGCCACCATCGTGCCCAGCGACTCCTCGGCACCAAAATCGGAGAGGGTGTTATAGCCCTGCAGGCCCAGCACCATGCCGACAAACAGTCCGGAGACCAGAATAATCAGCAGCGACAACACACCGACCGAGTAGATCTGTTGAATCAACAGGCGGGGCCGCACCAGCACGCTGGGGATCCCGGCGAGGATGTAATAAAAGAGTATGTGGCCACGACCCAGCCGTTCGAAGAATTTCAGGCCGCTCTGACCCAGGCGCTGCAACCAGTCCAACATCAGCGTCGCCCTCCATCACTGCCAGCCAGCAGGTCTTCGGCATAATCCGGTGCCGGGTAGTGGAACGGCACCGGCCCATCGGGCAGGCCGTCGAGAAACTGCTTGGCCCACTCGGACTGGCTCGCACCCTTCAGGTGATCCGGGGTGCCGTGGGCAACCACCTTGCCGCCAGAAAGCAGATAGACGTAATCGGAAATGGCGATGGTCTCCTGTACGTCATGGGAAACCACAATACTGGTCAGACCCAACGCGCCATTGAGCTGGCGGATCAGTTTAACCAGCACGCCCATGGAGATCGGGTCCTGCCCGGTGAAGGGTTCGTCGTACATCACCATCATCGGGTCGAGGGCGATGGCTCGGGCCAGGGCCACCCGGCGAGCCATACCACCGGAGAGTTCGCTGGGCATCAGGCGCCGCGCACCGCGCAGACCGACCGCATGCAGTTTCATCAACACCAGATCGCGAATCATCGACTCGGGCAGATCGGTGTGCTCACGCATGGGAAAGGCGACGTTCTCGAACACGTCGAGATCGGTCAAAAGCGCACCGCTCTGGAACAGCAGGCTCATGCGCTTGCGTAACTGATAGAGCTTGTCCCGCGACAGCCTGTGCACGTTCTCGCCATCGACCTCGACCGTTCCCGCATCGGGACGCAGCTGGCCACCGATCAGTTTCAGCAGGGTGGTCTTGCCGGTGCCGCTTGGGCCCATGATCGCGGTCACCTTGCCACGGGGAATATCGAGGTCAATCCCGTCGAAGATCATGCGCGAACCACGGGAGAAACTCAGTCCGCGGATCTTGACCAGCGGGGATGAATCGTCGTTAGGCATTAATTGTCCCTTGTTGTTTTCGCCCGCGAATGAGGCGCGGCAACGAATGGCGCCAGTGTCATCGAATCAATGAAACAGATCAACACCGTCGCTGTCCGACTCCGCAATTGCGC
This sequence comes from Thiohalomonadaceae bacterium, assembly GCA_050287105.1. GTDB lineage: Bacteria > Pseudomonadota > Gammaproteobacteria > Thiohalomonadales > Thiohalomonadaceae > JAPHTQ01. The sequence goes on from JBNKBG010000029.1 coordinate 2,076, forward strand.
GCTAGTATAGCGTCGGCCACCTTTGGCTAACCTGACATTTATCACACAAACAGGAGAGACCATGGGCGAGGTCATTCGGTTCAAAAAACCCAGGCTGAGTGAAAAGCACAAAGGCCGTTCCCTGTGCAAAAGTGGTTTCCACAAATGGGAAGTGGACAAGGCCAAACCGTTTGACACCAGGGCAGGCAAGCTGGTCAGCTGCTATGTCTGCAGCCGCTGTGGTCTCACAAAAACCGAGAGTCGTTAATCACTTCCTTGATTCCGCCCTGCCATCACGAAGATAATCCCGGTCAGGAAAAACAAAACCAACAAGGGCCACCTTTGAACACGCTCCGCCTCATCTGCCTGCTGCTAACACTCTTTGCCACCGGCTGTACCACTCTGGAAGGTCCTCGCGATCCGCGTGACCCGTTCGAGGGCTACAACCGCGCCATGTACGACTTCAACAGCGACTTTGACAAGGCACTGTTCCGCCCACTGGCGGAAACCTACCAGGAGGTATTGCCGAAACCGGTCACCACCGGCATCGGTAACTTCTTCAGCAACCTCGACGATGTGCTGGTGCTACTCAACGACATCCTGCAGTTGAAGTTCGGCCAGGCCGCTTCCGATTTTTCTCGCGTGGTCTGGAACTCCACCGTCGGCCTGTTCGGCTTTATTGATGTCGCCACCCCGATGGATCTGCCCAAACATAACGAAGACTTCGGCCAAACCCTCGGCCACTGGGGCCTGGGCAGCGGTCCCTATCTGGTACTGCCCTTCCTCGGTCCCTCCTCGGTGCGTGACGGTACCGGACTGCTGGCAGACTGGCAGGTCGACCCGGTGATGCAGGTTAAAAACCCGGATCAACGCTGGGCACTGGTGATCACCGATGCGGTGGACACCCGTGCCGGGTTGCTGCGCGCCAGCAACATCCTCGACACCGCCGCCCTCGACCCCTATACCTTTATGCGTGATGCCTATCTGCAACGGCGCCAGAGTCTGGTCTACGACGGCAACCCGCCGGTCACGGACGAATTCGATCCCTTTGCCGAAGAGTTCAACTAGAAGTGGTCTCAAAATTAGGATTCGCGCCCGGAGACAAGGCGCAAGGCCTGCGAGGAGCGCAGTTTACCGGGAGTAAATGAGCACCGGAGCAGGTGTTGCAACGCAGGATCCGGGTGCGAAGACAATTTTGAGGCGATTTCTGAGCCTGGGCGCCGCTTGCAAAGCCAATAACAAACCGATTAAATGCCGCCTCATGCGGCCATAGACTGAATTCCTATAAATCATGCTCTTATCATCTTTTATTGCCATCGTCGCCGGATTTGCCCTGCTCGTCTGGGGCGCTGACCGCTTTGTCATCGGTGCCTCGGCCACCGCCCGTAATCTGGGCGTCAGCCCCCTGATTATCGGTCTGACCATCGTCGGCTTCGGCACCTCCGCACCGGAGATGCTGGTCTCCGCCATCGCGGCCTGGGCCGGTAACCCGAACATGGGTATCGGTAATGCTATCGGTTCCAATATCACCAATGTCGGCCTGGTGGTTGGTATCACCGCCCTGATCGCCCCACTCAAGGTCCATTCGGAAACCCTCAAGCGCGAATTTCCGCTGCTCTTCCTGGTGATGCTCGTCGCCCTCGCCCTGCTATTCGACAGCGAGATGAGCCGACTAGATGGTGTGGTACTGATGATCGGTTTCGGTTTACTCGTCTACTGGATGGTCTCGCTTGGTCTGCGCGAACGGCGCAACGGTCCGGACCCAATGAGCAGCGAATTTTCCGACGAAATCCCCGAGCACATGCCGATGTTGCACGCCATCCTCTGGCTGCTGCTCGGTATGGCGATCCTGCTGGGTAGCTCGCGCCTGCTGGTATGGGGATCGGTTAACGTCGCGCAGTGGTTCGGTGTCAGCGATCTGGTGATTGGCCTGACCATTGTCGCCATCGGCACCAGCCTGCCGGAACTGGCCGCCTCGGTAATGAGCGCGCTGAAGAACGAACACGACATCGCCCTGGGCAATGTCCTCGGCTCCAATATGTTCAACCTGCTGGCAGTCCTGGGAATGCCCGGTCTGATCATGCCTGGCGCCACCCCGGCAGAGCTGCTGAACCGGGATTTTCCGGTAATGATTCTCCTCACCATCGGCCTGTTTGCCATGGGCTATGGCTTCCGCAAACCCGGCACGGTGACCCGAGGCGAAGGTACCCTGCTACTGGTCGGTTACCTCGGCTACCTTGGGTTGTTGTACTATTCCTTAAACGGCCAATAATCTGAGCGGCCGAAATTCAAGAGGAGTCACCCATGTCCAGCGAACATTTCAGCGTGCAAAACGTCAAATGCGGCGGTTGCGCCAGCAACATCATGAACGGCCTGAAAGAGCTGCCCGGTGTTGCAGGGGTAGAAGTGGCCATCGACAGTGGCGAGGTCACCGTTACTGGTGAAGACCTCTCCCGCGAGCAACTCAGCGAAAAACTGAGTCAACTTGGCTACCCCGAGGCATAGACGACCCGATGACGCGTGACTTTGACGAAGCAAAGGTAATCCAGCTCGGCCAGGCGGTACTGGAAACCGAGGCCGAGGCGATCCTTGCCCTCAAGCCACGCATCGACCAGCAATTTGTCACCGCCTGCCGCCACATTCTGCAGTGCGAAGGACGCATCGTGGTCACCGGCATGGGAAAATCAGGACATATCGGTGACAAGATCGCCGCCACCCTGGCGAGCACCGGCACCCCTGCCTTCTTCGTCCATCCGGGCGAGGCGAGCCACGGCGACCTGGGGATGATCACTGCCAAAGATGTGGTGCTGGCCCTCTCCAACTCAGGTGAAACCGACGAACTGCTTACCATCCTGCCGCTGCTCAAGCGTCTCGGTGTCCCCTTCATCACCCTCACCGGTAACCCCGAATCGCGCCTGGCGCGCGCCGCCGATGCCAACATCGACGTGAGTGTGGAGAAGGAGGCCTGCCCGCTGGGTCTGGCCCCCACCTCCAGCACCACTGCGGCACTGGCCATGGGCGATGCCCTGGCAGTCGCCCTGCTCGAAGCCCGCGGCTTTACCGAAGAGGACTTCGCCCGCTCCCATCCGGCGGGCAGCCTGGGCCGCCGCCTGCTGCTGCGCATCGAGGATCTGATGCACAGCGGCAAACAGATCCCGCAGGTGAGCGGAGACGCCAGCCTGAGCGCAGCGTTACTGGAGATGAGTAACAAGGGATTGGGTATGACCTGCGTGGTCGATAGCGAGCAGAAGCTGCTCGGTGTCTTCACCGACGGCGACCTGCGTCGGCTGCTCGACCACGGAGAGATTACAATCAACAAGATGAGAATCGACGAAGTGATGCATCGCGACTGTACCGCGGTGGATTCGCAGATCCTGGCCGCCGAGGCACTGCGCATCATGGACGAAAAGCGGATCAATGCCCTGCCGGTTATCGACGACAAAGGGCGACTTGTCGGTGCACTGAATATGCACGACTTGCTGCGCGCTGGCGTGGTCTGAACAACAGAAACGGGTAACTCATGCAGGACATTATTCTAAAAGCGGCGAAGATTCGCCTGGTCATTTTCGACGTGGACGGTGTGCTCACCGACGGCAGCCTCTACCTGGCAGACGATGGCCAGGAATTGAAGGCCTTCAACTCCCGCGACGGCCACGGTATGAAGATGTTGCAGGAGACCGGGGTGGAGATTGGCATTATCACTGGCCGTACCTCCAAAGTGGTCGAAACCAGAATGCAGAGTCTAGGCGTCAAATACCTCTACCAGGGGCAACAGGAAAAACTGCCTGCCTTTGAAGAGTTGCTGAAGAAACTCTCCCTGACTCCGGATCAGGTGGCCTATGTGGGTGACGATGTAGTCGACCTGCCGATCCTGATCCGTGTCGGTCTGGCCATCGCGGTGCAGGATGCCCATAACCTGGTCAAGCAACACAGCCACTGGACCACCCCCAATCCTGGCGGCCGGGCCGCCGCCCGCGATGTCTGCGAAATGATCATGCAGGCGCAGGGCACCCTGGAGGCCCAGTTGCACCACTACCTGCAATGAACCGACGCCTTTTTCTGCTGCTAGGCATTGCCCTGCTGGTGGTCGCCACCAGTTGGCTGGCGCTACGCCAGAGCAAACCTGAGCGGCCGCAGGTCGCGACCTCACAACAACCCGACTACTTCATCAAAGACTTCAACAGCGTTGTTACCGACCCGCAGGGTCAGCCCCAGCAGCAACTCACCGCGATCAGCCTCTACCACTACCCCGAAGACGACCGCGCCACCCTGGAGCAACCCGACATCATCGTCACTGACGAGAATGGGGGCGGCTGGCATGCCACCGCCGACAGCGGCGAACTGCGCGGCAATGTACAACGCAAGTTGCTACTGCGTGACAACGTGGTATTGCGCCAGACAGGTAAGGAGAGCGTCACCCTGCGCACCGAGTGGCTACGCGTCGAAGCGGAACACCACTACGCCGAGACCGATGCCCCGGTCCGTATCGAGAGTCCCACCGGGCGGATCGATGGGGTCGGCCTGAACCTCTACGGCGACGAAGAGCGGCTGCTAGTACGCTCAGCGGTACGAGGGCAGTATGAAGCGAACTAACTGCATCCCATTCTTGCTGGCCCTCTGCTGTACCGTCAGCATGGCGGAGACCAGCGGCCCGATCCAGATCGAGGCCGATCGGATGGAACTGGATCAACAAAAGGGCATTAGTCTCTATCAGGGACATGTCCGTCTACAGCGAGGCAACACCCTGCTCCAGGCAGAACGGGTGGAACTGCATAGCAGGGACGGCAAGATCAACCAGGCCATCGCCGATGGCGCGCCGGTTCATCTGGAGATGCAGGATCCACAGAGCGGCCAGATCACCCGTGGCGAAGCCAGCCACGTGGAGTACCGACTCGACGAGGGCTTGCTGGAGTTGCAGGGCACGGCGCAACTGTGGCGCGATGGCGACCACTTCAGCGGCGAACGGCTGCTCTACAACGACCACAAACAACAGGTCAGCGCCTTCGGCAACGACAGGAAAAACGGCAGGGTCCAGGTGATCCTGCAACCGGAAAAGGAAGCGCAGCAATGAGCCACAGTCTGGCGGCCCTCAACCTGGCCAAAAGCTACAAGAAACGCAGTGTGGTCAAAGACATCTCGCTCAAGGTAGAGAGTGGCGAGGTGGTCGGCCTGCTCGGCCCCAACGGTGCGGGCAAAACCACCTGCTTCTATATGATCGTCGGTCTGGTCCCCTGCGATCAGGGCAAAATCGTCCTCAATGATAAAGAGGTCACCGGCCTGCCAATGCACGAGCGTGCCCGCCTCGGCGTCGGCTACCTGCCGCAAGAGGCCTCGGTATTCCGCAAGCTGAGCGTGGCCGACAACATCATGGCCATCCTGCAGGTGCGCGAGGAACTGGATGCCACACAACGCCAGACGATCCTCGAATCCCTGCTGGAGGAGTTCCATATCGGCCACATTCGAGACAGCCTGGGAATGAGCCTCTCCGGCGGCGAACGGCGCAGGGTGGAGATTGCCCGGGCGCTGGCCAACGAGCCCCGCTTCATCCTCCTCGACGAACCCTTCGCCGGGGTCGACCCCATCTCAGTGGTGGATATCCAGGGGATCATCCAGCACCTCAAGCAACGCGGCATTGGCGTGCTAATCACCGACCATAACGTGCGTGAGACCCTCGGCATCTGCGATCGAGGCTATATCATTGGTGAGGGAGAGGTGATCGCCGAAGGTAAGCCGGACCACCTGTTGCAGAACCAGCGAGTCAAGGACGTCTATCTGGGACAACATTTTCGTCTTTAAATCGACGGCCATCCAAAATTTATGCCATATTTTATCAAATACGGTAAAATCGCCATCCCGTTCGAACCACGGCACAACCAGACAACACGATGAAGCAGTCATTACAGCTCCGTCTCGGGCAACAGCTCACCATGACGCCGCAGTTGCAGCAGGCCATCCGCATGCTGCAGTTGTCGACGCTTGAGCTGCAGTTGGAGATCCAGCAGGCACTGGATTCCAATCTGATGCTGGAAGTGGAAGAGAACGAGGATCAGGAACAGACCGAATCCCTGGAACAGCTGGAAAACGAGGCAGCCGTCGAGACAGCCAGTGCCGAAACCATTGCCGAAGCGGAACAGGACTTCGCCGAGCCGGAGCGTTCACTGGAGAGCGAGTCGATGCCCGACGAACTTGCCGTGGACAGCGCCTGGGAAGACACCTTCGAAACCAGCATGACCAGCAGCACCCCCTCCAGCGACAGTGGCGACCGCGAATTCGAATATGGCGACACCAGCAACGAAAGCCTGCGCGAACACCTGCTGTGGCAACTGCGAATGACGCAACTACTGGAAACCGACATGGCCATTGGCGAGGCGATCATCGACTCGATCAGCGATGACGGCTTCCTCAGTACCCCGCTGGAAGAGCTCCTCATCAGCCTGCAAACCGATTACCCCGAACTGGAACTGGACGAGGTCGAAGCGGTACTGCACGTAGTACAGAACTTCGATCCGCCTGGCGTAGCGGCTCGCGATCTGCGTGAGAGCCTGTTGCTACAACTGCGCTTCATGCCTGCGGAGATCCCCCATCTGGAGCGGGCCAGGGAACTGCTGGAGAAACACTTTGAACTGCTTGCAAGGCGCGACTACACTCAGCTTAAACGGGTACTGAAAGCTGACGAAGAAGAATTGACACAGATTACCCAACTCATTCAGAGCCTCAATCCGCGTCCCGGCGGACAGGTCAGCAATAGCCAGCCGGAGTACATCGCCCCCGATGTATTCGTCAGCAAGGTCAAGGGACGCTGGCGTGTCGAACTCAATCCCGAAGCGGCGCCACGTCTGCGCATCAACCATCAATACGCCGGCCTAATCAAACAGATGAACAGTAGTGATTCCACCACGCTGAAAAACCACCTGCAGGAGGCGCGCTGGTTCCTCAAGAGCCTGCAGAGCCGCAACGATACGCTGTTAAAGGTCGCCACCAGCATTGTGGAACACCAGCGCGACTTTCTCGAAGAGGGCGAAGTGGCGATGAAACCGATGGTGCTACACGACATCGCCGAAGAGCTGGGCATGCATGAGTCGACCATCTCCCGCACCACCACGCGCAAGTACATGCACACCCCGCGTGGCATCTTCGAACTCAAGTATTTCTTCTCCAGCCATGTCGGCACTGCCGCTGGCGGAGAGTGCTCTTCCACTGCGATCCGCGCCATGATCAAGCAACTGATCTCAGAGGAATCCATTTCAAAACCGCTGAGTGATAGCAAAATTGTCAGCATCCTTTCCGCACAGGGCATCAACATCGCACGTCGCACGGTAGCAAAATACCGCGAGGCCATGGCGATCGCGCCCTCGAACGAAAGAAAACGCCTGTCCTGAACAGGTAGATTCAACCTTAAGGAGTTAACTATGCAATTAAACCTGACTGGCCATCATGTCGACATTACCGATGCACTACGCGACTATGTCACCAACAAACTGGAACGTCTCGAGCGCCATTTTGATCAGGTAACCAATGTCCACGTTATTCTCAGTGTGGAAAAGCAACGTCATAAAGCGGAAGCCACTATCAATATGAAAGGCAATAACATCTTCGCCGATTGCGAAGACGAAAACATGTATGCCTCCATTGATGCCCTGATAGACAAACTGGATCGTCAGATCCGCAAGCACAAGGAAAAAGTCACTGATCACCACCGCAGCGACGGCGGTCTCAAGGACCAACCTTTCGAATAACCTCAGCAATCAACGCTGTAAGAAGACACCATGCAGGTTACAGAACTACTTGATATCGAACGTATCAGCTGCAGCAACATGGCAGGCAGCAAGAAACGTGTGCTGGAACAGATGAGCCAGCTTATCGCCACGGGTCAGAACGATCTGTCGCAGGACCAGATCTTCGACAGCCTGATCTCACGTGAGCGTCTGGGCAGTACCGGTCTTGGACATGGGGTAGCGATACCCCATGCCCGGATCAAAGATAGCGAAAAGACCCTCGCTGCGATGATCAAACTGAACCAGGGAGTCGACTACGACTCTCCGGATCATAAACCGGTCGATCTGCTGTTCGCGTTACTGGTACCGGAAAACTCAACCGAAGAGCATCTGCAATTGCTGGCACAACTGGCGCAAATGTTCAGCGATGAGAAATTTGTTTCCAAATTGCGAGCAGCCAATGACGCAGGCACATTGCTTCAGACCCTGCGCAGCTGGCAACCAAAGGAATAAATGGAAACCACCCGCATCACTGCGCAGGAACTCTACGATGCCAACCTCTCCCGGTTGGAACTGGAATGGCTGTTTCAACCAGCTAAAGAATCCGAAACCATCGTACCGTTGCCACGTGGTGCGGATGCCCGCTCCCTGGTAGGCCATCTTAACTTTATCCACCCACATCGCATTCAGGTTCTCGGCCCTCCCGAGGTCACCTATCTGTATGGACTGGGTAAAAATTCTCACCTCGACTCACTCAACCAGCTGTTCTCGACCGAGACCGCACTGGTCATTCTGAGCGATGCACAACAACCCTCGGATGAGATGTTGCAACTTGCCCGGGAACGCAATGTCCCGATGCTCTGCTCGGCCCTCAGCAGCACCAAGCTGATCCGCGAGATCGGCTTCTATCTGCACAACCGTCTGGCTGAGAGCCGCATCGAACATGGTGTGTTTATGGATGTGCTCGGCATCGGCATCCTGCTCACCGGCGAGAGTGCCATTGGCAAGAGCGAACTGGCACTGGAACTACTGACCCGCGGACACCGCCTGATCGCCGACGACGCACCGATGTTCATCCGCACCAGTCCCGGCACCCTGGTCGGTCACTGCCCCGAGGTATTGCACAACTTCCTCGAAGTACGTGGTCTGGGGATCCTCAACGTCCGCGCCATGTTCGGCGACAGCGCGGTAAAACGCAGCATGGAGCTGCAACTGATTGTGCATCTCGCTCCGGTCGAACCTGAGCTGCTACAACAGCTCGACCGACTGAAAGGGACACGACGCAAGCGAACCATTCTGGAAGTAGAGGTGGACGAGGTGGAGATCCCGGTCGCCCCCGGTCGCAACCTGGCGGTACTGGTCGAGGCCGCGGCACGCAACCACCTGCTCTACACCAGCGGCTACGACTCAGCCATGGACTTCGTCACCCGGCAACAGGAACTGATGCGCGACGACCAATGAGTATGCGACTGCTCATCGTTAGCGGCACCTCAGGGGCCGGCAAGAGTGTTGTCCTTCACGCCCTGGAGGATATCGGCTGTTACTGCATCGACAATCTACCCATGGGCCTGCTGCCCGCCTTTGCCGGAGAGATGGCCGGTGCGGGTCGGCAATATGAGACCATTGCCGCCGGGGTCGATGCACGAAATCTCAACAACAGTTTTGCCAGCTTCTCGGAGTTGCTCAAGGAGCTGCGCGCGCAGGATATCCACTACGAGGTGATCTTCGTCGATGCCAACGATGACACCCTGATCAAACGCTTTAGCGAAACCCGTCGCCGCCATCCCCTGACCGACAACGAAGTACCACTGGAAGAGGCGATCATCCAGGAACGGATGATGCTGCAGCCGGTGATCAGCCAGGCCGACATGCTGCTCGACACCACCCGCACCAATGTCCATCAGCTGCGCGACATGGTGCAGAAACGGGTCGGTGGACGCAGCAGCCCGGAGATGTCGGTACTGTTCGAATCCTTCGGTTTCAAGCACGGTATACCGGTTGAAGCGGATTTCGTTTTTGATGTACGCTGCCTGCCCAATCCGCACTGGGAGCCGCAGCTGCGCGCGCTCACCGGGCGTGACAGGGAAGTGGTAGACTTTCTGGAGAAGAGTGACGAGGTGCAGCAGATGTTCGAGGAGGTCAAAAACCTGCTCGAATCCTGGCTACCCCGCTTTGCTGCGGATAACCGTAGCTACATGACGATTGCGATCGGTTGTACTGGCGGGCAACACCGCTCGGTATATTTCGTTGAGCGTCTGTCCGCATGGTTTCGTGACAGACAACACCGGGTAATGACCCGACACCGGGAACTGACATGAGTGTATCCCTACTGATCGTCGCCCATGCGCCACTTGGTGACACCATTCTTGGTGTGGTCCTTGGTACTCTGGGCAAGAATCCGATCCGCACCGAGGTGCTGGATATCGAACAGGACTGTGAACCGAACGACATCAGAAAAAAGACCCGCCACCTGGTCGAGGAGCTGGATGACGGCGATGGTGTGCTGGTGCTCACTGACATCTACGGCTCCACCCCCAGCAACATCGCCTGCGCCCTGCTGGATCGAGAGAATGTACGTATCGTCACCGGCCTCAATGTGCCGATGCTGTTTCGGGTGATGAACTACGCCAACCTCGATCTGGATGCGCTGACAGAGAAGGCCGTTAGCGGTGGTCACGACGGCGTAACCCTGCACGACCCGCAAAGCACCGGAGACTTTTGCCAGAATGCCTAGCAAGGAACTTACCCTGATCAACAAACTTGGTCTGCATGCCCGCGCTGCCGCCAAGTTCGTCAACCTCGCCTCTGGTTTCGAAAGTGAGGTCACCATCAGTCGTAACGGCAAGACCGTTAACGGCAAGAGCATCATGGGGGTAATGATGCTGGCCGCCAGTTGCGGCACAACCATCGAAGTAAACGCCGACGGCAATGATGCGGAACAGGCTTTGCAACAGATCGAACAGCTGGTCCAGGATCGATTCGGCGAAGAGGCGTAAACCTGAGATGGGCAGCGTGTCATTGTCACTCAACGGCATCGCTGTCTCGCGTGGCATCGCCATCGGCAAGGCCCGCATCCAGACGCACGGCCAGCTGGACATCGTTGAGTACGTCCTTCCGCCAAAACATATCAAGGAAGAGATCCAGCGTTTTCGTCACGCGGTCAAAACCGCACGCGAGCAGTTGCGTACCATCCGCGCCCGCATCCCGCCCAACACCCCACAAGAGATCAGCGCCTTCATCGACACTCACCTGTTGATGCTGGACGACACGACCCTCACCGTATCACCGGAAGAGCTGATCCGCGAACACCACTGCAATGCGGAGTGGGCGCTGAAGCTGCAGCAGGACAACCTGGTGCAGGTGTTTGACGCCATGGACGACCCCTACCTTAAGACACGTCGCGACGATGTGGAGCATGTGGTGGGTCGCATCCAGTCGATCCTGCTGCATGGGGAACAACACCCCACCGCACACGAATCCGATCAGGACGAAGCACGCATCGTCATCGCAGCCGATCTCTCCCCCAGCGATCTGGTGTTACTGCACCAGCAGAACGTCGCCGCCATCGTCACCGAACGTGGCGGCCCGCTTTCACACACCGCGATCCTCGCACGTAGCCTGGACATCCCGGCCATCGTCGGTGTCCATCACGCATGGAAATATGTTGCCGAAGGGGAACAGGTGGTGGTGGACGCCGACAGCGGCGCCCTGCTGGTCGGTCTCGACGAAGCGGCGATCAAGCGCTTCGAAAAACTGCAGCGTAAAGAGCGCAAGGCACGTGCCGAACTGCGCAAGCTCAAAGACGAACCGCCGCGCAGTCTGGACAATGTCGACATCAGCCTCTTCGCCAATATCGAACTGAGTGAAGACATTACCGCGCTGCGCAAGGTCGGGGCACAGGGAGTCGGCCTCTACCGTACCGAATTCCTCTACATGAACCGCGCCACCCCACCGGATGAAGAGGAGCAATTCCGCACCTACCGCAATGCCATCCGCCGCCTCAAAGGAGCGCCATTGACCATCCGTACCCTGGATATGGGCGCGGACAAAGAGGCCCCCTCCCGGGTGACATGCAACGCGGCCAATCCAGCACTCGGATTACGTGCGGTGCGCCTCTGTCTCAAGGAACCGGAACTGTTTATTCCACAACTCCGCGCCATCCTGCGTGCCGCCGCCACCGGCCCGGTGCGTATGTTGATCCCCATGCTCACCACACCGCTGGAGCTGATGCAGGTGTTGGAGTTGATCGAAAAACAGAAGAAGGCGCTGAAAAATGAGAAAAAGGCCTTCGACCCGAATATTCCCATCGGCGGCATGATTGAAGTACCCGCCGCCGCGATCTGTGCCGACATCTTTGCCCGTGATCTCGACTTTCTCTCCATCGGCACCAACGACCTGATGCAGTACACCCTCGCCACCGACCGCATCGACGAATCGGTCAGTCATCTCTTCGACCCACTCAATCCGGGCGTATTGCGCTTGATCCATAGCGTCATCCGCGCCGGAAGCGAGGCAAACATCCCGGTCGCCATGTGCGGCGAGATGGCGGGCGACCCCGCCCTCACCCGACTGTTGTTGGCTATGGGACTGAAGGAATTCAGTGTGCCGCCAACCCGGCTTCCCGAGGTTAAACAGATCATTCGCAACAGCCACATCGGCAAACTGCGCAAACAACTCGGTGAATTGCTTGCAAGTAACAACAGTGATCTCATCGGGGTAAAACTCGCCGAACTGAACCGCCAGAACAAATAAAAGCTCCGCGTTATCCTCCTCATGTTCCATCGCCTTGCGGCGCTTGCTACACTTCCCCCCAAGCAAGAGGGGAACGGTAATGGCCGACGCTGCCGAAAAAGATACCGCACACGAACGCCTGGATAACCTGCAACTTGCGTTGCAGCAGGATGATATCGCCCAGGTTCGGCAGGTCCTTCACGAACTGCACCCGGCGGAGATCGCCCTGCTGCTCGAATCGCTGCCGCATGAACAGCGCAATATCGTCTGGGAACAGGTCGATCCCGGTTTCGACGGTGACATCCTCCTCTATGTAAACGATACCCTGCGCGCCCAACTCATCCGCGACATGGAGTCGCACGAGCTGGTCGCCGCCGCCGAAACCCTCGCCCCGGATGACCTGGCCGACCTGCTGCCGGAGATGCCGGAAGATGTCATCCAGCAGGTACTGCACAACCTGGATGATCAACACCGCGAACGGCTCGAGGCGGTACTGCCCTATCCGGAGGACACTGCCGGTGGTCTGATGAACGTGGATACCATTACTATCCGTGCGGACATCAGCCTGGAAGTCGTCCTGCGCTACATGCGCTTCATCGGCTCCCTGCCGGAAACCACCGATAACCTGATGGTGCTGGATCGGGAAGGTAAATATCTCGGCCTGCTACCCCTGACCACCCTGCTCACCGCCAACCCCGCCCTGCGGGTAAGTAAGGTAATGCAGCGCAATATCGAAGGTATCAGCGCGGATACACCTGCCGCAGAGGTAGCCACCCTGTTCGAACACCGCGACCTCGTTTCCGCGCCGGTGGTCGATGCCAACGGCAAACTGCTCGGTCGTATCACCATCGATGACGTGGTGGACGTTATCCGTGACCGCGCCGATCACGATCTGATGGTCATGGCGGGTTTGAGCGAAGAGGAAGATATCTTCGCCCCGGTTGTCGCCAGTAGTCGCCGTCGCGGTATCTGGCTTGGCATTAACCTGATCACCGCGCTGCTCGCCTCCTGGGTCATCGGCCAGTTCGACGCCACCATCGAAAAACTGGTGGCACTTGCGATCCTCATGCCCATCGTCGCCAGCATGGGCGGCATCGCCGGTAGCCAGACCCTCACCCTAGTGATCCGCGCCATGGCGCTTGGTCAGGTCAGCAGCAGTAACGCCAAACGCCTGCTCAACAAGGAACTGATCGTCGGCCTGTTCAACGGCCTGACCTGGGCTGTCGTGTTGGCAGTGGTCGCCGGTTTCTGGTTCGACAGTCCCTCACTGGCGCTGGTACTCGGCGCGGCGATTGTGATCAATCTGTTTGTTGCCGCCCTCAGCGGCGCCACCATTCCCCTGATGCTGCGGAAGCTGGGGGCCGACCCGGCGCTGGCTGGCAGCGTATTGCTCACCACCGTCACCGACGTGATCGGCTTCTTCGCTTTCCTCGGCCTCGCCGCCATCTTCCTGGTATAAGCATGAACGAGAACGACATTTCGGATGACGAAGAGCTCATCCTCATCAGCAAAAGCCAGCTAAAGCGCGAAAGCGAAGCGTTACAGGCACTGGGCGAAGAGCTGGTGGAACTCCCTGCAAGCAAACTGGCCAAGATCCCCATGCCGGAAGAGCTCGCCGACGCGGTCGAGCTGGCGCGACGCATTACCGCCCGCGGTGGACGCAAACGCCAGTTACAGTACATCGGCAAGGTGATGCGCCAGATCGATGCCGAGCCCATCGAAGCGGCAATGGAAGCACTGCGCAACGAACACCTGCGGGAAAATGCACGCCTGCACACGCTGGAACAGTGGCGCGACCGCCTGATCAACGAAGGCGATGCCGCCCTTGCCGAACTGCTGGAAAATCAACCCAACCTCGACCGACAACATCTAAGACAGTTAATGCGCAATGCACAGCAGGAAGCGAAGAAAAACAAACCACCGAAATCGGCGCGGGAGTTGTTTCGTTATTTGAGGGAAGCGATGGAATAAAAGCAGTTAACCGCGAAGTACGCGAAGGAACGCAAAGTAAAGCAATATAAAACTGTGGTCTGTCCCTGACTATTTTAGCGAGAGCGAACGATCTTGACCCTATTGTTATGTTTTTTCATGTTGTTCGTTCTCACTAAGCTCTTTAATTGCCTTTTTGTATTTTGATGGCATTAATATTTTATAGGCGATGTCAGGGTTAATAATGACGGCCCCGGCTTTTGATGCAACAGATTTGCGGAAAAATATTTTTATAGATACCACCATGAATACAAATGCAAAGCCGACATATAGAATTCCATAAATTCCAGTCGCGAAGGCAAGTGCACCTACAGCAATAAGTGTTACAAATATTCCGACAACTGCTTCCTTGCTAATTTTCATATCAAACATAACGCCAAGCTCAGCTGAGGAAGGCCGCAACGCGGACTGACGTCGGCTGGAGCGACGTGTTATGAGTTTTCACGGGGCTTCGCCTTTGGGCCGCCAAACTGTTGAATATGTTTGTGGCTTTCTTCTGTCCAATAGAAGAAATTTCGGATGGTAATCGGAATGCCATTCACATTTTTCAATTCACAGACCGCCTCTTCCGTTAAGTCCTCGGCCGCAAGAACTAAGGTATACCCCTCTTCCATGTGCGATGCTGCCTTCTTTATGTTCCTGAGATGGCCAACCCCGTCCTTTAAGACAGCAAGGATATATGGCGCCTTTTCAGCTGGCACCAGCCGCACAAGTTCCTTGTACTTCCTTGGCACAGCGTTATAGAGGCTGGCCGTGTCTCGGCACTTAGTCAGTTTCATACTCATAACGATTAGCTTGAGGGGCCGAGCGATAGCGAGGTCCCTGCGCCGAAGGCGCAATACTCAAAGCGCTTGTTATGTTTTTATACATGACTTAATGACCTGACATAGACAACAAGAGCCAAGGCAAGGCCATAACGATAATAGAAACCTCAAGCTTACGTGCCATCTTTGCTTGGCTTGGAAACTCGCTACTAATTTCTTTGTTAAAGGACCACCATTGAATTGCTGGTGGTTTCTTTTTTGTTCTCACTTCGTAATAGTGAAGAACATACATGGTAAGAAATAGATATATCGTTGCAGGCACGAATGAAACGACCAACAAACCCTCAGCTATAGATTTCACTTCAGTGAACATAACTATAATTCGACGCCAAAAGTGTCCGTTTGTAAAAGGACTCTTTTGTCCAATAAAATCCCGCAACCGCTGTAACCTTTTGATTTACTTACGGGCGTGCTGGGCAAACGGGACAATAATAAGGATGGGTAACGGGACGCTTCCTTTGCTGGTGTGATGCTTTCCATACTTCGACTCCCTCCTTTGTCTTTCCTGTTCAATTTTCTACTCCGATACGCGGCTGATGGCAATCCCTGAATTATCTGGACTCATGCCTCGCCGCGATATTTCAGTATCTTCCGTAACTGTCTGCCATGCACCCACTGATGAATTGCCGACAGAATCAGCCATTGGTGAGGGTTCAACGGGCCAAACCACGGGTGTGCGTGGTAGTTGCGGATATGCCTATCCTGCACACTTCTCTCAATGGTCTTGCGGTACTTCTTGAGGAAAATACCGTATTCACGAACGATGTTGTTGCTTATCTCGACAAAGGGTTTGAAGTTCTCGATCTTTACCACAAAATCGAGTTGCTCATTTCTGCTCAAACCGATGATGCCGCCCTGTATGGCGTTACCGACATAGATCAGATGCCACAGCACCATTGCCGGTGAGTAGTATCGCGAGCTGTCTTCGATGCCGAATGTTTTGCTTATCAGCACTTTCCTGAACAGGGTTTCTTCATCCAGACCTTCCACTGCATCCAGGACGCGTTGTCCCTCTCGCTCAAAAAACTTCATCGCCATATTCCATGGCATCATAACTTTAAGCAGCGGGAAGGCGACGTATCGGAGAAACAGGGCATCGATACCAGGCAGACCATTGCCCGGTTTCTCCAACTGACTTTGAATCATTTTATCTTCTTCAGTTTGCATTGCACTCACCTCGCAAACCAGTATTGTTGCTGTGCATGACTGCCCAGCCCACTGACTTCTAGCTACACCATACGCCTAGCCGCAGAGATTAAAAAAACAACTGCAATACTGAGCAGTGATGCAATTGCTGCATACATTAATGTATGCCATGCATCGACCCCAAGACCGCAGAAAAAAAGAAGTGACAATACAAACACGATAACACCGCCAACAAATCCAAATAGCAATGTCATAAAAATCTTGATCACATTGTCACTATATGTTTTTTTCATACTTGTTTTATCTAGCTTATCATGAGCTAAAACAAAAACGGCCACTCATCAGGTGGCCGTCTTGTTTCTTTCCTTTGCGTACTTCGCGTCCTTTGCGGTTAATTGCTTTTATCCCGGGAAGGAACAGGCGAGCTTGCGGTGTTCCAGTACGGGGAAGGTGCGGCGCAGGTCGCGCAGTCGGCCGAGGTCGATGTCGGCGACGACGACACCGGAACCGCGTGACAGGTTGTCGAGAACCACGCCCCACGGATCGACGATCATGCTGTGGCCGTAGGTTTCGCGTTCGTTGGCGTGGTAACCACCCTGGGCCGAGGCGATCATGTAGCAGGTATTTTCGATGGCACGGGCACGAACCAGGATGTCCCAGTGGGCCCTACCGGTAATGGCGGTGAAGGCTGACGGCATAGCAAAGATCTCCACACCCTCTTCGATCATGCGGCGGAACAGGCCGGGGAAGCGCAGGTCATAGCAGACCGCGAGGCCGAGTTTGCCGAACGGGGTATCAACCACCACAATGCCGTTGCCCGGTTCGATGGTGGCCGATTCGTTGTAACGTTCGTTGCTTTCGGTGATGCGCACGTCGAACAGGTGAATTTTGTCGTAGCGGGCGACGCGCTTGCCCTTGTCGTCGAAGAGCAGACAGGCGGCGTAGACGTGTTCGTCGTCGCTGGCGGCGAGCGGTATGGTGCCACCAACCAGCCAGATACCATGACGTGCGGCCTGTTCGGAAAGAAAGTCCTGAAGCGGGCCTTTACCCTCTTCTTCACGAATTTTGACCTTGTCGGTTTCGCTCATGCCCATGATGGCGAAGTTTTCTGGCAGTACTACCAGCTCGGCACCTGCCTCTGCCGCCTGTTTGATCAGGCGAGCGGCTTCCAGCAGATTGGCGTTAACATTTGGCCCGGAAGCCATCTGGATTGCTGCGACACGACTCACTCAGTTCTCTCCTGTCGGGTTGGTTCCCGATTTATTTAACTATCCTTAACTGGACCCGGTCGGCCGCGCCGCTACCAGGAACCCTCTCAATTCGATCCGACCCCACTCCCAGTGCCACCAACCAGGCCTGTAACTCATCGGCCCACAAAAGCCCCTCATCACCACCGGGGTAGTAAATCTGCATACGGGCATCGGGGTCCTGCTGAAGCTGCTCAACGGCTGCAACCAGTGCGGGTTGCCTGACCAGCCAGTCACCGTGGCGTGGGCGCGCCCACTCCGATGCGGAGATATCCCAGGATTCACCACACAGGGCAGATAACGGGACAAGCAGCAGAAGCAGGGCGCAGGTTCGTTTCAACATACTGCGGAAATACTATCACTTACAGGAAGGAATGGAAGTGCGATCACTCGACACCGGGGATTTTGCTCTCTGCCTCGGCGACCGGTTCTGGCTCCAGACGGATGATCTCCGGTTTCTCCCAAGTGCCGTGGACCTCATAGCGGGTCATGGTGGCCTGATCGATGCCGCTCTTGAACAGACCCTGGACTATCGCCAGCACCGCGGCGACCTGTGGCCCCCAGGCCAATGCCCCGGCAACGGAGACGGTACCGGCCACATTGGGCACCACGGAGACTTTCTGGTCGAAATCACGGGCTACCAACCCGGTTCTGCCGGTAACCAGTATGTCCGCCGGTAACGACTTCAATACCATATTGTCGGTCAGCGCATCACCGTTACGGATACGGATGTCGCCCTTGATACTGGTGAACTCCAGTCCCTTGCCGGACATGTCACTAAAGTCGAGGAACAGGCGGCGCGGCAGCGCTTCCAGACTGAGCAGGCCGAGGAGTTTACCCGCGCCCGGTTCGATCTTGTCGATCACTCCCTCCTCGATATTGACCTGCCCGCTGGCGGTCATATTTTTGAGCGAGAACGCCAGTGGGGAACCGGGCCACTCCACTGCCCCCCGGGCATCGGTCTTGCCCCCTTTAATCACCGAGGCAAAACCGAGATCGCGGAACATCTTCCCCATGTCACCGCTTTTTAGCGTCAGCTGGAGTTGGGTTTTGCCCTTGGGCCGCCAGCTTCCATTACCCTGTAACTTGAAGTGGGGGGCATTGACCTTGATCGCGTTAAAGGCGACGCGGGTAGGTGAGGGGTCGATCCTGGCGGCGATCCCGCCAAGTTTCATTTCGCCATAGGCAAAATCGTGGATATCGATATCGATGGGCGGCATCTTGCTCAAGACATCGCTTTTCTCCGGCTCCCCTTCAAATTTGAGCAGATGCAGCCGCTGCATATGGATATCCAACGGAATTTTTTTCTCGCCGGGCCGCTCGGGGAAGTAGTGATCGATCACCTTGCGCCATTCGAGCCAGTTCAACTCCGTCATCGACCCACCAATGCGCAACACATTCTTCACCGGCAGGATCGCCGGATCATTCTCTCCCAGCAGTATGCCGATGCGCCGCAACGCCTGGCCGTCGCTCTCCACTTTCCATACCGCGTTAAAGCGGCCATCGTACTGTAGCGAGTGGATACCCTGCTGCTGACCGCCCAGGCCAAGGGTAACGGATAGTGAACGCGTACCCTCCGCTGATTTACCCATGGGTTCGGGCAGATCCAGTGCAATGCCCTGAAGCTCGGAGAAGATATCCAGCGATACCCCGCCCTCTTCAC
Organism: Thiohalomonadaceae bacterium; assembly: GCA_050287105.1. Classification (GTDB taxonomy): domain Bacteria; phylum Pseudomonadota; class Gammaproteobacteria; order Thiohalomonadales; family Thiohalomonadaceae; genus JAPHTQ01. Next base: position 21,370 of record JBNKBG010000029.1, read on the forward strand.
CCGGAGTGACGGTCATACGCGCCTGCCAGTCAGTCTCACCACTGGCCATCTCCAGCAACGGCAGTTCCAGTTCCTTGCGCACCGAAGCGGCGGTGGCATGACCGCGTACGGCGACGATAGTCGCGCCACGCTGGTCAAATTTGGTGCCCTCAGAGAAAACGGTCACCGTCGCCGGGAAGCCATACATGTTCGCGGTGATCTCTTCAGAGGCAAAACTCTTTTCGGTAAAATTGAGGGTGCCGTTGACATCATACAGTTCGACCCCCTTGGCAAAGTGGAAATTATTACCCTGCAAGGCGACCGAACCCTCAACCGCCAGAGGGGACTTTGCTGCGGTTTCATCTGAAAGCGGGAGCGACAGTTTCAACGTCACAGGGGTATAACCCTGTCCCAAAAATCCCTGTAATCCTGCGCCACGACTGAAGGGGGCCTCGCGCAGGAAGCGCAGGGCATCGATAGCCTTCGCCTGCACCTCGCCCTCAATCCCCAGCACGGAGTGAAGAAAATCGGGGATGGCTATCGTGGCATGTGTTATCCGGGAACCATACATCCGCCCCTCGGCCACATCGATGTTCATCCCCGGCCCGGTGAACACCGCTTCGCCACGTATCGCGTAGAGCATGGGCCAGCCTGCACTGTAATCCAGATCCACATCGTAGGCATCAAAGCGGATCTCGAAACGTCCCTGCTTCTGTTGCAGCAGTGATCGCTCCATTCTGCCGTGCAGCAGTACCGAGCCTCGACTCACCTGACCTCCGTGGAAAGCACGCTTGAGCCAGTTGACACTACCTTCAGGCATAATTTTCGTTGGCAGATAGGTGGGCACGGAATGGACACGACCATCCCTGAAATCACCAACCAGCGCCAGCAGTGGGCTCTCACCCGGTTGCAGCTGTAGCGACATTCCCAGTTGCATAGTGAGATCGTTATTCGCAATGCTGAGGTCGTTGGCCACCACGCGCCAGCCCTTGCCCATTTTGCTGATACGCATTAACCCATTAATCTTTTGCAACGGCAGGGCATTATCGAACAGCGTCGGCAGATCCAGGGTTAGATTAGTTGTGTTCAGTTCAACTGCGCCGTTAAGGCCATCGAAACCGAGGCGGGCGGTCAGGCCTGTAACGCCGGGCATCTGCTGCACCGCAGCACAACTGAAATCCTTGACCGAGGCAACCGCACCGATCAATTCGCCATCCTCCAGATCCACGCGCAGGGTATCCACCCAGCCGGCGGGCATCATCTGCTGCAACTGTTTATGGCGTATATTGCTGAAGCCGGGCAGGTAGGGACTGAAATTCATCAGTCGCCCGATATCCAGATTTTCTGCACGAACACTGGCGACGCCCTTTAACTCTTCGAGCTGGAGGCGAAACGGCGTGGTCTGCTCCTCACCGTTACGAATAACAGCATTGCGCATCAACAGTTGCCAACCTTCGTCTCCAGTCCGATAGCGTAACTCTGCGGAGAGTTGGTTGACCGGCAAGGTCTTTCCCAAACGCTTTATTTTGAGCTCGGTAAGATTGAAGCCTCCTTCGATGGTCTCCAGCAGTCCATTACGCCAGTTACTCCACATCTCCAGATCCACATTCCCCTGAGCGAGACTCAAACCCTGATAGTCGACACCTTCAATCCACTGCGACGGTTTAACCTCTGCCGCCTTGATATAGAGTTCGCCTACCCAGTCGTTCTGGTTGAGCAGGTTGCCGCGAATATCCAGCGCCAGGCGCAGGGTCTTGCCGATCTCCTCAGGCAACTCTACCGAGGCGTTGAGACGATGACGCTCGGTCATGTTCTGCAGTTCTACCGAAACCCCATCGAACGTCGTGTCACGACCCGTCTTGTCGTTACGCCAGATGATGCGGCTACCTTCCAGCGAGAGCCGCGACTGGCTGAGGAACCAGGCACCGAGATCGCCCCCCCCCTTACTGCTCTTGGCCTTGTCTGAAAGGGTGACCCCCTGCAAATAGAAACTACCGTTTTCCCGCTGAACGATCACGATATTGGCGCCATGAATAGTCAGGTCGAGGATCGGCTGCAGGTGGCGCAGCGATGAAAGTGGGTTGATGGCAATACCGATTTGATCGAAGTGGGCCAGTTGTTCGCGGGACTGCTCCTCGCGCAACGAGACATCTTTGAACAGCAGGGTGGGTTTGATGCCAATCAGGCGGGCATCCATATTGCTGATGGTCACCGGCTGGCCAAGGTATTTCCCCGCCAGCTCTTCGACCCGTACGCGATACTCACTGGCCGAGCCAATCACCAGGCGTGCGACGGTCACCGACACTGCCAGCAGAACCAGCAGTGCCGCAATGCCGTACCAGGCAAAGCTTCTTATTCGTGAAGTATGGCGCATCGGCGACTCGTCGCTTTCATTCCATCGTTAGTTCTGATGATAGGTACAACGTCCACCGGATGCTGTGACCCCGGCGACACTCTATCGAGTGCCCTATGCCCGGAATTGACCTAAAGCAGCACCACGTCAAACTGCTCCTGAGTATAGAGCGATTCGACCTGGAACTTGATTGGACGTCCAATGAACTCTTCCAGTTCCGCAACACTGGTCGATTCTTCGTCGAGCAGCATATCCACCACCTCCTGTGACGCCAGCACCAGCATCGACTTGGCATCAAACTGGCGCGCCTCGCGCATGATCTCACGATAGATCTCGAAGCATACGGTCTCCGGCGTCTTCAATGTGCCGCGGCTGTTACAGGTGGGACAGCTCTCACACAGTACATGTTCCAGACTTTCCCGGTTACGTTTGCGGGTCATCTGCACCAGTCCCAGAGAGGAGACCTCGCTGATATGGGTCTTGGCGTGATCGCGCTCCAGCGATTTTTCCAGCGCCCGCAACACCTGGCGACGGTGTTCCAGGTCATCCATATCGATGAAATCGATAATGATGATGCCGCCGAGGTTACGCAGACGCAGTTGCCGGGCGATGGCCTGGGCCGCCTCCAGATTGGTCTTGAAGATGGTCTCTTCCAGATTACGGTGGCCGACAAAGGCGCCGGTATTGACGTCCACGGTGGTCATCGCCTCAGTCTGATCGAGGATCAGATAACCACCGGACTTGAGCTGCACCTTGCGCTCCAGTGCCTTCTGGATCTCGTCATCAACACCGTAGAGATCGAAGATGGGGCGTTCACCGGCATAGTGTTCAATCCTTCCGGCCAGACCGGTGATGAACTTGCTGGCAAATTTCTGCACCTTGAGGAAGGTCTCACGGGAGTCGATACGGATCTTTTCGATGTCGGTGTCGGCCAGGTCACGCATGGTGCGCATCACCAGCGGCATATCCTCATGGATCAACCTTCCTTCACTCGGATCGTGATTTTTGATCTTCTCCTGAATCTCATCCCAGAGTTTGTAGAGAAAGAGCACATCCTTCTCCAGCGCTTCATGGTTTACCCCTTCAGCGGCCGTACGCAAGATAAAGCCACCACCCTTACCCTCGGTACACTCACGCACAATCTCCTTGAGCCGCTCGCGCTCATCCTCGTCCTCAATTCGCTGGGAGACACCGATATGGTCACTGGCCGGCATGTAGACCAGAAAACGCGCCGGAATGGAAAGATGGGTAGTAAGCCGTGCCCCTTTGGTGCCAAGCGGGTCCTTGGTCACCTGAACAATGATCTCCTGCCCCTCATGCAACAGAGCATTGATCTGCTCTACGTTGCGTTCATGACCATTGCCGTTACCGTTGCCCTCAACGCCCTCGTGACCGTTGCCACTCTGGATGTCCGAGGCGTGGAGAAAGGCGGTACGATCCAGTCCCACCTCAACAAAGGCAGCCTGCATCCCGGGCAGTACCCGACTCACCTTGCCTCGGTAGATATTACCCACCAGACCACGGCGACGGGTGCGCTCGATATGCACCTCCTGCAATACACCATTCTCCACAAAGGCGACTCGTGTCTCCTGTGGGGTGATGTTGATCAGTAGTTCTTCGCTCATTACAAAAAAACTCGGGTTAAAGGATAAAGGTCAAAGGTTAAAGGTACACACGCAGATATGTGTCCTTTCACCTTTCACCTTTCACCTTTCACCTTTCTAATACTGAAACGCCGAAATGGGCCAACAGTTCCGCCGTTTCAAAAAGCGGCAACCCCATCACCCCGGAATAACTCCCCTCCAGGCGCTCGATAAAGATCGCTGCCACACCCTGAATGGCATAGCTACCCGCCTTGTCGGCAGGCTCGCCGCTGGCCCAATAGGCCTCCGCTTCTTCCGGGCTAATGCGGCGAAATTGTACCGTGCTGACACTCAGGCGCGACTGTTCCTTGCCGTTTGCCACCAACGCCACTGCGGTCAGGACCTGATGCTGCGCGCCAGCGAGAGTTTGCAACATCGCCAGTGCCTCATCACGGCCTCGGGGCTTACCCAGAATCCTGCCGTGACTCACCACCACCGTATCCGCTCCCAGCACTGGTGTCGAATCGTCCGCGTCCAGCGACGCCTGGCCGGCACGGGCCTTCTCCAGCGCCAGCCGCAAAACAAAGACCTCAGGCGCCTCGCCCGGATGAGGTTCCTCAGGAACCTCCACCGATACCAGACTGAAACGGACACCGATCTGCTGCAGCAGTTCACGCCTGCGGGGCGAAGCCGAGGCGAGCCAGATGTCGTGGGATTCATGCATAAAAAGGCGCGTCCTTCGCAAAAGAAACTTGTTAGCGGTGGTACGGATGCCCCTTTAGGAGACTCCAGGCGCGGTAGATTTGTTCCGCAACCACGATGCGCACCAGCGGATGCGGCAGGGTCAGCGGCGAGAGGGACCAGCGCTCGTCGGCGGAGGCGCTGAGGCCCGGTTCGATCCCTTCGGGGCCACCGACCAGCAGCGCCACATCGCGTCCATCACCGAGCCAGTGCTCCAGTCGCGCCGCTAACTGCTCGGTGGACCAGGGTTTACCCTTCACTTCCAGCGCCACCACCCGTGCACTCTTGGGAATAGCGGCGGCCATCTTCTCACCTTCCTGGCGGGTCAGTCGGACGATGTCGGCGTTCTTGCCGCGCTTGCCCGCCGGGATCTCGTGCAGTTGCAGTGCACACTCGGAAGGGAGACGCCGGGCATACTCCTGATACCCCTCATCCACCCAGCCGGGCATCCGGTTACCCACGGCAATCAGGTGAATCTGCATCAGCTGACCGCTTCGTCCTCGCCCGGCGCTTCCTCACCCCAGAGCTTCTCCAG